>JAGYJL010000025.1 GCA_018402015.1 Flavobacteriales bacterium | reverse complement strand
GATGGTCTGTGTTCAAGAGTCGAACAAGGAGTGGAAGCGTTTTCATCATACAGCAATGGCTCCTGGAGATTCTCTGAGAGCCTATGCTTGTGCTGGCACCGGAAAGTATCTCGCTTGGGGCCGAAGAGCAGGGGATGAGAGTGTGGTTTTTCCTACAATTGAGCAGGTAAATAAGGATTACAAAGAATAATCAGCTTGCTTTATGTCGCATGCTTAGGGTCATCTTGAATTTAGCAACGGGCTCTTCTTGATACTTTGCGGGAACAGTCGCAATAACTTCCAACTCAACATTTTTACGTTCGCCATCAGCTATGGTCTCATTGAATGCCGCGAGCACTTTAGGACCATCAGTGCAAGTAAAATGAACATCTCCGTCAGCTCTTTTTAAGAATTCTGCATGGATATCCTTGAAAACGATAGAGACTTTGGCATTCGTTTTGGCCAAGTAGTCAAACGCTATCCAAGCCCCAGTAACATCTGCCCCGGTTGCTAAAGCACCGAAATACATGCTTCCTAAATGGTTTCTGGTACGTCTATTCAGTGGAATACGAATAACCGTTAAATCATCGTTGTAAGTGAGGAGTTTAGCCCCCACGAAACCGATCAATCTGATTTTAAAAAGGCCAATCAGTTTGAATCTCAGATTGGCCTTTTGAATTTCGTTCAGCATTTAATGCTATTTCGTAACGTCTTTAGCGTCAATTCTGTACTTGTGAACCCAAGCATCAGGAACATCCAGTTTTCTGGTTTTCTTCATTTCCTTAAGCGCGGGTTTCAGACTATCGAATTTAGTAGAGTAGACGTAGAACCACTTTCTTTCCTCGTTATAAACGATGATGGCGTCTCGTCCTTTGGTCTTCCAAATGTCAACCGCTTTCCAAGCGTTCTCAATTTTCCTGAATGACTCAATCACTACGTAATAGCCACTTTCAAGATCAGATTTGGCCATACCAACTGAACCATCAGCATTTCTGTACGGAGTGATCTGCTGCAACATTCCTTTCAGTTTGTTGGTATCGATCATCCTATCGTTCACATCCTTGATGTCTTTGTTCAGTTTGTCTATTTCTTCTTGAAGTCGCTTGATATCCTCGTCTTCCTTGATTCTGAGTTCATTCACTTCGCCTTTAACTCCGTCAACCTCAGATTCCAATGAATCCATCTTTGAACCAAGTACGTTCTCTAACGAATCCATTTTGTAGTTCAACAATTCGTTGTCCTGCTGGATACGCCCCATGTCGTCTTCCAGTTTCTTGAATTTCTTCTTGAATCCGTCCAACTCAAACCCGATCATGATCTCATTTGACCATGGAGCACCTGGATTCCCGTCAAGACCATTAAGTGTAAAATCGTAAGCATAGCCGAAGATGAATTTATCAGCTACCTTGAATCCTACACCAGCAACTGGCCCCGTTTCTGCTCTCCATGTGAATGATGCCCAAACGATCTGCTTGTAGCCGAATTTCACCGTTCCGTCATATGACAGGTTTGTTTTGTAAGGCAACCAACGAACCATGGCTGATGGGGCGATCAACCAATCCTTCTTGATCCAGAAATCGTACCCAACGTAAGCACTGAAATGGCGAGATAGATCGTAAGTGAATTCTTTCTCTTTGGCTCTCAATTCTGCCACTGTTTCGATTACGTGTGGCGATGCAATGCCAATTTCGAGCAAACCTTTCCAACTGTAGCGTATACCCGCATCAAGGTCGAATGTGGTGCTTCCTACATTACCGTTAGCGAGAATGATGTCAGATGGATCCTCAACTATGGCATCAGCGAAATCAAGTTGTGTATGATTGATTCCAACTCCAAGGCCTAAGGTCAACTGGTGGTCAGTAGCTAATATGATATCATGCGCATAGGCTAGTTTTGCGTTAACGGTGGTAACGAAGTTGGTTTTATCGTACACAAGATTAGTACCAATGTTCGTGTTTTTGCCCAAAGGTGTATGCAAACTAAGTAGGGCAGTGGTAGGCGATCCTTTTACGTTGGTCCACTGGTTTCTATAATTCAAATATCCCATTAGGCCTTCACCATAACCTGCATTGGCAGGATTAATAAGGAATCTGTTTTCCTTATACAGGCTCGACAATCTTGTTTGCTGAGCAAACAAGGAAAAGCTTTGCCCCAAAAGGACAATCATCAATAGAGTAACGTATATCTTTCTCATTCGAGTAGGATTTCGAGTGGATTAAGTCTTTTATCTCAGAATGGTTACAGCTCCGTCAAAACGGTCTTCTCTACCATCACATTCAATTACGTAGTAATAAGTTCCATCAGGAAGCGGGTCGTTATTAAAAGTTCCCGTCCAATCATTTTTGTAAGCATTGGATGAATAAACTTCCAATCCCCATCGATTGTAAACCTTAAGTACGCAATCGGAATAGCAGTCGATGTTACCTACATAGAAACGCTCATTGGATCCATCTCCGTTGGGAGTGAAGAGATTGACAGGCTTCAAATTGTAATCCATGATCACTTGGATATTTACCGAGATCTCTGATTGACATCCGTTGAAATCTGTTCCGAGTACTGTATAGGTGATGCTTTCCTTCGGATTATAGCTGGTAATGGTATCATTTGGCAAAGCAGGATTGTATTCCAAAAGATAGGTTTCTGGCAACCAGTCATAGTCTAAGGCACCATCCACCCAAAGCGGTACATTTTCTCCTAAACTCACACTTGTATCATTGCTAATGGTAAGCTCAGGAAGTAACCAACTTAATACATCTATCTGATCTTGACCTACACAGCCATTCTCATCTGTAATCTGTACTTCATATGTATTAGTAGTGTCAACGGTAACGCTCTGAGTAACCTCACCAGTGCTCCAAAGAGTTGGTGTACCTGCTGGGTTTACTGTTAACGTAACATCTTCTCCAAAACAGAATTGTAGCGGACCATCGCTAGTGATCTCTGGTTGAGGAAGTGGCCAAACATTAACATAATGTTGAACCGTATCTCTGCAGCCATCGGTAGTATATGCAACCATAGTTACCAAGAAACTATCCGGAGAGATGTAGGTGTGGAAAGGATTGATGCCACCATCCGTGTTTTGGTCGCCTAGATCCCAGAAGTAATTCTGAATAGTTGAACCTTTCGGGTCGGTTACGTTTGTGAAGTTGGTAACGAACCCAAGGCATACTTCCGTAAAGGTGAAATCGGCCTGAGGTGTAGGGAACACTTCAACTGTCTGCACCATAGTATCAGCACAACCATAAGATGTGATTCCGATCAACGTTACCTGAGCAGGACCAGCACCTGAGAATGAGAAACTTGGTTCAAAATCCGTGGAAGTTCCTTCGTTTCCAAATGCCCAAGAGTAATCAATTGTTCCAACGATATTGTTGGTGATGTTCTCGAAATCTACAGTTTGATTCTGGCAAGCGTCATCCGTTAAGAAACCCACAAACGGAAATGGCGCAATGGTTACCAACTGGAAGGTGTCGTTCACACAACCTTGATCTGAAGTAACCCGAAGTCCTATCTGATAATCACCATCAGCTGAGAATTGGTTTGTGATTGCATTACCCGTGGCGTCATCGAAGAAGTTGTTGCCGTTCAATTCCCATTCATGGCTTACAACTTGTCCCGAACCAACTGTACTTATCGCAGTCAATTCTGTCTGGTTTCCTAGACAAACATTTGCAACCGAGAATTCAACTGTAGGCATTGGGTCAACAGTCACATTTTCGGTTGTAGTCGATTGGCAACCTTGGTCACTAGTAACCTGTAGGCCAACAATATAACTTCCTGCATTCATAAAGTCGTTGGCAATTACACTTCCTGTGGCATCATTGTAAAATCCATCATTGTCTAGGTCCCATTGCCAATTGCTAATAGAACCAGTTGCAATGGTTGATTGATCTGCCAAAGCAGAAACGGTTCCTTCACAAACTTCAGGCGCTACGAAATCAGCTACCGGAACAGGGTTCACCGTAATCAATTTGTACGCTGCAACCGGTGCGTCCATATCCGTTACGATCTGCAGACCCACGTTGAAAACTCCAGCATTATTAAACTGAAAACTAATGCTAGGACCGAAAGCGTCATCAAATTGTCCATCGGCATCCAGGTCCCAATTCCAATTGGTAATTGTTGCTCCGCCAGATACGGTAGATGTACTGGTAAGTGTTGTTTGCGAGCCTTCGCATACCAAGGTGGTAGAAAAGTCTACAGCATCGATTGTAGCGTGAGCTTGAAACGCTACAAGCGTCAGTATCGAAAACAGGATTCTCATTTTTCTCATCCTTCGTTAATTCTTATTTGATAATGTCAAATCGCATTACAGATTGATAATCTTCTCCAATGAGTCGTAGGTAATAAACACCTTGACTCAATCCATTGGTATTTACATTGATTACTTGACCCTTGCTCAACTTAGCAATCTGGTTAGCACTGATCAACTGACCAGAAGTTGAAAGAACTTCAAGTGAAAGAGAAGACTCGATATTTGAAGCTGACTTCAAGTACAGTTCAGAACTAGTTGGATTTGGATACAACGCGAAAGCAATTCCTTCTTCCTCATCGATTCCAATATTGATGGTTGAAACCAAAATGGTCACTTCATCAGAACCGCAAGAGTTGATAGCAGTTAACGTTACATTGTAATTTCCATCCTGAGCATAAACGTGGACTGGATTTTCTTCTGTGCTGGTAGAATCATCACCAAATGCCCATAGATACTCCGTTGCATTACTCGACAGGTTTTCGAAAAGAACAGCCGTTCCGATAAGTGTGAAGTCAAAATCGGCAATGGGTTGAAGTACTTCTGGCTCAACAGTAAACTGCTCTGAATAGCTACAACCGTTTACATCCATGATAGTGATCGTGTAGGTTCCATCTACCAGATTCACATAATCTCCATTTGACTGAACACTACCACCATTGAGCATGTAGCTGTAAGATGGCGTTCCTCCCTGCGCAATAACATGAATCTCTCCTTCAAGATCGTTCTCACATGGCACCCCAACAATGGTATCAACCAAAATATCGAGTAGAGGAGGACTAAGCAATGTGATCGTGTCTGTATCCACACAACCGTTTGCATCTTTTACAACAATCAAGTGATTACCTCCATTAAGTCCACCGATAATCTGATTGGTTTGGAATGTGTTTCCAGCATTACCTGAATACATGTAACCTGGAGTACCGCCCGAAACAAGAACTGTTGCTGTACCGCTTGCTTGATTTGGGCAAGCCGGATTATTGAGCAGCACGTTTGTGATGTTTACAGCGGTTGTTGGTTCATCTACTACGAATTGAACACTATCAACACAACCGTTCACATCTTGTGCATAAAGCGTATAGATTCCAGCAGCAAATCCTCCGAACTCGTTAGAAGGACCGAAAGAAGCATTGTCAGATGAATACGTGTAAGTAGGAGTTCCGCCACTTCCCACAAGAATGGCCGAACCAGAAGCAGAATCGAGACAAAGTGCGTCTGTTACATTAGCACTAAGGTTGAATGCAGATGACGGCTGAGAGATAACAACTCCTTCTGATGCGGTACAACCATTTGCATCTTGTACCACGGTAAGATAATTCCCACTCGGAACATCACTGAAAGTTGCTGCCCCACCGAAATTATCGCCACCATCAAAGGAATAGGTGTAACCAGGTGTTCCACCGCCAACAACAATTCCTATCTCTCCTGATTCATCACCGAAACAGGCAACAGGAACAGAGTTGGTTTCTATGGTCAGAAGAGATGGTTCAAAGATCGTTTCAGTCAGGTTGTCTGTGCAGCCATTGGCATCTACAACGCTGATCGTATAGGTTCCAGCGCCAAGACCTTCGAACATACCGCTTCCTTGGAAGTTCACGCCATCAAGGCTATACTGATATCCGGGAGTGCCTGACGAAGCGGCCACTTGAATCAGTCCGTTCGATTCTCCAAAGCAATTGGCGTCTTCTGTAGCAAGTACAGATAATTGAAGAATACCAGGTTCTGTAAGCGTAACATGAAGCGTGTCTGTACATCCATTTGCATCCAACACACCAACGATGTGAAGACCAGCGGCCAAACCATTGAATAGACTTGGAGTATCATAGCTACCACCATCTACATTGTATAAGTAAGAAGCAACGCCTCCAGTAGCCAGTACTTCAATAATTCCTGAATTATCGCCATTACAAAGCAGGTCTTCAGCATTTACAAGGCCAAGCACCAAAGGAGTAGGTTCTGTAAGTGTGATGACCGTATCGAAAACACATAGGTTATTGTCAATGATCTGAACACCATGCGTTCCTGCCAAAAGACCTGAGAAAGAACCTGTTGCTTGAGGAGAGCCTCCATCTACACTGTATGTATAAGGAGATGTTCCGCCAGTTCCTACTACTGCAATGGATCCAGTGTTATCACCGTTGCAAAGAATATCAACCAGTGCTGTTACATCTATTCCCAACGTATCGTTTGGTTGCAACACAACTGTTGATGAAGTGAATTCGCATCCATTGGCATCAAACGCAGTTACATCATAGTTTCCAGCAGGCAGGTTAGAGAAGTTTCCGTTTGAAACGGGCGTTGCACCATTCAAGCTAAGGGTCCAAGGAAAGGCTGGGCTTCCAACAGGAGCGGTATTCACTGCTCCAGTAGCTTCACCGTAGCACAGAACATCAGTAGGCGTAAGTGTGAAATCCGGTAGGTCGAAAATTTCAATCTGCTGTGTTGCAGAATTGATACAGAAGTTAGCATCCGTTACCGTGAGCGTCACATCGTAAATGCCAAAAGTGCTGTACGTATGATTAACATTCGCAAGCGTAGAACTTGAACCATCGCCTAAATCCCAAGCGTAGCTTCCTGCAGAAGAGCTGTTGACAAACGATGCAGTTGTTCCTTCGCAAACATCGCTAAAGCTGAAATCTACTGTTGGCAATGCATTTACAGAAACAGATACAGTATATGTGTTAACACACGCATTGCTGTTTGTAACTGTAAGAATAACCGTGTAAGTTCCGGCATTTGCATAAGTATGGGTAGGGTTTGTATCAATAGAACTGTTTCCATCGCCAAAATCCCACGAGTGAGAAAGTGCCCCATCGCCCGTGCTAAGGTTGGTGAATTCTGTAGCAAAACCCTCACATTCTGTAGACGCGGTGAAAAGTGCTGTTGGAGAATTGTCAACAGTTACTGATTGCGTTATTACATCTTCGCAACCGTTATCGTTTGTAACGGTAAGTGTAACTGTGTACGTGCCATCCAAGACATATGTATTCGATGGGTCTTCGTCTGTAGATGCATTTCCATCGCCAAAATCCCAAGCGTAATTCAAGCTACCAGAAGCAATTGTAGATGTATTGGTGAAAACAGTTGGATTTCCTTCGCAACCTTCTACAAACGTAAATCCGGCTACTGGGACGGGTGTAACTTCCACACTTTGAGTAACAGCATTCGAACAACCTTCGGCAGATAAAACAGTAAGTTCAACGTCATACGTTCCAACAGCAGCAAAAACGTGAGAAGGATCGACAATAGTGATCAAACCGCTGCCATCATCCATATTCCAAGACCAACTTACAATGCTTGATGAAGCATCAATGGTCGACTCGTCAGTGAAGAATGTTGATTCTCCTTGACAAGCAGCAGAGAAACTGTAATCGGCTACAGGAGTTGGATTGACTGTAACGTTGAATGAGCACGAATTTGAGTTAAGCGCAGCATCCGTAATGGTCCATTCCTGAACAGTGGTTCCAATAGGGAATACATTTCCACTTGTAAGCCCAGATGCATCTGTTTGAGATATGTTGAATGTACAATTGTCTGATCCAGTAACTGCTGGGTAAGTAACAATAGCTCCACTTGCATCTACTGAGCAAAAAATTTGATCTGAGGGGCAGTTAATGGTAGGGGTTTGGTTATCTTCTACAGTTACGGTTGCTGTACAGCTAGAAACCAAACTGTTTACATCTGTAACGGTAAGTGTAACCGTGTTACTGCTTCCAATATTAGAACAGTTGAATGCTGTTTGGCTAAGAGCCAACGTTGACAAACCGCAGTTATCAGAAGACCCATTGTTAATGTTTGCGACAGTGAGCGTTGCACTACCAGAACCATTTAAAACCAAGGTATGGTTTTGGCACAAAGCAGTTGGCGGAGTGTTGTCCGCAACGGTAACAGTTGCAGAACAAGTTGCCGTATTGCTGCCAGCATCAGTTACAGTTAACGTAACAGGAACGGACCCGATGTTTCCACAGTTAAAAGATGTTTGAGATGCGCTTAGTGTGAAACCACTGCAATTATCTGTGCTACCACCGTCAATATCTCCAGCAACAATAGTAGCCATTCCTAATGCGTCTATAAACGCAGTTGTGTTTTGGCAGGAAGCCGTAGGCGGTGTAACATCATTTACAGTTACGTTAGCAACACAAGAACTAGAATTTCCAAGGTTATCTGTTGCTGTAAGTGTAACGGTATTTGAACCTATATCCCCACATGTAAACGTTGTTTGAGAAAGACCGAATGACGCTAAACCATCACTATCCGTAGAGCCGTTATCAAGATCTGGGCGTTGGAGAATTTTCGTACTGAAAACAAAATCTGAAGTGGCGCTGATATTGTTCCTGCCACCAGCATAAGGATTTCCATCGTTTTTCTGAAGACTTACAGGAGAACTGAGTGGTTGAATATCAATGGTATACTCATTTCCAGCAACAACATCAATCATACTGCTAAGCTGATACTCCCATAATCCTGTGGTGCCAACTGTAATAGTCTGTGCCGCAAGAGATAAACCACCGAAACCTTGACCTTCGCGAATTACTATGTCAACATCATTAGAGGGAACAGCAGAAAAAGACAAACTGACACTTTGAAGAATTCCGTCAACGGTTGGCGTAAATGACTGATAGACGAACGCACCAGCAGTGTGAATGCCGGCAGGAACAATCTGCTCAGCATCTGTTTGTGGTGTAGTGCTTCCAACCGCAAGGCTATAGTTTCCGGTGTTGTCTAGCTGTACTGTAAGGTTTTTGCACTGCGTTGCAGGTACTTTAATGTAAGATGGTTTAGTCAACGTACGGCTGCATCCATCGAGATCGGTTACGGTAAGAGAAACATCATAGATTCCATTGAATGAGTACGAATTTGAAGGGTTTTGAAGCGTGGAACTGTTTCCATCACCAAAATCCCAAGCCCAACTTATTATTGGTGCTGCAACAATGGTCGCATCTGTGAAGTTTGTGGTTAGCGGTGCATCTCCTGATAGTTCATCACCGTTAAAGGCAACATCTGGTCCAATGACCTGAATATAATTGGTTCGTGTGCGAGTATCTGTACAACCATTGTCAAGTGTAGTTGTAAGAGCAACATCATAAATCCCAGGCGTGTCGTAGGTGTGTGTTGGACTCTGGTCTGTTGAAGAATTGCCATCACCAAAATCCCAATTCCAAGAAACAATGTTTCCGGGACCAGTAACTCCGCTGGCATCAGAAAAATTAACCGTATGCGGTCCACAGCCGAATGTTGGCACCCCACTGAAATCTGAATTTAGGACCGAAACGAATATCTTCACAGAAACGGTATCTGAGCAGCCGATTATTGTGTCTACAACGGTTAATGTTACCTTGTATACTCCTCCAGCAGTAAATGTGTGAATCGGATTCTGAGCAGTTGACAGGCCTCCATCAGCGAAATCCCAGTGCCAAGTGTCTGGAGTTGTGCTTTGGTCGGTAAAGAAGACGGTGTGCGGTGCGCTGCAACTTGAAGTTTGGTTGGCGTTAAATGCAGCCACAGGACATTGAGCCACTGATCGGTTGGAAGAAACTAAAGAAAGGATGACGACTGCTAGAGGTAAAAGTCTTTTCATGAATTCAAATTCAGAACATGTACAACTTTGGGATAAGTGCCGCAAATTAGTAAAAAGGAAGACGAATGTTGAAAAACGAAAGATCAAGTTACTCAAGCTTTCGACAAAGGTTTGTTAGAAACTGAAGCGAACGAAGTAACCTGCATGGTTGCGAACGTTAATAACATGCTGATTATCGAAGATGAGGTATTGGCCTTTGATGCCCGTTAGCACACCTTCAAGTTCTGCTTGTTTTTCCAGCCGAATGCTTTTGACCTTGGCAGGCGTATCGAGAGATGGGAATTCGAGATTCCAGATTTGCGCATCATATGTAACGTATTGCTGCAATTCTATAGGTAGTAATTGTTTGGCCTCAGCTTTCTTTTCGGTGAGGTCTGCATCCAAGATCTCGTTCTTTAGCATCCGTTGCCAGTTGGTCTTGTCAGCGTAATGTGCCTTTAGGGCAACTTCAATGTCTCCAGATAATCTTCGGTAAGGAACTTCTGCAAGAATAATGGCAGAAGAAGCACCTTGATCGATCCATCTATAAGGAATCTGGGTAGCGCGTGTAATACCCACTTTCAGTCCGCTGCTTACTGCCAAATAGACAAAATGAGGCTGAACGTGGTATTTCAGTTCCCATTCTGGATCACGGCCTTTACCCAAATGTCCTTCGCAGAGCTCAGGACGCACAATACATTCGGCATTTTCGGGTGCATTGGCAAAGCATGGGTAACAGAAACCTTGTCCGAAAGCTTTTTTGGTTGCTCTTCCGCAGGCTACACAATTTATTCTGCCTTGAAACTCTATCCTCAGTTTCTGCCCAAGAAGTTTGTTCATATTCAATTCATCTCCGCTCAAATGCAAACTGTACTTGATCGGAGAACCGAATTCGGTATTCATCTTATGCAGGTTTCCTTCTATCATTCTTTTAAATTCTGTATCAATTGAACGGCACGGGAAACGCCATTTTCGTTTTTCATTTTGGTACTGATCTGTTCAGCGTTCCTTTTAAAAGCATCATTTGCAAGAACGGTTTTTATGGTCTGTGCAAGTTCTGCTGCGCTGAGATTGCTTCTCGACAAAGGTTTTCCACCAAGACCATTATCATGCAGCAACTTGGCCCAATATACCTGATCAAATCCATGGGCCACCACAACAGATGGTCTTCCTGCCAGCAGCGCTGCTTGCGTAGTTCCCGCACCACCATGATGGACCACCACGGAACAATGTTTAAACAGAGCGGAATGCGGCACGCTGCCAGTGCAGTAGATATTCAGATCATCTGGTTTTGTTATCGAGTCCCAATTAGATTGAATGATGACACGTTTGCCGCAGATTCGAGCTGCTTTGATCAGTAGTTCGGTAGATTCCTTTAGATCGAACTGCATGCACGAACCGAAAGTCATATAAACAGGAGGTTCTCCATTGTCGAGGAAAAGCTTCAGATCGGCTGGCATTTCCCAATTGGAAACTGATTCTGGCAGATTTAAAAAACCACTTTGCTGTATGTGCTTTCCCCAATCGCTGGGACGTTCACACAGCGCCTCACTTGCCGCAACGATGGTCAAAACATCGGAAGTGAAAAGTTCCTTTTGCAGACTTTTGATGCTGAGCAAACCTTCACGCTTGCGGATCTTCTTTGCGGTAGAGAACCACCAGTTTGTTGAAACCATTCCGCCAACGGTCCATAAGAACGCATTTAAAATCGGACCGAGATTCAGACCGATCGAGAAACAAAATTGACCGCACAACCAAGGGTGTAAGCACCAAAGAGATTCTTTGGTACGCGGAACTTCTTTGACTGGCAGTGGAGTACGGTGGCGATACACCGCATGCCCGATAACCGCATCGTTTTGTTGGCATAAACTGACCGATGCCGTGTACATGGCTTCCGTATATGGTTCGAAATAGCGCTTCAACAATTCTGTGTATTCGGCAAAAGAACCCGGTTTCTTTGCCTTTACAGCATACGGATTGAAATCGGTTGAGGACCGGGTACGTTTCCATTCGCTTGCATCAATTCAATTCCTTTCACATCAGGAACGGGAAGCGTAATCCTTTCCATCAATACTGGTATAGGCCAAGGTTACGGTGTCCTGCATTTCAGTCCAATGGCTAAGGCCAAAAATACAGTGAAGTCTCCTTCTCGGTACCCCATGTCTGAAGACCGATTCTCATCGTTTAAAGTATTCGTAGCGAGATATTACTGGCACCGCAAGGAAACCGTAAATGGCGTCTCAATTGGAATGGTCAATAATCGGATGCCAAGATTTCCTTCATTGTTGTCACCATACCACCGGATTTCTTTCCAATCCTGTTCCAGTCAGGATTCCATTAACAATAAAGAAAGGAACAAGGATGACGAGATAGCGAACACCAATCGTTCAAATATTCCTTTTCAGAATGACCAAATGCAATAACAGGAGCACTTGTAAGCACAGAGGTCCTGAAATGTATGTTTCTATCGCTGTACTGAAAAGCTGCTGCAACCAGAATGTACGTATGATAGTAGAAACCATGCTGCAGGAAGTTTCCTTGTTACACACTTCTTTGATGAAATAGTTGAGCACTCGTAGCTGAAAACGCAGCAATATGGAATGCAGATGAAGAACAGTACTTCTTCCAGTGGCAAGTTGTGCAGATAGATCTGCAAGGTATTCCTGGTTGAAACCCCACACGCCTTGAGCAGTGAAAATGCTATCCCAAACTAAGAATGCAAACAGCAGTGGGGAATAAAAAAAAGAGCGGGAAGAGGTGCTTCCACTTTTGTAGAACCTGACCTTAGACTCTGAATGAGAAAAGGAGCGGAACGAGAACCGATCCCAAATTGACAAGCAAGTAGGTGTACGTGAAGTCACTTTGGAATTTCAGCTGAATTAGGTAAGGAACGCCGCGGTTCAGCGAAGCACATGCAAACTCAATTTGAATGGTAAACTAATCTTTTCTAGTTATTTAGACCCGGAACGATGAGCAATTCCCAAAGCACTCGCCATTTTCTTTTCCTTGTGCTTCTTGTGATGCGCAAATGTGAGCACGTGCCAAACCTGCAAATAACGATTCTCGATTCATTGCGTTCCCCAGCGGTTATATCACTACTTCGTGAACGCTTACGTAGGCAATACCGTAGAATAGAATTCCAAGGCCGATATAAAACCGAAAATCAAAACCATTCATAACGCCAAACTGCATGTTGAGTCACAACTTGGAATGGCAAACATCAAAGTGCAACCACCAATCGTTCTCGAACTGGACCCCGTTGGGCCAGGTGGTCTCGTGAATCGCCCAAGCAAACTGTGCATAACGTATTTATGCGCAAACCACGCAACAAACTCCATCGCCCAAAAGGCAACTACGACCCACAGTATATTGATGATTATTTGCAATCTGATGAGTTTAAATACTTCTAGTGCAAAATTCTAAAACCGGTGAAGAAATCAGGCGGATAAGTTGATTTCCATTTACAAAAACTAGATGATGAAAGGAAGTTCAGACCAACTATCTAAACTAAGTTTCTTTGCTGTTAAATGAAAGTTTTACCAAAGTTTTCCCTTCTTCCTCAGCACGCGTAACAAACTTCTAACCGAGTTTTGAATTCTTCGCTTGGTGCTTTTTCCAAATTGGCAAGTGCCAAATGCTTTGTCGTTTTCTCCTTGTCTGCATAATAGCCTAAAAAGGCGGGCAAGGAAGGTTTGAAATGGTCAATCGAAGGAAGCGCAGTTCACGCTTTTAGGGTCGTTGGCTATGGATTTCTCAGTTTTTTTGCCATCGCCCAAAGGCTCATTTTCAAATACGTCTGGGTGGTGACGGGCCATTCCCATTTCCACAGCAACTCTCTTTGTATCCAAGCAGGAGATTGCTTTTCCTCAACATCTGTTTATCATCGAACACCATAGAACCGAATACATACGTCGGTATTGAACACTTCTCCGATGTTCTTTCTGATGTCAAGAAGTAAGTTGTCCTATGGAAAACGCAGAACTTGAAAGAAGCAACGCCATGAAGAGCGTTCTCATCCTTATAGCAGAGATTGAAGCGAGGATTTAACATAAGACCCCAAATGTAGCAATAACGAAGCTTTTCTTCTATTGGAAATGCTGACATGTTCTTCTAAAATGCGGCTGATGGAGTATTCTGAGCATTTCTTGAATAGCGCGGTGTAGTAGATGTAAGCCAAGTAAATGCCAGCCCAGGCTTTGGGCAGCAGATTGATGATTCCTTCATAGCCTGCACGAAATCGGCTTGATGTCTTCTTCTGATTCGCTGCTTGGTGGCATCATCGAAATGCGGGTCACGCCTATTCCGGAAATAGGACCGTCCCAGTTCGTTGTAATCGGCTTTCTAAGATCTCGCAGGAAATTGATTTTCGAAATGCAGACCCCAAATTCATGGCAGATGCTTTCAGTTGCTCGTACGTTTCTGTGTTCCTTCTGTAAAAACCTTCAAGCACATAAAGGCCTACGACTTCAGCAGAGCCCAGAAAATGGCCTCGTATTTCTTTGGTTGTACTCTTTCCTCTGAGGTCCACGCGCCATGCCGCGCAAAACGGATCAGTTCGCGATCAATTCCGTAGTTATTTACAACCTGTTGGAAACTATGCAGAATAGGGTTGAGTGAAATGCCTTCTTCAATGGCCAAATAGGTGTCGTTGGTAAAGCGGGTAAGGAGTTCCTTTTTTTGATAATCGTGAAAGCTGTCTACGATCTCGTCTGCCAAGCGTACAAAACCATAGATGCCATGAATCGGTTTCTCAAAATCCTTGTGCAGGAAGCGGATGGCAAGAGAGAACGATGTGCTATACGTGCTCGTAACCAACTTGCTGCATCGGTCAGATACACTGTCAAACAGAACTTTGGGGTTATCCATCTTGCTCAACTCTCTCAACGCTTATGGCCAAATTCCTTTTCAATTTGTGCTGCAACAACCTGGCCAGAGATGAGTGATGGTGGAACACCTGGGCCAGGAGTGGTCAATTGTCCTGCAAAGAAAAGATTTTTCAGGTGTTTATTGCGCAAACTCGGCTTAAGTATTGCAGTTTGGTTAAGTGTGTTAGCCAACCCGAAAGCATTGCCCTTATATCCGTTATAATCTGTCTTATAATCGTGATGAGCAAAGCTTCTGTGGTATACAACATGCTCTTTCACGTTCTCGCCCGTTATGTGCTCTATTCGGTCAAGTAGCAGATCGAAGTAATGTTGACGCGTTTCTTCCTTATCATCGAGGTCAACCGCTACGGGTATGAGCAGAAAGAGGTTTTCGCAACCTTCTGGTGCTACGGAATCATCTGTTTTAGAAGGGGCGCAAACGTAGAATAGTGGATTGCTAGGCCACACTTTGGTGTCGTATATCTCTGTGAGATGTTTATCGAAATCTGTATCGAAGAACAAGGTGTGATGCAGCAGATTTGCCAGTCGCTTCTTTACGCCCACATAAAAGATCATACACGATGGCGAAAGTTGTCTACTATCCCAATACTTCTCGGTGTAATTGCGGTATTTCTCTTCCAATAAGTGTTGCTCCACATGATGATAATCCGCACTGGCAATCAAAATATCCGATTCAATTTCTTTCTGGTTGATACTGATTGCACTGACGAGTTTGTTCTTGGTAAGTATCTGCTTCACGTTGGTATCTGTTTCAATCCTGACACCTTGCTCCAAGCAGATGCTTTCCATAGCTTCAATGATCTTGTACATCCCGCCTTGCGGATACCACGTGCCTAAATTCCAATCAGCATAATTCATTAATGAATACATGGCTGGCGTTTCGCTTGGTTTGGCACCGAGGAATAGCACTGGGAATTCTAGAATTTGAATCAGTTTAGGATTCTTGAAATGCTGCCGAATGTGTGCGCTTATCGATTGAAACATATTCAGTCTAAAGGCGCTCATCATCAATCGAATATCCATGAATTCAAGCACGGAAAGGCCAGGCTTGAACACGAATTCCTTCATTCCTACATTGTACTTGTACTCGGCTTCTTTAAGGAATTTCCGCAATTGAACGGCAGCGCCTTTTTCTATGGTTTCTACCAGTTGGTAGATCTCATCCAAACTGGAGGGAATATCCACAAAATCGTCTTTACCAAAATAAACGCGGTAAGAAGGGGATAGGCGATCTAATTGGTAGAAATCGGAAGCAGTGTGCCCGAACTGATTGTAGAAATCCTCAAACACTTCCGGCATCCAATACCAGCTAGGCCCCATGTCGAATACAAAACCTTCTGCTTTAAATTGTCTTGCGCGGCCTCCAATGTGGTGGTTCTTTTCGTAAACCGTTACGTCATGACCGTTCTTGGCACAGCTGGCAGCCGCGGCCAATCCAGCAAACCCACTACCTATAATAGAGATCTTTTTACCCACGACTTCCGCTCTTTAGGCGCAAAAGTAGAATTATCGCTTGGCTTAGTTCAGCGTGGTGACAATTGTCAGATTCACCATTTCGTCTGCGGTAAAAGAACCAACTTCAGTACCTACGTTGTAATCGAGACGATTAAGCGTTAAGGAACCTCTTAAGGTTTTGCCATCAAAGGAGAATGGGATCTCCACCGTTTTTTCAACCCCGTGCATGGTTAGCGTTCCGGTTGTCCTGTAAGTTGAATCTATCTTGCTTACAGCTTTAGATTGAAAACATATGGTAGGAAATTGCGCCACATCGAAGAAATCGGCTGTTTTAAGATGTTCATCCCGTTTGTCAATTCCAGTCTCAATGGTTGATGCGTCAACGCACACGTTGAAGTATGCAGCATCTAGCTTATCTGGATTGAAATTAATGTCACCCTTCATTCCAGTAAAGGTCATTCACCGTATTCACCAAAGGTTCTTGATCTTACGGCTAACGCTCGATTTATCCGTGTCAATGGTCTGTGCATTTCCGCTCAGCGCCAATTGTCAGAAAGAATTGACCTAAAGACAGGTACAGATATCAAGTAGTGTTTTCATACAAATGAGCAGCTCCAATGCCCGAAACTGTTTAAAAAACAAAGCGCGATTACTAGAATGACATAAGCTATTGGAGTTGTCTCATGTCGAATGGCTGGATGCTTTAAAAGCAGTTGGCGGGTTTTGATACAAGATAGCTCAGCACAGCGGAACAGAAACTCTTTAGCTTGCGATAAAACACGAGCTGCTAACTGCCTCATCCTAAAACCGATTCTTCGAAAATCTTCACTGACTATAGACGTAGCTGCCGAGAGTCAAATTCACCCAGGTAACGAGTTTCCGAGCTTGTTTACGCCTTTTTGCTGGTGAAATGAATGCCATCTGTTGGACGCGCAACCTTGTCAGTGATTTTCTGAGATCGTTGAAAGTTAAAGCCTGCGGAAAACTTGATTATGCTGGAAGAAGGAGCTTCGCGAACTTACCTTGAGTGCACGGGGCAGCTTGCGTGAAATACTGCTACAAGACCTGGAAACTGTTGACAGCGCATGGCGCCTCGCCAAATCTTAATCTTATCAATTACTACGAACGTGATGCCTTCCCGTTCTTTCCAACCGATGTGTATTCTTTTCATGTAGATAGCGCTCCTGTACCCGTAAATACCTTTTTGTCTTACCTACCATGGCAATTCCAGTGACATACTACCGAATGCACAAGCCGAACAGAAGATATTGATTCCAGAATTACGCACCCAGAACTGAGAAAAGGATATAACGGCCCAGAAGATGGGTTCGAATCATTTTTAAAGGAAAGATCCTTTCACCTTCATTATCAAGCTAAACCTTCGGCTAAACCCATCAACTTAGGTCTTGGTAATATGTGGCGTTTGGCTGTTGATCATCCAGAAAAAAAGGTCCAACCGTGTATTCACCGTGCACCTGAGGAAAAGACAGGCCAAACGCGATTGATGATGATCTGTTGAATTAGACCAGCGAGGTCTCCCGATCAGTTAGTCGTTTGTTTTAGCAGAATCGGCAACCATTCGGTTTATCTCCGCCAATTCATCCTTCGTAAGGTCGCGCCATTCGCCTGTGGGCACGTCCAGTTTCACATTCATGATACGTGTTCGCTTCAGGTTCACTACGCGGTAACCCAAGTGTTCACACATCCTTCGTATCTGTCGGTTCAGGCCTTGCGTCAGCACAATTCTAAAGCGGAATTTGGTGATCTGTTCCGCCTCGCATTCTCTGGTAACCGTATCCAAAATCGGAACGCCTTCGCTCATCTGTTGAATGAATTCCTTTGTGATGGGCTTGTTCACATTCACCAGATATTCCTTCTCGTGGTTATTGCGCGCACGAAGGATCTTGTTCACAATGTCGCCATCGTTTGTAAGGAAAATGAGTCCTTCGCTCATCTTATCAAGCCTACCAATGGGAAAAATACGGGTAGGGTAATTGATGAAATCGATGATGTTGTCTGGTTCAATACCCACATCAGTGGTGCAAACAATACCTTCTGGTTTGTTAAAGGCAATGTAAACGGGCTTTTCGGTCGGTTCAGAAATGAGTTTACCATCCACACGCACTTCATCGCCAGTAGAGATCTTCGTGCCCATTTCAGGAACCACTCCGTTAATGGTCACTCTTCCTTCTTCTATCAGCTTATCGGCAGCCCTTCGAGAGCAGAAGCCAGCTTCGCTCAGAAACTTGTTGATGCGTGTCTGTTGTCCGTTTTCCACAGGGGCAAAGGTAGGATTGCCGTTCGCTACGGGAATAGCTTCTTGAACTTTTTCGGCAAGGGCGCTTCCACCGTCAGATTCTGTTGCGTAAACGGATGCACGAACGAAAGCGACATCGAATGAAGATAGAGTCCTTTTCCGTTCAGAATAAGCCCTTCGGTACCGTAATCCTTATCGCCAAGAATGGGGTGACCTAATTCGGCCATGTGCTTACGGAGTTGGTGCCTTCTTCCGGTCTTTGGCGTTAATTGTACCAGGTTGAGTACGGAAAAACGCTCGGATGCAACGGAATTCAAAACCAGATAATCAGACTCGCTGAGCTTCCCATCTACAAGCGTTTCAATCGTTCCTGCATCGGTCATCTTACCAATAGTGACGGCTACATAGACCTTGGCAACCTGTCGCTGCGCAAACAATGAATTCAGGGCAGCAATGGCCGTTCTGGTCTTGCCAACAAGTAATGCGCCTGTGGTCGGGTAATCCAATCGGTGAATGGCCTCTGCTTGCGTTGCATCCGCTTCTGTACTTGGCTTCAGGTTATGTAGCAGTGCATTCTCAACAGTCCATTTGCGGTTACCGCTCACTTCAATACCAGCAGGTTTATTAATTACGGCCAAATGCTCATCTTCATAAAGCACTGTTAGTTCCAGTTCGATAGTGGGGCGCTGCTTTTCGGTGTCATCCAGAACAAGCTCCAAACATTCGCCTCCAGAAACAAGATCGGCCGTTGAGGCCAATTTTCCATTCAACAGCACCAAACCTTTGTCCATTGCTTTTTTCATTCCCTTGCGGGATGGAATAGCTCGGAAAATACCGCCTGCGTAGTCGGATAAACGCTTCGGTTCATCTAGAACAGGAACAATATGTGACTCTTTTTGCTGCATGAACAACCGATAGGTCGAAGCTATTGAAAAACATTCGCTTGGCTTACTTTAGCTGCATGCGATTCTTTCTTGCGTTTCTTCTCTTTTCCACCTCCGTTATGGCACAGAAAACCTCCATTACAGCACACCGTGGCGCATCTGGCTACGCACCAGAGAACACGCTTTCGGCCATAAAGAAGGCCCTGGAAATAGGAGTGGATAGGATAGAGGGGGATGTGCAACAGACTTCCGATGGTGTGGTTGTCTGTCTGCATGATAAGAAACTGGACCGTACCACCAATGCCACCGGTCTGGTGGGTAAGAAGAGTTGGGAAGAAGTGAAGAACGTGAAGGCCTACGGTAAGTTTGAGGTGGAATTCCAGAACGAAACCATTCCGACATTGGAACAAGTGTTTGAATTGATGGACGGAACAACAGAGTTCGTTATTGAGATCAAAGCTGGGCGGAAAACCTATCCTGATATTGAGGATAACGTGGCCAAGCTCATCAAGAAATACAAAGCAGAGCAATGGGCCTTGGTGCACAGTTTCAACGATAAGGTATTGAGCTATCTGCACGAGAACTATCCAGAGATACGCCTGCAAAAACTCTTCGTTTCCTATTCGGGTGGGGTTATGCTCGATTTCAAGCTACATGCCGTTAAGCTTTCTAAATACGACTACGTGGAGGCTTTTGGAATAAGTCTTTCGTCTGCCAAAAAGAAACTGGTAGATAAGATACATGCCATGGGTAAGTTGGTGCACATATGGACCGTGAACAGCGAAGAGGACATTCTCTGCATGAAGCAATTGGGCGTAGATGGCATTATCAGCAATTATCCAGACCGTGCCAAGCAATTGACACAACACAGCGATTGACGTAATTTTGAGAAGATGAACAAGGAGTTGGAGAATAAACTGAAATCATGGTTCCTAACGCTGTTGGTTACCTACAGTGTAGTGGTTACAGCACTTGGGGTATACGCTTTGGTTGTTGGCCTAGGCTCCTCATCTGTGTGGTTGGCCGTAACGGTTGCTGCCGCACAGATAGCCTTGTATTTCGCGCGTTTGTATCTGGTGCAAGTGCCAAGAACCTCCCCGGGTCTGGCGGGCTTCTCTGTGGGCATTTTCGTAGCTACGCTGTATTCGGTTTACACCAGCTATCAAGAGCAGGTGGCTTCGGCAGCACCGCTGTTGGCATTGCTTTCTTTAAGCGGTTGGATGGCTTACGTGGCCTGGTACTCCGATCTTGGCGATAGACGTAAGGAGAAGGTAAAGGAAGGAAAGAAACTACCCAAGATAACGCTGGAAGATTACGAAGGAAACAAGCTTAGTTCGGAAGATTGGGCAGGGCAGAAGCGACTGGTTATCTTCTACCGTGGAAACTGGTGCCCGATATGCACTGCTCAGGTAAAGGAGCTAGAGAAATTTGAGAAGGAACTGAAGGAATTCGATCTCAGAGTTACGCTCATCAGTCCGCAATCGCATGAGAAAAGCCGCAAGCATGCCCAACGTCTTGGTATGGATTATGACTTTTTGGTGGACGTGAACAACGAAGCAGCCAAAATTCTGGGTATTCTGCATACCGATGGCTTACCCAAGGGCTTTGAAGTACTTGGTTTTGATAAGGATGTGCCTAAGCCCACCACCTTTGTGCTGAACGAAGCGGGCAAAGTAGTTTATGCCGACCTTACCGAGAACTACCGTGTACGCCCAAGACCTGAAGATATTTTTGCAGCTTTAAGAAAATGAAAGCACCTGTTCTTACAACTCTTCTAAGCCTCGTTTGGCTCGCATCCATAGGGCAACCGTGCTCTTCTGAAAGGTATTTAAGTAATATATTCCAATCTACTGTTATAGAGGATGTTGTGTATGGTAATTCTCCTGCGCTTACCACTGTTTATGTAGCAGAGAACGTTACTGTCAATCAGGCCATGACCATGGATATTTTCTTTCCGGAAGGAGATGGTTTGGCGCAACGGCCGCTGGTAATGCTGGCCTATGGCGGTGGGTTTCTGGTAGGCTCTAAAGAGGATGAAGATGTTTGGGCAACCTGCGATAGCCTTGCCAAAAAGGGCTACGTAACGGCCAGCATCAACTACCGAATGAACATGAACATTGCATCTCCTTCAAGTGCTGTTCGGGCCATTTATCGTGCAGCACAGGATTACCACGCGGCCATCCGCTACATGAAAGAATATGCAGCTACCTACAGAATAGATACCAACTACATTTTTGTGGGTGGTGTAAGTGCCGGGGGCTTCTCGGCCATGCATGCCGTTTACATGGATGAGAACGAACGCCCTTCAGAAACCTACCAATCGGGTCTGTTGGGTGCCAATCCCGACCTAGGCTGTTTGAGTTGTTCTGGCAATAACTTCAACCGCAGCAATCAGGTACGTGGTATTATCAACCTGTGGGGTGCATTGATGGACACCGCTTACATTCAGCAGAACGAATTGGTACCCATGACGCTTTTCCATGGCACCAACGACCTCATTGTTCCTTACGATTACGGTTTCCCCTTCACGGCTTTGTTCCTAATGCCAGAAGTGTTCGGTTCGGCCAATATTTCCACGCGGGTCAACAACCTGGGCGGCAATGCCGAGTTGAACACTTTTCAAGGAGTGGGACACAACATTTGGGGAGTGAATGTGAACAACCAATTGGTAGGAGGCCCCACCGAACATTGGAGCCCGATAACCGATAGCATAGTATCGTTTCTGTACGAGAATATCCGCCCAGAGCAAGCTATCCTCCAGGTTCCAAGTTCATCCTGTTCAGCAGACACGGCCACGCTGGAAGTGCTGAATCCTGCAGCAGGTGGATGGATATGCTGGAATATTGAAAATGGCACCATTGTTAGCGCCAATGCAGATTCTTCTGTGGTGGAAGTAGTTTGGCAGAATGCCGGAAATCATGAACTTACGGCCGTATCCATCAATCATCTGGAGGCGTATTCCATTCCCAACTCCACGCAGATAGCCGTGTACATTTCGCCACAGGTTTCCATTACCGATCTGGGAGGAACCTTGCAGGCCTCCGGTTCCTATCCATCTTATCAATGGTATCTTAACGGAAGTCCTATTCAGGGAGCAGACCAACAGAATTACATACCAGTAGGCGCTGGCGTATATACGGTTGAAGCCATAACGGCCAATGCGTGTTCTTCTTTCTCAGAACCACTGCTGTTGGTTGGTCTGGAAGATGTGCAGCCCAATGCCAAGCCCGTAGCACGCATAGAAGTGCTGGATATGCAGGGACGGCTGATAGCTGTACTTGGCTCTTTAGCTGAATTTCATTCTCAACGCTGGGCTAGCACTCAGACCGTATTGCTTCGCTATATCGATGCAGATTCAAAGCTCATTGGAGAGCACAAACAAGCCGTAACTACTTTCTAATGAGTTCCACTTCTTCTGCATTGTAGAAGAAGCTCAATCGCATGTATTTCGAGAAGAAATCACGCAGTTTCTCCGAATCTGTGAACTTTTCGTCAATGTTGTTGGTAACCTCATACATGGTCATCAGTCCATCGCTCACATCCAAGCGGTAAAGCAGGTATTCTTTGGTCCCCGATTCCTGAAGATTCATGAACAGGATGTTCTCTAACCGGGTAGTGTGGCCTACGTAGGTCTTGGTGGTATAGCCTTTTTCTTCCTCGTTGTACTGATAATGTGCCACGTCATAGCGCAATGTGTCGCGTTGTTCTATGAGGTAATACTCCGGATTCGCTTTTTCCTCCATTCCGCGTGGAATCCACTTACCGAATATTTGTTTGTTCACGTATTCTGTTGCATCAGAAAGCGGAACCGAAGATTTATACGGGCAACCCCAAAGTACAACGGCCAATAGTATTAGAGTAGGATAGAGTACGCGATTTTTCATGTGGTAATTTTTTCGGCAAGTTATTCAGAAAGGTATTTACCAAATTGACATGCGTCATTCTTCCTTAGAGGCTTATATTCGTCTGCCAATGAAACGACTACTGTTTATTTTCCTTTCCATTTCGTCATTCCGATTGTTTGCACAGGACCCACAGGTTCAGCAGTTACTGACGGATGTAAGCATAGACTCCCTCATTTACTATTCCAGTGCCATTTCGGGCGAGTTTCCTGTAACGGTGGAGGGAAACACGGTAACCATTGCATCGCGCAACCGGAACAATGCTGGAAATGCCTTGGCTGCCAGATACGTGAAGGAACGCTTTGAATCGTTCGGGTTGACCACTACATTGGAAACATTCGGTTCTACAGGCGAAAACGTGGTTGCCGTACAACCTGGTCTCATTTTCCCAAATCAGAAAGTGGTTGTTTGCGGACATTACGACTCCATGCCCACAGGAAGCGTGTCGCCAGCTGCAGATGATGACGGTAGTGGAACGGCTGCTGTGGTTGAGGCAGCACGCATCATGTCGGAATATTCGTTCGCTTATACCATTGTTTATGCAGTTTGGGATGAAGAGGAATACGGCCTGGTGGGTTCCAATGCGTACGCAACTTTAGCAGAGAACAACAGCGATTCCATTATTGCCGTCATCAACATAGACGCCATTGCATACGATGGCAATGGCGATGATCTGGCCCGTGTACATGTTAGGCCTATCGCCAACTCCGTTAATCTGGCCACCGTGGCTCAGAATATGATTTCGACTTATGGCATTAACCTCAATATTGAATTGAACAATCCCGGGGCCACTTACAGCGATCATGCTTCGTTCTGGAACCATGGGTTCAGCGCTATTCTCCTTATTGAGGATTTCGATAACGATGGTAATCCGCATTATCACACAACCACAGACCGAGTGGAGTTCTTTGATACCACTTACTATGGCGAGATTGCCAAATGGGCATTTGCCACTGCTGCAACCATGGCCGTTCCTGTCGACCCAAGTGTTTCCGTTTCTGAGCTGAGCTCTGAGGAATGGCGCATATATCCCAATCCCACCAATGGCATGGTTACGGTTTCCCTATCAGAAAAAGTGGGGCATTTGGTAGATTGGCGTGTAATGGATGCTACGGGTCGTTTGCTGCTTCAGGATAGAAGTTCGCTTCCTTTTTCCGTTGACATGGCACCCATGGATGGCGGAACCTATTGGTTAGAAGTTATAGGCGTAGACACGGATATTGACGTATCACAGGCCGTCATTAAAAATTAAGCACCATTATTGTCGGTCAATCCTATTTTTAGCCAATGGATCAGTTTTTAGAGATTGCCGACCAGATGGTCATTTACAAGTTGCGAACAGGCTGGTTTCAGATTTCGCGACTTTACAACGAAATGGCCGCAGAGCATGATACAACCGTGAGCATGGCCTTTGTGCTGTTGGCCATTAATGAGGAGGAAGGGACGCCTGTAACGCGTATTGCACCACGCATGGGAATGGAGCCCAACAGTTTGAGTCGATTGCTGAAATCGATGGAGGAGAAGGAGTTCATTTACCGTAAGAAAGACGCTACCGACAAGCGCATGGCCTTTGTATGCCTTACAGATAAGGGAAAAGAAAAGCGCGAGATAGCCATGCGGGCCGTATTCCGATTGGAAAAGGCCATTGTAAACCAACTGGACCAAGGCAAACTGGATGCCTTTTTTGAAGTAGCCAGCCACATTCCAAATGCCATTGAAGAGTTCAAAGAGAAAATGGCCTCATACGAGAATTCGTAAGTGCTCAAATTGCAATAATTGATTATCAAGTTCAATTTGATACTCGGTTAAAAGAAAAAATGGCGCCCTGCAGATAAATGCAGAACACCATTTTAACCAGGAGCGGTTTGATTGCCCTTATCGTTTAATAATGCGCTTGGCGCTAATACCTTCTTTGGTAGTAACACGTAGGATGTAAGAACCGATTGGCAGTTCGCTAATGTTGATGCGGTTGGTCTTGGTCTGCGGTACAAGCACCACTTCTCCCAAAATATTCATCACTTCTATAGAAAGTAGATCTGTTGGATTCACATCGATGGTCAGTTCGCCCGTTGTGGGAATTGGGTAAACGGCCAGTTCACGAGCCTCACGAATCTCTCGAACAGAAGAAGGCTCTGGACCGTAGTTCAAATTAAGAACGGGCGCGTACACCGAATCGGTAGCATCATTGAATTTCATTACGCCACCTGTAAATCCTGGAACGGTGATGATGAATTGTGTTGCCGCATTATTGCTGATGTTGGCAATCATATCTGCCGTAAGGTCGATACGTACCCAATGTCCATCTTGAGAATGAGAACCGAATTTGCACGGCTCTCCTTCGGCATCGCCAGTTGCTATGTAATCCACTGCTTCCACATCGGCTGTTGTACCAAAATTTCCGTTTATCATCTTCACTTGAAGTGAATTGCCCACAAATGGATTGGTTCCGGTAAGACTTTCTCTACGCAGGAAAATACTTGCATTGCTTAGCGTGGTATCGGCCATAGATTGTGTGTCGAAGCTTACCACAGCGGCTACATCGTTACCGTTCTCTTCACCTATCTTAATCTCTTGCGACACATCTCCTGATGAAGATACAGAGCCGTCTTGCGTACCGCCTTCAGAAAGCAAGTACAGGTCGTCCATCAAAGCTTTCTGGTAGTAACGCTCCGCCTGATATTGGAAGAACACTAAGTACGCTTCAGGCGAAAGGTGGAAGCAATCTGTAAAGATGCCTGCATACAAACGCATTGATTCACTTGGTGATGGGTAATCTGGGTAGCCCAAGGGCAATGGCGCTTGAAAAGCTGGATAGGTTCCACCTGGGGCAACTCCCAATGGTTGATCTTGTCCGAAATGATACTGCAACACACCCTGAGCATGAACGAAGTGCAGTTGCGGATCGGTTGCAGCAGATAGTGCAACAGAATCAGACATATCGTTGAGAATGCTATTGATGGTAAGGAAATCCGGTTGTCCCATATCATCCCACGTACCAAAGAACGGATGGCTTGATTGGAAGGGCGCAATTTCCTCGATCACTTCCTCAAAATTAGGATACGTGTAACCAGGCCAGAACACATTCATTCCCTCGCGCGTTCCATGAAGAAAATCGATGATGGTGTCTAAGCGGGCTTCAACTTCCGCAGCTAGTGCATCTGTTTCGGCCTGAGTAAAAGATACGTTCCAGTCGCCCAGCAGGTCATTTCCGCCAATGCTCATGTGGATGATGCTTACCTCAGGGTTGGCATCCACCAGACTCTGAATAGCATCTTGTTTCGGCCCATCCACAAAATCGTAGGTATCCGCACCGTTCTCCGAAATGGTAACGTTACTTACGAACTTCTTGTCGGAATGACCTACGTTCTTCAGTCCTTCGTTGATGGTCTGGTCTCCGTACATGAAAGCCGCCCAGCTATCTCCGGCCAGAATTACGCGGTTTACTGGGGTTTCTACGCATTGGGCATAGGTAGTTGCGTACCCGAAAATCCCGAGTGCGGTCAGTGTAAAAAGTCTTTTCATTGGGGTTATTAGTTTAAGAAGCGTTGAAATTAACGATAATGTAACGTGAGACGCAATTTGCATCACCATGAGTTACACAAGGTGAAGTTATTAAACGTGCTTTCTTACGTACGAAGAATCCAGCTGTGAAATGGACGGACATCCTATCAGTTTCATCACGCGTTCCATTTCGTCTTTAAGAATATCATAAACACGTGTTACGCCTTCTTCGCCACCAGCGGCCAAACCATAGAGGTACGCACGACCAATGAGGCAGCCTGTAGCACCCAGAGCAACAGCTTTAATGATATCGGAACCGCGGGTAATACCACCATCTACGAATATCTCAACATCAGAACCAACGGCAGCAACGACCTCGGGCAGAATATCCATGGCGGCAGGCGCGCCATCTAACTGTCTTCCACCATGGTTGGATAGAATAATACCCGATACGCCCAATTCGGCAGCCTTAATGGCATCATCCACACACTGAATTCCTTTCAACATGAACTTTCCGTTCCACTGTTTCATCATCTGCTCTGCATCTTTCCAGCTCACGTCTGCACGGAATTGCGCATTGACCGTATCAACCACCTTCAACGCATCGGCACCGTGCGGCAAGTGGTTAACCATGTTGGCCATCCGCATTTTGGGCTTGGTAAGGAAATTGAATAGCCATTCTGGTTTCCCTAATGCACCCAATGCTGTGTTTCTTCTGAGAACAGCAGGTCTTCCATGGCCATTCCTCAGATCGCGTTCACGCTTACCCAACGATGCCAGGTCAACGGCCAGCATTAAGCCACGGTAGTTCTGTTTTTTACAGCGTTCGATAAAATCGAGCACCATTTCTTGGTTATGCCATGCGTATATCTGGAAGAACAACGGTCCGTTCGATTCTTTGGCCACATCTTCAATAGAGGTGGTAGAAACGGTGCTTAATGCATAAGCGGTTCCGGCCTTGTGTGTCGCACGTACAACCGCTTTTTCACCTTCCCAATGGAACATGCGCGACATGCCTGTTGGTGCGCTGATAATCGGCAGGTCGATCTTCACGCCCTGAAAAGTAGAGGAGAGGTCAATACTGCTCACGTCATTCAACGTTCGCGGAACGAACTCGTATTTAGAGAAGGAATTTCTGTTCCAATCAAAGGTCAACTCATCTTCAGAGGAGCCTTCGAGGTAATCGAACATAACAGATGGGAGCTTGGCCTTGGCCATGTCTCTCATTTGTAGGATAGAGAAAATCTCGTTGATGTTTGCCATAGCGGCAAATTAATCAAGAATTCTGAAGCGGAAACTCAGAAGTTGACAAGCGAAAGGCAGAGCAACAACCAAGGTTCTTTTAATGATTATGCTGCCTTTTTAAGTGCTTCCAACTCGCGTTGCATCTGCTTGGTGGTTTTTCCGGTACCATCTTCGGTCCATCCTGGAGGGCCAAAAATGTACATGAATCGTCCTTTCCACGTTTTGGCCTTCATTACGTCCTGCCAAATGTGAACGTATTCGTGCGTTAGCACTTCCACCGGATTATGAGACTTAGGCGGGTGTAGCACTCCGTATTTAATGTCTTTGTCATCGTCCTTGTCCTTGAATGTTCCGAAAAGCTTATCGAAGATGATAAGGTAGCCGCCATGGTTCTTGTCTAAGTATTCGATGTTTGATGAGTGGTGCACTTCGTGATGCTTGTGCAGGTTGAAGATCTTCTCTAAGAAACCCAGACGCGGCATCCACTGTACATGGAGTTGGTATTGCCAGAAGGCTTCGATGGAAAGGCAGGTCATTAGCATAATAGGGTGGAAGCCCAAAGCCGGAATCCACATGTAGAAAAAAGGCTTGTAGAAAAGCGTTACCCAACCATTCCTTACCGCTGTGCCTAAATTGAAATGGTCTGAAGAATGGTGTACGATATGTGCCGCCCATAGGAATCGCACTTCGTGGTTGGCTCTATGAACCATGTAGTAACTGAAATCATCCAACACCTGACAGATAAGCCAAATGTACCAAGTGCCTAATCCGAACGCTGCCCAACCTCCTATGATGTTGTGACGTACCCCTTCAGAATCTTCCGGATTGAAAAGGATATATACTATTGAGAACAGCAACAGCGAAAACACCTTGGCGCCTCCCGCGAGCACTGCCGCACCTACACCCATGGTTCCGCTCGTGGCCAGATCTTTCCACTTATAAAGCGTTGGGTTGTACTTGAGACTGAAGATGATCTCTACAACTATAAGACCGATAAAAATGGGTCCTCCATAAATCATCAATTCGGTAACCTCAAATTCAGAGGCTACGTGTTTTGCTTCTTCAATAAGAGCATTGAAATTGTACATGGTCAATGGTAATTTGATTTGCAATAATACCTCAGGGATACCACTCTTGAAAGTGAGATTTTGATTCTCAACTAAATGTTCTGATAAAAAGTGACGCTAACAGATGTTCTTGGTTAGGTAAATTGCTTGAAATTGGCTCAGTTCGCTCAAATAACAAGGTTGACCAAAATCAGAATGCTTTGTGTGTAAGGTCATACACTTCAATCTCCTGCAATTTCAATTTTGTCACAGTTAAACATAAAACAAACACTATGAGAAACATGAAACAGGTGCTTGCAATGATGATCTTACCATTATTCTTTACAATTTCAGCATGCAAGAAGAAAGACAACCTAGACCCTAATGATGTTGGTGGCAGTGCAGATATAGCGCTTACCGAGGTAGGAAGTGAGTTCTCTGGTTATGTTACAATTGGAGGTGTTCCTCTGTCAACCGTTGAAATGACAGTGATAGATAGAACCCCAGAGGGGAGGACGACCTTTGATGTTTTGGTGGATTTAACCGGTCACCCAGACTCTGCAATTATAATGAATCTGGTTCCATCTGAATATGTAGATGCAGAGGGTAGAATCAATACCACCTTTGATATGAAGTTTACAACAGAAGGAATAGTAGACTATTTCTGGAACAAACAGCCTTGGGTTGTTTGCAGATACGATGATGAAGTTGGAGCAACGTATGATTTAGATGACGTAAGCGGTCAGACATTTCGCAGAACGGTAACTGAGAAGACCGGTCAGGACGATTGGCCGTTTGTTTTCTTCAATATTAAAACCACTAAGATCGAACAGACCGTTGATCCAAATGATGATCTGGTGGACAAGGTTATCTATCGTGCCAACCACCGCTTTGGTCTTGTATACGTTCAAATGCTGCTCAAGACTGGTCAAAGTGTTGACATTGAAATCGTAGGCTGGAACGCTATGTAGCCAACAAGCATTATTTATCACAATCAAAGAGCCGCTCTTCTAAAATCAAGAAGGGCGGCTCTCTTTTTAAGTCAACCATAGAATAAAGTGGTCGTCAGTTTACATTCTGTAAATCATGGCAGTTTCCTTAGATGCTATATTTTCCCTCTGCAATCATATACTTCACAATCGCTCTACGAAGGTCTTTCGGGTTCACGTCATAGCTTTTCAAAAGCTTGCGAACCACAAAATTGGCTCTGCTTTTCTCACCACCGGTTGCATAACTGGTAATGGCATCTTTGGCCGCCTTGTGCACGCGCTCCAGCGCTTCGTATAAGTACACTTGAACAGCAGCACGTTGTGCAACCAGCTTCTCTTTATCGCCACCCATTGCTTCTAGTTTACGCAGCTTCAATACGGCAGAATCGCAGATGAACGCATCAGCCAGAATATCGGCCAGATTCATCACAATTTCCTGCTCATCCACCATTTTCGTGCCCAACTTTTTCCCGGCCGTACCAGAGATGAATAGAAAAACATCTTTAATGGCCTGAACGATACGCTCTTCTTCGGCTGCACCGGATTTTGTTCCAGAGAAGATGGAAGACACCACCCTTCCAGTAACCTGCTTACCCGCACCAATGAGGTCGATCTCCTTGGTCTTCAAAGCGCGCTTGGTCAACTCTGCAACCGATAGCATTCGGTTGATCTCGTTGGTTCCTTCATAAATACGTGTGATACGCGCATCGCGATAGCCCATTTCAATACCTGCTTCGGCAGAATAACCCATTCCGCCATAGATCTGAAGCGTTTCATCAATCACGTAATCGGCATTTTCAGAACCTTTAACCTTCAGAATGGCACACTCAATGGCGTATTCGCGGATGGATTCAAGTTTCGATTCTTGAACAGGCATTCCTGCAGCCTGAAGTTCTTTTCGTTTCAGGTCAATGTTTCTACCAACGCGGAAAACACCAGCATCCACACAGAAAATACGTGAGGCCATTTCGCCCAACTTGTGCTGCATGGCACCGAACTTCACAATTTCGGTTTCAAACTGCTTGCGCTCCATGGCATAGGTCAACGCTTGGTCGAGGGCAAACTTGGCGCCACCATTTGTTCCAGCGGCCAATTTGATACGTCCTGTGTTGAGGATGTTCAACGCCATGGAGAAACCACCTTCACGTTCTCCCAAAAGATTCTCTACAGGAATAGGCGTATTCTCGAAGAACACCTGCACGGTAGAAGAACCCTTAATGCCAAGTTTCTTTTCCTCGGCACCGATGGTAACTCCACCGAATTCCTTCTCTACGATAAACGCAGAAAGTTTCTTATCGTCATCGATCTTGGCAAACACAATGAAGATATCGGCAAATCCACCATTGGTTATCCACATCTTCTGTCCGTTCATAATGTAGTGCGTACCAGCTTCGTTAAGTACACATTTGGTCTTACCCGAGTTAGCATCCGAACCAGCAGTTGGTTCGGTAAGGCAATAACTGGCTTTCAGTTTTGCAGAAGCCACACCGGGCAGGTATTTATCCTGCTGTGCCTTGGTTCCGTAATAAACAATCGGAAGCGAACCGATGGAAGTCTGTGCACCAATTGTAGTTGCAAACGACAATCCCATGGCAATGGCCTCTGAGAATACCAGACCGGTGTTGAAATCCAACGCCATGCCACCATGTTCTTCAGAAATGGCCACACCGCAAAGCCCTAATTCGGCAGCTTTCTCTAATTGACCTACAATTTCCTCTCGGTCTTTGTCTGCTTCAAATTCGCGTCCGCGTTCCTTGATCTTGTTCTGAATTTCCTGCACGCAGAAATCGGTCACCATCTGACCGATCATTACCTGTTCTTCTGTGAATTCCTCTCGGATGAAAATATCCTTTGGGTTACCTTTCTCAATGAGGAAACTTCCGCCTTTAAGTGCCATGTGTTTTAGTATTTCAGGCAAAATTATCAAAAAAGCAATGCGTGCATTGTAAGTGACAAAAGTCAAGCTTGCTTGACCTTTGATAATCGGCAGATAATATTCATTTAGTTTCTTCGCGGTATGAGCAGCACAACTATAGACATTCCAACACTCGAAGAGCTTCGTGACGTTTTCGATAAGCGAAGACCCTATTTCCACATTAAGAATGGCAGAACGGAAGACGGGCTGTTCAAGTTCGATGTGAACGAATCGTTGGTTGCATCTGAAGACACCTTCGAGGAAGATTTACTTCTTATATCTTTCCCTATTGCGTACATGGATTCGATTGAGCCTATTCTGCATCATTTTGGGCTCAACACAAGCAAGGAGAATTTTCTAGAGCAATGCCGCGAGGTGATAGCAGTGGCAGAAAACCACCAGGATGAAAAGGGTGGAGGCAAGATGAGTTTCCAGAGTTTGTTCTACAATATCCCGCAGTCCATTCAGTCGGTGAACTACGATGCCATCATTGTATTGTCCATCCATGTGTATGGTAAGCAGGAGGAGAACAAGGACTATCGCATTGTTGGTTACATTCACGCTAATGAGTTCGATTTTGCGCCTTACGAAGACGAGACCAAGATTGAACACGGTTATTATTACAACATGCTGCGCGTTACGGAGCATGCTGAGAATGGCGTGAAAATCTATCGTAGAAAGAAGATCTTCTCCTTGATGTTCTCCATTCTGCATCACTTGGTGTACCAGAATGGGGTGAATTTCTGCTTTGCCTGCATGGGAAAAGAGAATCAGAGCATTAAAGAAGCTTTGCACCGCAACACGCACCTACATGGTGAATATTACGAGCGTTTGCCATTCACCATGTATTCCAAGATCAACCGTCTTTACGGAAGCAAGAAGGAGTACGAGAAATTGGTGGATATTACTCATAACAAGCCTTTGCTGCGTAAGTATTATGCTCAGATGCATGCCAAAATGAAGAACTACCTGTTCTACAACCACCTGAAATTCGAGGACTTTCAGAAACTGATGCTGAGCATGAAAGCCTACTCACCGACCAGTGGTGTTTACGCGCATTTAGATGCCAGTGGCAACATCATTACGGCCAGTGGCGCCATGAACTGGGGAGAGTTTCTGACTTTCCAGATCGTGAATCCGAAGGGTGTTTTCATTCTCGCTCAGAAATCGGGCATTATGAAGCATTTCTTCAAGCCATCCATGGGTATTGGAAAGCCCGAAGACTACAAGCGTTTGCTAAAGGGTCTCTGCTACAAATACTGGAAAGAGGCTGGGGTAGGTGTTACGGTTATTTCCACATCGGAAGGAGACGAGTACTACGATATCAACAAGAGTTTGTTGGACGACCAGTATGCTTACTTCATCATTTGTAATGATGAGCAGAAACTACAGCAGTTCAAAAAACGATCTGAGGTGAACGGACACCCCATGCTGTTCTTGGATCAACCGATTATATAGATGTCAGACTTCAGAGAATAGACGTCAGACATCTGATAAATGACTTTAGACCGACCAGTCTGATATCTGACATCTGAAGTCTCGTTACATTTACGACAATCCACTTAGTTCATGGTGTTAGGATAATTCTAATTTTATAGAATCAACCAAAACCAACAACCATGAAACGATTTCACGTTATTCTTTTATCAGTTCTATTTTTTGCACAGAATATCTTTGCAGGAGACCTCGAAGACCTTTTCACCGCTGCCATGCAATGCGATGTGGCATTGGCCCAAAAAGCCTTAGACGCTGGGGTAGATGTCAATTCCATTAATCCAAGCACTGGTCAGAATGCGCTGGCCGCAGCCTTTTTCTGTCCTGAAGTGACCAAGTTTCTGTTGGCGAAAGGTTGCGACCCGAATGGTGGTTCTTATCCTGCACTCATCAGTGCATCCAATTGCTATTCCACAGAAGTAATGAAGCTTCTATTGGATGGTGGAGCAGACCCCAATGCTCCAGGTAAACTCGACCCGGGTGCAGGTTTACGCAAGATGCTGGAAGATGAAAAGGCGAAAGGAAAAAAAGCCAATAAAGCCATGGTAGATGCTTGGGAGGCCGCACTGGTAAATCTGCAACCGTCAGAAGTAACAGCGCTTCAACAAACGCTGCAGCAGACCAACTGCGTACCCTGTTTGGAAATGCTTCTAAAGGCTGGGGCAGACATCAAGAAAACTACTGTTGATGGAGGACTGATACACACCTTGGCCACTTTCAGCATGGAGAAGGACATGCGCAAGGACGGCTTTACCAAAGGCGCTCCGGTAATGGAAACAATGGGCATGAAAGTGCCGGCTTTCTACGGGAATTTAACCGATGAATTGAATGGCACACCAACACAAATGTTCGAACTGTTATTGGCTGCAGGCGCTGATGTGAATGCAAAGCGCTCTGATGGTGTAAGTGCTTTAATGGTAGCGCTTCGCCTGCATAAATTGGAACTCTCCAAAGCAATGCTCAGAGGTGGTGCCGATGCCGTATCAGAATCGGTAGCGGAAATTGGCAAACGCAAGCTTAAGTCGTATCCGGTCTGTGCTGCGGCCGAATTTGCCGATGCTGAACTGATGCAGTTGATACTGGACCAAAAGCCGGATATCAATGTCTCCGTTGAAACGGCTGCACTTGGTGTTACCATGAATTCAGATTACAAAGGCAACACCAATTGGGGTGGGGATGGCTATACGCCACTCATCATATCCATCATGTCGGGTAAAACGGACGTGGCCAATATGCTACTTGATGCTGGAGCCAATGTGAAGATAGGTTCAAATGGAATTTCCATCATTCCTACCAAATTCGTCATTATTCAATGCCTTACCGAGATAACCAACAAGACCCCGATCTACTGGGCGGTGGAGCAAGATGACATGGCCTTGATAGAAAAGATAGCCGAGAAGATGGAGTGGAAGTTCAACCCTGATTTTACCATTAAGCAATACGGAGGATCAGGCAATACCATGCTGGGTCTTAGTTGTGCCAAGTTTAAGAAGAAGCAAAGCCCCTCCATATATGCTGCTACTGTTGGCAATACCAAAGCTTACGGCATTCTTTCTGCCAAGGGATTGTAACACAACTGAACTAATTTGATTAAGCCCCGAACAGTCATGTTCGGGGCTTTTTTTATCTCTGTATGTAGAGTTTCTTTATCCGCTTCTTGGGCCCCGGGCAGAACTCCGTGTGGCAGTTCATGCATTGGTCAACCATGTTATTGAAGTTGAAAACTGAACTCGAATCGGCCGTTTCCAGCGCTTTTATTGACTGGATGTAAGCCTCTGCAAATGCCTCGAACACAGGTCCTGTGACGGTTGGGTCTGTGGGTATAGCAGAATGGATATCTTGGTATTTCTTCAATCCTGATAACTGCTTGCCATGAACTACAAGCTGCTTCAAGCTATCCGATTCCTCAAACATATCGCGCATAAGCAAGGCCAGTTCGCTATCTCCGTTGGGATTAAGCGGTTTTGGTTTTTTGGATTCCTGTTGTTGTCCGCATGCGGCCACGCCAACAACCAATGTTAAAATGATCCCTATTCTCATAATCCTATGATTCTTCCAACTTTCCAAATACTCATGAAATTGTAGCCCCAACGGTTTCTGCGTGCCTGTTCTTCCTCGCGTTTCCAG
>JAGYJL010000024.1 GCA_018402015.1 Flavobacteriales bacterium | reverse complement strand
GGTGGAATAATGATTGACCAACCACATTATATTGAGTATCAATTCCAAACGCCTAATTCCAGTTTTACCACAAATGACCTCGCAGGTTTCAATAGACGCGGCATTAACCCAATGGTAGTTGGGCAATTGGACTATGATGTACTCAGAAGGTCAAAGAAGCTTTCGCTTTACACAGGCCTGGGCTGGTCATTAAGCTCCATCGAGTATTCTAGTGTCAAAGATTCGCTCATTGCCTATCAGCTTGACTCAACCGTTCTGAAAAAGAGGTTCGACCTAAACTATCTTGATGTTACTGTTGCCGTGAATGCGGAAAAGTTCTTTGGGTTTCACGCAGAGCTGGGGTTGGCTATCACACTTTTTGAAACTTATAGATTCCTAGAATCTAAAAATGAAGGTTACGACCTAATAAGGGCTCAGGTGTTCACCAACATATATGCTAGCCGAATTTACACCACTTTAGGCTACCCCATTAAACTTAAAGGAATTCACTTAACGCCTATTGCGCGGTTAGATTATTTTCCGTTTAGCGAAACGAAGTTTTCGGTTGGCCTAGGTCTATGTCTAACAATAAGAAAAGACAATAAATGAAAAAGCTCACTCTCATGACATTTCTGAATATCGTTGGCTTTACATTCATTTCGTTTGCCAAGAATTGACGATGTTAATCAAACATATCATTCTGGCGATACCCTTGTTTTTGCTAATACAAATTGAGGTTCTGGCACAGTCAGATTATGTTATCGAGTCAAAGCAGAGGAAAATAATGTTCAAACCTGAAAACATCAATCTGAAACTGACCCCATCTGTTATTCATTTCTTAGACGGTGTCAGGTATGTTCCAGAGCTGCCTCCTCAGAGTGGAAGCAGTTTTTTTAGCGGATACGAAAGAACCGCCTTAGGCTATGGGTATGCGTTAACATTCTCTTATGATTTTCTGAGAATTAATGGACTACGCTTAGGAACAGGTATAGGATTTCGCTCTCGATCAGAGTTTTATTCTGCGGTCAAAGACTCCCTTCAACACATCCGCCCTGGCTCGCAAGTTTTTAGCTACAGGCGCACGCTTGACATCGTAGACTTTGTGGTGAATGCAGGATATTGTTTCAAAGAAAGGATTGTTGTTACTGGGACGCTTTCAATTGCTAGTGCTTCCCGAACTCGCGTTACCAGCCCAGACACATTGGCGCGCTTTGTAGGTGAGTGGAAGGCTTTCAGTATGAATAGAACCGTCCTTGAACTTAATCTCGGATACGTTTTTTCCAAGAATCATGTTGAATTTACCCCATACCTGAAGATAGGAGGCTCCGGTTGGTCAGGTACATCTCCATTCATGGAATATGGAATCGGAATACAAATTAGCTATCGGAAAAATGAAGAATAAAAGCTTTCTAGCCATTTTACTTGTGTTCCTAGGAAAAATTTGTCTCGGACAAAACCATATTGCAAACGGTGGGTTTGAACTGCGTGAAAATAGTGCATCCTCAGACAAACCGAATGACGCAGGTGATGCTCAATTCATTGAAGGATGGAAGTCGGAAATTCATTGTGAGGATGGTCCAAATGTGATTACCGGGCAATCGGAGGATTGTGGGTTACAATTGCACTCGCCTGACTGGTGGAGTGTTGAGGAAGGAGATTATGATTTTGACGGCCTAAAATTCCCCTTTCGCGTACCCGATTATGTGAGTGGAAACTGGCAAATCGCAAACCCAAAGGAAGGAGAGAAGTTTGTTGGAATGGGTTATGGAGAGTTGATTCAACAAGACCTGTATTCTGGCAATCATCTTACCCCAGGAAGAACTTATTATTTGAGTTTCTACGTCCAACTGTTTACTGATGGTCAATACATGCCCACAATTACTTCAAGCTATCAAAATACGAGTATCAAAGCCTTTATTGCTGCTAACAGAATCAAGTATGCAAATAATGACCCGTTTGAATATGAGTCAAGTTCGTATGTAGATAAGGTTGATGGAATCTCTCAGAATATTGATCTTATTGGGTCACAAGAAATCAATTTAACAGATTTCCCATTGGGAGTTTGGCATATTGTATCATTCGAATTTGAAGCCCCCAATGATTATGTTCTAAATGACATGGACTGGGTTGCAATAGAACTTGACTACGGAGGTGGTCCAGGAACATATATTGGTGTAGACGATGTAACCTTAATGGAGTGCCCACCAACAGAGTCATGCAGTCCAACATATGGACAGATATGGCCAAATTTCAGCGGTTCGCATACCGCAACCGAACCTTGGAGAATAGACAACATTAGTAATGCTAAAAGGCTGGAATTGGAGATATGGCCCATGAACGGTGGCAACATTACCCAACTAGCGGTAGAGTGTGAACTTGGTTTTCCAAATGGGTGGGAGTGGAGCGGTCAGAATGCCCAAGGCGCAGAATTTGCTAATGGCAACTATGTTTATGAGCTTAGAGCAATGAACCAATGCGGCACTGCCAGGTTTACTGGGAATTTTGCCAAGATCAATGCTTCTAATAACCCCACCGATGTGAGCGAGCTGTTCTTTGGTTGTGGCGGAGTTACATACGTGCCACCGAAGCAATGCTGCGAACATGAACCCGTCATGTACATTGACGACCATCATTGGATCAATGAAGAGTTTACGTTGCACGCTAGTTCTGAACTCATTGTTGCTTCGAATGCTCCGGTAGTTGTTGGACAAGGAAGCAACGTAATTATGAGAGCCGGAGAGCGAATTGAGTTGAATCCCGGTTTTTCGTCTGACAACGCTGACTATTTCTTAGCTGAGATTGTTCCATGCGGGTACGTTCCTCCTCCTGCTCAACGGCTTGCTGATCCGGAAGGAGAACCTGAAGACATGCAGGCATCCATGGATAGTGAATCAAAGACGAACACAGATGTTGAGCCTGACTTCAGCATCTACCCCAACCCCAACTCCGGTACTTTCACCATTTCCGGTAGCCTGTTGCAGAAAATCACTATTACAGATACCACAGGCAAACTTATCAAGCAACTCAATGGCGGCCTGCGCTCTTCTTTAGAGGTAGATGGCCTTAGCGCTGGGCTTTACTTGGTACGTGCGCAAATGGCTGATGGGAGTGTTGAGAATGCCAAAGTGGTGGTGCAGTAGGAATTGGCACTGAGCAATTAGGAATGAACCAATGGTCATTCCGAAAGTATGTGAACTAATATGTAGGGATCCGTTTGCAATCGGCCCCTGATGGTACCATAGAGAATGCGAAGGTGATGGTTGCCCACTACGTCCACCAAAGGGGGAGAAAGACCTTGCAGTGTAAGGTTACCATGTCAAACTAAGGAAGCATAAAAAAAAAGCCGTGCTCCCCAGCACGGCTTTCCAACCTACAACCCATGAAACTGCTTATGCAGCATTCAAAGAAGCCTTAAAGTCTTTCTTATATGCTCTTCCTATCGGAACACTAAACCTCATATCACTATCACGTATTTCAATCGTACTGCCTTTTACTGCCGAAACCTTGTCAAGATTTACGATAAACGAACGATGGGATCTTACAAACACATCTTCTGGTAGACTACTTGCCATTTCCTTCATGGTAGAAAGCGTTATGTACTTACCAGTGGTGGTCTTAATAATTACATAGTCGCTAAGGGCTTTTATGAAAAGAATTTCATCCAGATTTACGGGTACCAATTGATAATTGGCCTTGATCAGAATTCTTTCCTTGTTTCCTCCGTTCGTATCAGTTCTCATCTCTTTGAGCTTTAATTGATCTTTAATTCTTCGCGGCTCTGACCGTGTAATGTTTCGTTTGGTGTTCTGTATTACACATTCTAGGCAATAGATGTTACCAGTTTTAGACGAAAATGCCCTTATCAGCGACCAATCGACAAACGGTTGTCCTTACTGTTTGTGCTGGAAACACGGGCACTTCGCATTTTATTAAATTTGCGAGCCGAATTTTAAGGGCATATAACAAATAGCGCCTCCGTGCGTTTGGCGAACATTCCGGCTCCGTGACTAAAAAGCTCCTGATATTTTTTCTTTCCCTGCTTGCTCTTGCCTCTTGGGCGCAGGAAGGAAAACTGGTGCTCAACGGCAATGTGACAAAGGAAGGCGAACCACTTCCAGAAGCTGAGATCAAGATTTTTCAGGCCAGTGGTGGGCTCAAATATTCGTATGCCAACAACACTGGTAAGTTCGTTGCAACCCTTGAATTGAATCAAGAGTACATCGTCAGCGTTTCAGAAAAAGGTTATGCCACAAGAACTGTAACCGTACTTACTGAAGTGCCTGATGGCGCAAAAGGAGGCGAATACACGCAGGTTATTACTCTCGATCTTCTGAAAACAAGACAAGACTTCAAGGGAAATACTGTCCGAGAAGATAATGGTGGTGGGGTCATGTTCAACGAACAGACCAAATCATTCGTAACAGTTACCCGCGATATAAGTCGCATCAAAGAAGACATTGCCGCGGCAGAAGAGGCTGCTCGTAAGCGAGAAGAAGCACGCAATAAAGCCATGGAAGCTGCCCGAGCACAGGCACGATTGGATTCTATTACTCGCGCACGTGAACGATTTATAGCCGACTCTATAGCCAATTGGCAGCGCAGACAGGATTCCCTCATTGCAGCACGCGAACAATCGCGAATAGATTCTATTGCTGCTGTTGAAGCCCATTTGGCCAAGATGATGGCCAAAAGAGCCAAGGAACGTGAAGAAGCTGCCGAAGCAGAGAAAGCTAAACTTGAAGATCTAGCGGCAGCAGAGCGCGAACGAAAACGTAAAGCCGCTCTAGAACAGGCCCGCGCAGATTCTATTCAGAATGCCCAATTGTCGGCAGAAGAAGCTGCTTTGGCTGCAGAAAAAGCACGGAAAGACTCCATTGCCGAGGCAAAGAGATTGCGGGAATTGGCAGAGCAGGCACGTTTAGATTCTATTGCTGCTGCGCGCGATGCGGATAAGTTGGCCCTACAACAAGAAAAAGAAGCCGAACGTCTAAGAAAACTAGCCGAAAAAGACTCTTTGGCAGCAGCAAAAGAGAACGAGCGACAAGCCGCAGAATTGGCTAAACAACTAGAAGCCCAGCGCAAACAGGCCGAGGCCGATTCGTTGGCTGCCGCCAAAGAAGCTGAACGACAGGCTGAGGAATTGGCAAAAGGTATTGAAGCGCAGCGTAGAAAAGCGGAGGCAGACTCTTTGGCAACACTGAAGGAAGATGAACGTAAAGCCGCAGAATTGGCCAAGAAATTGGAAGATGAACGAAAAAAGGCCGAGGCCGACTCGCTTGCCGCTGTTAAAGAGGCAGAAAGATTAGAGCGCGAACGTCAGCTCGCTGTGGAAGCCGCCAAACGTCAGGCTGAGAAAGATTCAATAGATGCTGCAAAGGAAGCTGCGCGTCAAGCAGCAGAGTTGGCAAAAGAACTGGAACGACAACGTAAACAAGCGGTTGCAGATTCATTAGCTACAGTTAAAGAAGCCCAACGTTTAGCAGAGGAAGCCGCGCGTCTCGCAGCTGAGGCGGCTAAACAGGCACAGCTAGATTCATTGGCCGAGGCGAAAAAGCAAGCGGAGTTGGCAGAACAAGCACGCATGGACTCCATTGCACAGGCCCGAGAAGATGCTAGAATTGAACGCTTAAAGCAACAAGAAGAAGCAGACAGGCGCGAAAAAGCAAGAGCCGATTCATTGATAGCGGCAAAAGAGGCCGCCAAGCAGGCAGAAATAGCTCGTGTACGAGAACAACGCAAGGTAAATTCCTTGGTAGTTACCGTTGCCAAGAATGCATCGAATACAACAACTACTACTGTTGCTGACATTTATGGCGTTAAAACCACCTACAAGAAAATCGCACACAGCTGGGGCGATGTGTTCTTTTACAAGGGAGACGCCATTATCACAGAAGCACTTTACAAAACAGAGTTGGATGCCGCTCGGGTAGAAGTTAATCCGGAAAACATTACCGGACCGTAGTTGTGAAAATCGCTACTTGGCCGAGTGAGTGTTAACCCACTCAATAATCATTTTAAACAGGTCCTCTCTTTCTGGCTCGTTATGAGATTCATGATAAAGACCTTCTAACGATTTAAAGGTTACATCACCTCCACCCGCATGCTCACAGAATTGTTTTGACGCATCGTGAGACGTGAGTTTGTCTGCTGTTCCATGATAGAGCAAAAGCGGTGTTTTCAATTCTGAGGCGTGTTCCAAAGCCCATAAACCACTATCGTAAACCCCCACAAAAAAAGAGGTGCTGATCTTATCATGCACTAGAGAGTCGTCAACATAACGCTTAACCTCTTTCGGGTCTTTGGATATCGTGTTTACATCGAGTTTGGTTGATTGTACAAGTCCAGGAAGAATTCCACTTACCAATCTTCCAAGTTTTACCTGAATTGCAGGCGGATCGAACGCCAACTTTAACCACGGGGCAGAAACAATGGCACCATTGATTTTTGGATTCCTTCTAATAAGGTAATTGAGCAAGACGTTACCTCCCATGCTATGACCAAATAGGAACATCGGTTTAGCGGGAACTAATTGAACCATTTTCGAGGTTAACTCGCCAACACAACCAAGCAACATATCATAGCTTGATACATGGCCTCGTTTCCCTTCTGTTTTACCATGCCCTATTTGATCGTAAGCAACTACCGAGATATTCGCTGCAGTAAGCGCATCAACCAAATAATTATACCTCGAAGAGTGTTCGCCCATTCCGTGAATAATGCCAACAACGGCTTTCGGATTTTCCACAAGCCAAGATTGACCATAAACAGTAAGTCCTGTCTTCGATTTCCAAGAGTATTCGTTGTGCTGCATTTCCGTGATTTGATTCCAAATATAGGATTAACCAACGCGGTTGATTCTTCTATCTTTGGTCGAACGCAATGTCATGAAAAAGGTTTTAAAACTCACTCTTATACTCATTCTGATTCCGCTAATTTGGGTTGGCGGGAATCTCGTTTACGGAACACTTACCGACTTCAAACCTCTCAAAGAAGAGGTGTTACAAATTGAAGCAGTGAATGCTCAACGGCCAGACAGCATCATTCAAATCTTCAATTGGAATATTGGTTATTGCGGATTGGGCGAGGAAAGCGATTTCTTCTACGATGGTGGTTCTACCGTTAGAATGGAGCAATCCATCGTTCAGAAAAACTTGAATGGCGTAATGAATACATTGAAGTATTACGATGATGCAGATATCATTCTGCTTCAAGAGGTTGACACGCTTTCGAAAAGAAGTTGGGAACTGAACGAGTATTCTGATATCGCTCAAATTCTACCTGAACACAACAGATCATTTACCCTTAATTATAATGTCAATTTCATTCCTATTCCGCTAACCGATCCTATGGGGAAAGTGATGGGTGGATTGGCCACTTACAACCGATTTACGGTAACAAGTGCCGTGCGCCATCAATTTCCATCGAGCTACGCTTGGCCAAACAGCATCTACTTTTTGGATAGGTGCTTCATGGTTCAGCGCATGCCTTACAATGATGTGGAATTGGTTGTGATCAACACGCACAATTCAGCTTATGATGATGGTTCTCTGAAAAAAGCGGAAATGGATTTCTTAAAGGATTACCTAAAAATCGAAGAAGAAAAAGGCAACTACATTATTGTCGGTGGAGATTGGAATCAGCACGCACCAGGCACTGGCGATAGACAGGTACCAAACGAATACATTGACGGTTGGAACTGGTTTTATGACGCGTCATTTCCAACAAATAGAAACCTGGAGAAAGCCTACGTTGCTGGCGAAACACAAACACAGGTCATTGACTTTTTCTTATGCAGCCCAAAAATTGAACTGGTAGAAGTCAATGTGATAAACCTCGATTTCAAATTCTCTGATCATCAACCAGTATTATTGACTGTAAAACTCAAATAAATGGCCAAATATGTTTTAGCGCTCGATCAAGGAACCACCAGTTCACGGGCAATTCTGTTCGATAAGAACGGCTCCATTTTCGCGACTTCTCAGAAAGAATTCACGCAGTATTTCCCAAAGGCGGGATGGGTGGAGCATGACCCAATGGAAATCTGGAGCAGCCAGTTGGAGGTGGCTCAAGATGTACTGAAAAAGAACGGTGTTTCGGCTAAAGATGTAGCCGCAATCGGCATTACTAACCAACGGGAAACAACAGTTGTTTGGGATAGAAAAACAGGAAAGCCTATTTACAACGCCATTGTTTGGCAGGATAGACGGACCGCATCCATCTGCGATAAATTAAAAGCGGATGGCTTGGAAAACGACATCCGAAGCCGAACAGGCTTAGTGGTTGATGCCTATTTCTCAGGCACGAAAGTGAAATGGATTCTTGATAATGTGAAAGGCGCGCGCAAACGTGCCGATGCTGGAGAACTCGCTTTTGGCACCGTTGACTCTTGGTTGATTTGGAACTTAACAAATGGAACTAATCACGTTACAGATTATTCCAACGCTTCTAGAACGTTGATTTACAATATCAAAGAACTGAAATGGGACGAGAAATTGCTGAAAGCAATCGATGTTCCTAAGGCTGTACTTCCAGAAGTGAAAGACAGTAGTTCGATTTATGGAAAAACGGATAAAGCGCTTTTTGGAGGAGAAATTGCCATTGCCGGAATTGCTGGCGATCAGCAATCTGCGCTGTTCGGCCAAGCATGTTTTGAGCCTGGAATGGCCAAGAACACCTACGGAACGGGTTGTTTCATGTTGATGAATACAGGCGAAACGCCCGTAAAATCAAAGCAAGGCCTCTTAACAACAATTGCTTGGGGATTGGATGGAAAAGTAGAGTACGCTTTAGAAGGTAGTGTCTTCATTGCAGGTGCTGCAATCCAATGGCTTCGCGATGGATTGAAGATGATCGATGAATCTCCCGATTCAGAGTATTATGCCATGAAAGTTCAGGACACCGATGGCGTTTATGTCGTTCCTGCCTTTGCTGGACTTGGCGCTCCATATTGGGACATGTACGCACGTGGCGCCATGTTCGGCCTTACGCGCGGCACGACCAAGCAGCACATTATCCGCGCCACGCTTGAATCATTGGCTTACCAGACCAAAGATGTGTTGGATGCCATGCAAAAGGATTCAAAAATTACCTTGAACGCACTTAGAGTTGATGGTGGCGCGTGTGCTAATGATCTGCTCATGCAGTTTCAATCGGATATTCTTCAAACCGATGTTCAGCGACCAAAAGTGATTGAAACAACAGCTTTGGGCGCAGCCTACTTGGCTGGAATTGCTGTTGGATTCTACGAGAAAAAGCAAATTTCTAAGAATTGGGCAATCGACAGAACATTCAAGTCGGGCATGTCTTCCGCAGAAAGCAAGAAGCTTTACAAAGGCTGGCAAAAGGCTGTTGAACGCACCATGAAGTGGGAAGACGCGTAAATGACGATTCTCGGAATCTCCGCGTTTTATCACGATTCTGCTGCTGCCATTATTATTGATGGGAAAATCATCGCGGCAGCACAGGAAGAACGTTTTACGCGCAAGAAGCAGGATGCTTCATTTCCTGTAAATGCGGTTCGGTTTTGCTTGGATTTTGCCAATCTGAAACTGGAAGATGTCGATTCCATAGCGTTTTACGACAAGCCGCTTCTGAAATTCGAGCGGTTGCTTGAAACCTATTATGCATTCGCGCCCATTGGATTCATTTCCTTCCACAAAGCTGTTCCCGTTTGGCTTCGGGAAAAGCTGTTTCACAAGCGCGAAATAAGAAACGGACTGAAAGAAATTTCCGATTCGAAAGAGGCGAAGAAGATTCCGATTCGGTTTCCAGACCATCACCTTTCTCACGCAGCATCAGCCTTTTATCCATCTCCGTTTGAGGATGCAGCCATCCTCACCATAGATGGTGTGGGCGAATGGAGCACAGCCAGCATTGGCAAGGGTTCGGGCAAAGACATTGAGATGTTCGCCACCATGAATTTCCCGCATTCGGTGGGTTTGCTCTACTCAGCTTTCACGTACTATTTAGGATTTGAGGTGAACAAAGGCGAGTACAAGATGATGGGACTCGCGCCTTATGGAAATCCCGATGGTGAGCTGACGGCCAAGTATCGCAAGCTAATTACTGAAAATCTGGTTACCGTTTATGATGATGGTTCTATTTGGTTGGACCAGCAATACTTCAATTATGCCACCGGACTTCGCATGGCCAAAGACGACAAATGGCACAAGCTTTTTGGGCTGAAAAAACGCGAAGCAACGGACGAAATGTTGAGTGAGCATTGCGATATGGCCTTGGCCATTCAGCAAGTGACCGAAGATATTTTCTTGAAAATGGCAAAGACCGCCAAGGAAAAAACTGGATGCAAGAATATTTGTTTGGCCGGTGGTGTGGCGTTGAATAGCGTAGCTAACGGAAAACTCATTGATAGCGGACTTTTTAATGAGGTTTATATTCAGCCCGCGGCTGGAGATGCTGGCGGAGCGGTCGGTGCGGCTTTAGCTGATTACCACATTTTTGAAGGAAAGGAACGAACCGCTATTCGTCCAGATGCCATGTCTGGTTCTTTGCTCGGTTCCGAATATTCGGATGAAGAAATTGAAGCTGCGCTAAAGGAAAAAGGAATCAAATTCTCAAAAGCATCAAGCGAAGTTGAACTCATTGAAAAAGTCAGCGACCTGATTATTTCTGCTAATGTGATCGGTTGGTTTCAAGGTCGCATGGAATTCGGACCAAGAGCATTGGGTTGCCGTAGCATTATTGCAGATGCGCGCAATCCTGAAATGCAGAAAAAGGTGAACCTCAAGATCAAGTTCCGAGAGAGTTTTAGGCCATTTGCGCCCATTTTGCTAGAGGAAGATTTGCAGCGCTATTTCGATGTGAAATTGCCATCGCCATATATGCTTCAGGTTCATAGATGGAAGGACGAATGGCATAATCCATTGCCCGTAAACTACACCGCGCTTCCTTGGAAAGAAAAGTTGGAAACTGTTCGCTCTGAGTTTGCTTCCGTAGCGCATGTAGACATGTCTGGCCGCATACAAACGGTAAGTAAGGAAAGTAACCCAAGGATGCATTTGCTGCTTTCTAAGATGAAGGAGAAAACAGGTCACGGATTGACCATCAATACCAGTTTCAATGTGAATAATGAACCGATCGTTTGTTCGCCAGAAGATGCGATTAACGGCTTTTTGAAAACGGAAATGGATGTGCTGGCAATTGGTTCTTTCATTGCACTGAAAAAAGATAATTAACTTCGTTATAAACTGGCCTCATGGAAGCATTTTCTGACCTCTTCAAGTTTCTGATGGAACGCAAAAAATGGTGGCTCACTCCTATCGTTCTAGTGCTCCTACTGCTCGGAATACTCATCGTCCTAGGTGGCGGTACTGCCGTTGCACCATTCGTATACACTCTTTTCTGATGCAGAAGATCTACAGGAACATCCTTGTAATGGTTGCTGGTTTTTGCGGCCTTCACTTACTGTTTAAAGAGAAGACCATCGTTTTTCTGGTTGTTGCCTTCTTGGTGCTTGTACTCGCTGCGTTGAGTGAAAAAGCTGCAGCTGTAATCGAAAAATCGTGGCTCTGGTTCGGAGAAAAAATCGGTACAGTGAATGCGGCAATTCTACTTTTTCTTATCTATTACATCATCCTTACGCCCATCGCTTTCTTATCAAGAATAGGAAGCAAAGATCCGCTTATGCTAAAGGCTCCTTCAAAGAGTAACTTCATTCTTAAAACGCACAAATACACTGCTAAAGACCTCGAAAACCCGTGGTGATCTGGCGCGATAATTGGCAACACTGGTACTATGAAAACCTTAGCAGCTTTTTTCCTTTTTCTTTTTTCCTATTCGCTTCACGCGCAAGAGTTCGATGCGTTCTTCAACAAAAACGTCAAAGACGGATTGGTTGACTACGGGGCCATTAAGAAAAATCCGGCTCAGCTGAATACACTGCTGAAGGAGATTGCCAATGCCCCGGCAAAGACGGGAGATTATGAAAAAGCATTTCTGATCAATCTGTACAACGCCTTCGTGATAAAAGGAATTGTAGACCATTACCCTGTTGAAGGACCATTGAAAATTGATGGTTTCTTCGATACACAGACCTTCAATTTCAGGGGGGAACAGGTCACGCTCAATCAACTCGAAAAGGAAATACTGATGAAGCAATTTCCCGACCCACGTTTGCATTTCGTACTGGTGTGTGCGGCCAAAGGCTGTCCTAAATTAGCTTCATTCGCTTACAGTGCCAAGGAGTTGGAATCGCAGATTGAAAGTCAAACAAGGAAGGTGATCAACGACCCGACTTTCATTCGTTTAGAAGGGCCAAACGCACAGGTTTCTTACATTTTTGATTGGTACGCTGCCGATTTTGGGGGAAAAGATCAAGTGATTCCGTTTATACAGAAATACCTGTTGAAGAAAATAAAACTCAGTCCGAAATACACTTTCTACAACTACGATTGGAGTTTGAACGAACTGAAATAAACCAGCGCGTTACCTTTGACTCCGTGAGGTCAATTCTTTTCCTTTTTACATTTCTTGTTGCAGGCTGCAACACATCGCCAAGTGTTGATGAGATCGTACTTAGTGATCTGAATAAGACCGAAGCACGTATCGAACCGAATCAACAAGCAGTTTCCGTCATTTACTTTCTCTCTCCAGAATGCCCGCTTTGCATTAATTACACCCTTGCCATGCGCAAGTTAGAAGATGAATTTGCTTCTGACAGCATTAAATTCTATGGTGTGTTTTCGAAAGAATGGTTCTCGCCCGAAGAGGTAAAAAACTTTGTGTTGAAATACGACCTTGGCTTTGCAACGCTGTTTGATGACAGTAACCGATTGGCAAGGGCGCTCCACGCAACAGTTACCCCAGAGGTGGTTGTTCTGAACAGAAAAGGCGAGTTGCTTTACAGTGGAAAGATCGATAACTGGGTGAACGACCTCGGGAAAAAGAAGCTTGAGGTTTCTGAGCATTATCTACGAGATGCACTGCAAGCTTGGCGCGATGGAAGGTCTTTTGAACCGAAGCGTACCGAACCCATTGGCTGCCTGATTGAATGAAGTATTCTGTCTGGATATTACTTACAGCGCTGCTGGCTTCATGCGCTCAACCAGAAAGGCAGGAATTCAACCTGCCCGATAAGGTCACGTTCAATGAGCATGTGGCCCCAATCATCCATCAGAATTGTTCGCCTTGCCACCGACCAAATGGGGGCGCTCCTTTTCAGATGATCACGTATCGCGATGTGGCCAAACGTGCCAAAATGATCCGCGATGTAACAGCGGACCGCTACATGCCGCCATGGCCTGCCGATCCACATTATCAATCCTTTGTAGGCGAGCGCTTCCTCTCTGATAGGCAAATAGCACTACTTGCCAAATGGGTGAAAGATGGCCGAGAAGAAGGTGACGGAACAACGCCAGAACCACCAGAATTTCCAGATGGCTCCATGTTCGGAAAACCAGATCTGGTCGTTCGCTTTCAGGACTCCATTCTGATCAAGGGGAATAATCTGGACAAGTTCATGGTCATAAAAGCCCCATTCGAATTATCGAAAGACACCTTTATCCGATTGATTGAATTCGTACCTGGAAACCGTGAATTGGTGCATCATATGAACGGTCATTTGATCAATTATGATTATGACCGAAAATCGGATGTTTTTGAAGGAAACCACGTGGTAACCGATGTGGACGGTAGCACTATGGAAACCTATCAACTGCTTTCAATAGCCCACAACGATGGCACATTCCCCACGCTTACCCCATCGGTAAGCAATTATCTTCCCGGGGTACTGCCGGCTATTTATCCTGAGGGTATTGGTAACTATAAAGTGAACAGAAAAGCTGCATTTCTACTGAAGAATATGCACTATGGTCCATCGCCAACAGACGCTTACGACCGCTCTTATTTCAACGTGTTTTACTCAGATGGGCCACCAAAACGACCAACAAAAGAATGGTTGCTCGGAACCTTGGGAATATCTGAAGTAACACCTACGCTGGTGGTTCCTCCCAATGAGGTAATGAGGGTGGAAACGAACTTTACTGTTCCGCAGGATGTGTCTTTACTGACCATCAACCCGCACATGCACCTTATCGGTCGCAGTTTCAAGGCCTGGGCAGTTACACCAACAGGCGATACGATTCCGCTCATCTCCATACCGAAATGGGATTTCCGGTGGCAGTATTTCTACACCTTCCGCAACATGCTAAAGATTCCGAAAGGTTCGGTCATTCATGCCGAAGGGGTTTACGACAACAGCAACGGCAATCCCAACAATCCATTCGACCCACCCAAAACGGTGGTTGAGCCGGTTAATCGAGATATGAAAACCACGGACGAGATGTTCCAGTTCATCATTACCTATTTACCCTATCAAGCGGGCGATGAGAACATCCGTTTAGAACCAGATTCAAGTCTCTTTAAACATTAAGGGCTTGAACTCAGTTTAAAGCAAACGAACCGCTAACTTCGCGGCCTGAAATCCTCTCATGTTCTCCGCTAAAAACCGTTCAGAAATAGTTGAAACGCTCCAAAAGGAGACCTTTGATCTGCTCGTGATCGGTGGTGGAATTACAGGTGTTGGAATTGCGTTAGACGCAGCGGGCCGCGGCCTGAAAATAGCGCTGATCGAAAAACAGGATTTTGCTGCTGGAACAAGCAGCCGCAGTACAAAACTGATACATGGCGGTTTGCGTTATTTGAAGCAGTTGGAGTTCGCTTTGGTTCGCGAGGTTGGCCACGAACGGAAAACAGTGTATCATAACGCACCGCACTTGGTCATTCCAGAGAAGATGCTGCTTCCTATTACAGATGGCGGCTCTTTCGGAAAAGCATCTGCTTCTGTTGGTATTTACACCTACGACTGGCTTGCTGGCGTTAAACGTAGCGAACGCAGATCTGTACTTGATAGGAAAGAAACACTAAGCCGAGAGCCTCTTTTGAAGCACGAAGGGCTGGAAGCTGGCGTTTTGTATTGGGAATACCGTAGTGATGATGCACGGTTAGTGATAGAGGTGGCCAAAACAGCTGCGGAAGACGGGGCTGCACTGCTGAATTACTGCGAATTCAACGAATTCATCTACACAGAAAAACACATTGCGGGGGCAAAAGTGACCGATCTGCGAAGCGGAAATTCGTTTGAGATAAAGGCAAAACGTACCATCAATGCAGCAGGGCCTTGGGTAGATAATGTACGTTCGAAAGACGAAGAAGTAAGGGGCAAACGACTCCATCTGACCAAGGGCGTTCATCTCGTATTCGATCGTGCACGCTTTCCATTGCGACAAGCAGTTTATTTCGATGTGCCGGACGGGCGAATGATCTTTGCCATTCCGCGCGATAATGCCACATATGTTGGCACAACAGACACCAATTATTCGGATCAAATAGAACGGCCTCACGTAACGCAGGAAGATGTTGATTACGTGCTGAATGCTACGAACAACGCTTTCGACATTGAGCCGCTTACGGAAGCAGATATTCAATCTACTTGGGCGGGATTACGCCCTCTGATACACGAGGATGGAAAATCGCCCTCTGAGTTGTCCAGAAAAGATGAGATCTTCATTTCGGCTCATGGCCTTATTAGCATTGCTGGTGGAAAGTTGACCGGCTACCGCAAGATGGCTGAACGAACGGTTGATCTGGCATTTAGGCAGCTGGAAGTTGCTGAAAGCCGGCATTTCGCACTCTCACGCTCATCAAGCAGAAAACTTTCTGGCGGGCTTTACCACAGTTTTAAAGCATTTGTGGCCGATATAGGAGAAACGGAATTGACCGAACTGGAATTGAACGGCCTTTTTCATAAATACGGAAGCAACGCCAAGCAGATCATTGCCGATACTGACCTGAAGTCATCCGACAGAACCTTGGCAATTCTACTTGCCGAGCTTCGTTACTGCGCAGAGAACGAAATGGTGAATGAGCTTTCGGATTTCCTTATCCGAAGAACAGGAAGATTGTATTTCGAAAAACCCATTGCCGACAAGTACGCACATTCATTGAACGAAGAACTTGCCAAACTAATTGGCTTGAATGATGCACAGGAAAAAGCTTCTCTCAACGCGTATCTCAAGGAAAGCGAAGACGTGCTGACATTCGTTTAATAAGAACGCTTCGTTAAGGAATCATTACCTCGCGAATCGCATTGGGCTATTGTGCCTAACTTCGATTTACCATGAAAACGCTGATAATTGTCCGCCACGGAAAATCGAGCTGGGCCTACCCCGATCTGGAAGATTTTTACCGTCCGCTTAAACCACGCGGAATAAACGATGCCTTTGCCATTGGCGAAGAACTTCTTCAGCAAGACGTGTTTCCGGATCTGATACTCTCGAGTCCTGCCATTCGGGCAATGAACACGGCCATCATCATTGCACGTAAATTGGATTTTCCATTGCAACGCATCCGCGCCAATGAGGGCATCTACGAAGCTTCCACGTATCAACTTCTGCAACTCATTGGCAACGTTGAGAATACCATAGAAACCCTAATGATCTTCGGGCACAATCCCTCTTTCACTTCGCTGATCAATCAACTTCAGAACGAATCGCTTTACAACTTACCGACATGTGGTGTTTTTGCCATCGAACTTCCTATAAATGCATGGTCGGAAATCGTATCATCAAAAGGCACCAAGCTCTTCTCATTGTTCCCAAAAGAGGTGGTCTGATCGCTAACCTCCCTTAAAGATTAAGTACTTTCAGCAGCTGAAAACGGAGCTCATTTAAATGGAAAGTACGTGCTGAAATTCGGAGCAATAGACATCGGCTCAAATGCCGTAAGATTACTGATCACCAACGTTTTTGAAAGTGAAAACGGTCCTGTTTTCAAGAAATCATCGCTTGTGCGCGTTCCTATCCGTTTGGGTGAGGACGTGTTTACCGCAGGTGCCATTGGCACAACAAAAAGCGTGAAATTGGTTGAAACGATGCATGCTTTCCGACTTCTGCTTGGTGTGCATGACGTGGTTTCCTTCCGTGCTTGTGCCACATCTGCCATGCGAAATGCAACCAACGGAGAAGAGCTTGTGGAGCGTATTTCAGAAGAAGCTGGCCTCGATATAGAGATCATTCAAGGAAAGAAAGAAGCAGATATCATTTTCTCTAACCATTTTGAGGAAAAGCTGCTTCACGACCGCAGCTACCTCTACATTGATGTGGGTGGCGGTAGTACCGAACTCACCGTTTTCAGCGAGAACAAAGCCGTGGCCAGTCGTTCGTTCAGAATTGGTACACTTCGTTTACTTAACAATAAAGTAGAGCCTGAATATTGGGAAAAGCTGCTGCATTGGGTTGAAAAGAACACCGAAGGCTTAGATAATTTGGATGCGATAGGTTCTGGCGGTAACATCAACAAATTGTACAAGATGGCTGAGATTCCGGGGCGTTTACCCATGCAGTCCATACAACTAAAGGCCTTGCATGTTATGCTACGCGATATGACGTTTGAAGACCGAATAGCGAAGCTTGGATTGAACCCGGACCGAGCAGACGTAATTGTACCGGCCTGTGAGATTTTCCGTGCTATTCTTAAGCGCGCCAAGATCAGCCAGATCATTGTTCCCGAATTCGGGCTTTCGGATGGAATTACCCGTTTACTGTATGAAAACTATAAATCAGTCCGTGCTTAGATCATTTTTCATAGTAGCTGTTTGCTTCGGGTCGTTTGTTCAATCAGTATCAGCACAACAGGTTCCGATCATTGGCCTCGATGAGCTTGAAAACCGATTGAACAACGGTGCAGACACAAGCTACATTGTCAATTTTTGGGCAACTTGGTGCGGTCCGTGTGTAAAAGAGCTTCCATTCTTCGAAAATCTGCACGTCAAATCAGAAGGAACAGATAGAAAAGTGCTTTTGGTAACGTTGGATTTCGTTGCTCAACTGGAATCGAAAGTGATTCCATTCCTGAAGGAAAAACAAATTACCAGCGAAGTTTTACTAATGGATGAGGACAAACCGAATAAGTGGATTCCTCGTGTAAGCGAAGATTGGAGTGGTGCGCTTCCTGCCACTCTTTTCGTGAACACACAAAAAAAGACCCGCCATTTTCATGAAGGGTCTTTTGAAGAGGGTGACCTCGAAAAGCTTCTGTTAAAACTCGGTCTTTAGCTTTTGATTCTCTTAATGCTGCAACCTAAGGCCTTGGTTTCTGCTGGATTTGGGTTTTCTCCTGCAGCAACGGCTTGTATCGCTTTTTTCAAATACGGCTCTTCCACTGCGTTCTTATCCTTGGAATTGTCATCAATGGCTCCTTTGTAAACCAGCTTCATATCAGCGCCAAATAGAAAAACATCTGGTGTTTTTGTGGCTCCGAAAGCATCGGCCAACACATGGTTCTCATCAACCACATAAGCAAAATCGAAATAGCCTTGCTCCTTAGCATGCTTCTTCATCTCCTCCAGACTGTCATCGCCCTCTCTTTTGGCCTCGTTGGAGTTTACAAGCACAAAACCAATGTTTGCATTTGTGCATTCTTTGTAAAGTTCATTGTAGCGATCTTCCCAAGCCACCACCCATGGGCAAGTGTTGCATGAATACACAACGCAAAGTCCATTCTGCTTTTTCAGATCATTGAGCGTAAGCTTCTTACCGTCAATGTTTGTTAACTCTAGACTTGTTTCTGGGGCTTCGGCTCCAATTTTCAACTGTTCTACTTCCGACAACGGGAAGAGAAAAAGCGTAAGTAGTGTTATAAGTGCTGTTTTCATAAAGTTTAGTTTTGATTGATTACGTGTGAAAATACCATAAATGGGCTTGAATTGTTGAAACTCTTAACACAATAAAGCAGTAAAGGTTTATGAGTTTATGACACAGAATACGTTTAGTACGGCCATCCGCATCGCTCTGATTGAAGATTTCCACGGAGAAACGGAGATCGTATTGCGCGAACTCAAGGATTCTGAACTGCGTTTTGAGCACCGCACCGCTAACTCGGAGGCCGCGTTTCTTGAGCTTCTGAAAGACTATTCTCCAGACGTTATTCTAACTCCTTATAGCCTGCGGGGAACTAACGCCATTAAACTCTTGAACATTGCACGTTCCGAGCGGGTTGAAGCACCGTTTATTCTGCTGGCCTTCGATCTATCAGAAGACATTGCTATTGATCTACTGGCAGAAGGAATTGAGGATTACGTGCAACGCTCTACGTTAAAACGACTTCCAGTATCAATAAGGAAGGCGCTTTCTAGATACAAGACGCAGTTGGAGCTGATGATCAGCGAGGCGAGGTTGCGATCAAGTGAGGAATCGTTACAAAAAGCGCAACGCATTGCCAAAATAGGTAGTTGGGAGTGGGACGTTGGTGCAGAATACGTGTGGTGGTCAGACGAAATGTATCGTATTTATGAGACCGAAAAGAGAGACATCAAATTATCCGAAGTAAAAGAATTCATTCATCCGGAAGACCGCGAATACGTTGACTCGGTGGTCCGCAACGACCTTAGCAAGGAAATGTCACCGGTTATCGAGTATCGGATACTAATTCGGCAAGGCGTAGTAAAACACGTGGTTTCAAGCGCTAATCAGGTTTTAAACAAGGAGGGCAACGTTGTAAGACTTATTGGAACCCTGCAAGACGTAACAGAGAAAGTACTTGAACAGGAGAGCTTGCAAGCAGAGCGAATACAGCGGGAACTTGCCATTTCTGCTTCTGGAATCGGGTTTTGGCATCTTGATTTTACAGACGGTGTGGAGGCCACTTGGGACGACCGCTGTTTCGAGCTTTTCGGAATATCGAATAAAAAGCTGAGCGCTCAGGACTTCTTTTCCATCCTTCAGCCCGAAGACAGGAAAATGGTCGAAGAAAAAGTGCTGGAAGCCCTTGTTTCCGGCAAGTATAAAGCCGAATACCGAATCATTAGAGGTGGGGAAACACGTTACATACAAGCGGCCGGAAGAACGGCTTTTGATTCCACCGGGAAAGCCATTCGGCTTAATGGGGTTCTTCAGGATATTACCGAAAACAGAGCCACGGCCGAGCGCATTGAAACACTCTCGTTAGTAGCTTCCGAAACGATCAATGGCGTGTTGATACATGAACCAGATGGAACAGTTTCGTGGGCAAACAAAGGTTTTACCCGAATTACCGGCTATTCAGAAAACGAGATAATAGGCAAGGAACCGTGGTCTGTGGTTTCTGGGCCAGAGACCAACGAGAAGTTGATAGAGCTCACTTACAAAAAACTGAGATCAGGCAAACCGTTTGTTTCTGATAATAGGCTGAGACACAAGGACGGACATTCTGTTTGGGTAAACACATCTTTCACTCCAATAATGGATGAAAGTGGTACGATCATAAAAGTTGTAAGCATCGGTACCGACATTACAAAACAGAAAGAAGTGGAAGGGCTTCAATCCAGTATGCTGGAAAGGCTCGAATCTCGATTTCAAGACCGAACAGAGGAACTACAAAAGACCAATAAGGAGCTACAGGAAGAAATGTGGGAAAAGGAGCGGCTAAGCGATGAGCTTTACCACAGTAATCTTGACCTGAAAGACAGTATTCTTTACGCAAAACGAATTCAAACCAGCATTCTTCCTACTGAAAAACAAATACGGGAATCGTTCCCAGAATCATTTGTACTGTACAAACCACGCGATGTGGTGAGTGGCGACTTTTACTGGCACTACAAACGTGACGAACGAATTTACTTTGCCACCATTGATTGCACCGGGCATGGCGTGCCAGGAGCGCTCATGTCGATGATCGCCAATGAACTGATGAACCAAGTGATCATTCAGCGCAAGCTAACTGACCCTTCAGATATTCTAGAATTACTCAACAAATTAATGGTTCGGACGCTTCGACAAAAAGAGGATGCCAACATGCGCGATGGAATGGACCTGAGTCTATGCATTATAGATCGAAATACAAATACACTGGCTTTCGCTGGTGCATTGGGCAATCTTTATCTATCGCACGCTGGCAAAATCTCTATGTATCCAGGAACACGCCACTCCATTGGCGGGCACTTAGAAGATGTGAGAAAAGAATTTGAGACCAAACATATTCCGCTTTCTAAAGGAGATACCGTTTACCTCACCACAGACGGATACATCGATCAGTTCGGAGGAACCCACGGTAAGAAATTCATGAAAAAGCGATTCGAAGCGTTGATTTCCGAACTTCAGGAGCTACCAATGGCTAAGCAAAAGATCCAACTTGATGCGGCCTTTAACAAATGGAAAGGCCCTCTAAACCAAGTTGATGATGTACTGGTGGCTGGCCTGCGCTATTGAATCAATTCGATAGCGAATGAAGCGGAGAATTCTCCATTAGGTTGAAGAGTGATCAAACTGTCCTTCGAGAAAAAATCACTCTCCTGGTTAGCCATATCAGCGCAACCTATCCAAGGCTCAATGCATACGTAGTTGGCTCCGGGGATAGACCAAATTCCCAAATGGAGGAAATCATCGTATCGAACCTCCAACCTTTTTCCGCCATCTTTTCTTGTGATCCAAACCCGCTTTGACGGAATATTCTTGAACACCAAGGCGTCTTCATTGAACAGATCATAGAATAGATCAAGTTGATCCGATCCATCCAAAACCGAGCGAGTTTCTCCCGTGTAGAGTCCATTTGTACTAAGTAAATGCCGGTTGATGGAAAGGTCTTGGTCAAACTTCACACAATAATCGCTGTAAACCCCATTGTTGCCGAACGGGACAGCAAAAGCAGGGTGTCCGCCAATTTGAAACCCCAGCGGAACCGAGTCGGCATTCTTCACTTCAAACGTTTGTTCAAGAATGCTGTCTTTAAGTGAGTAAACAACCCTTAACCGGAAAGAATAGGGATAATGCTTCAAGGTTTCCTCGTTGTCTTTGAGTTCTAACACGAAAGAATCCTCATGCTGTTCCACTAAAGCAAACTCCTGCATCCGAGTAAAACCATGGCGCACCATTGAATAGTCTACACCGTCCACGGTTATTTTTCCATCTCTCGATTCGCCAACACACGGAAAAAGAATCGGTGCACGCCTTGGCCAAAATTGAGGATCGGCCTCCCACATGTGTTCAACTTCGTCTCTTTTGTCGAATAGAGATATCAACTCTGCCCCTAAAGTGCTGATAACCACCTTTAGGTAACTATTCTCTAATGTTAAATTTTTAGTCATTTTGAACTTGATTGCAACAAATAATGGCGTTAAGCGTTATGCTAATGTTACGTTAATGTTAAGCGATTAGAATTTTTCGTAACTTTGGTTTAATAAATACAGGCGTCATGAAAGCAATGATTTTAAGTTTGATGGTTTTTGTAAGCGCAACTTGCGTGGCACAAAATACGGTGAAGACGACTTATGAGGACGGCACCGTGAAAAGTGAATATGTAAAACAAGGAAAACTGGTTTCGGTTACCAACTACTACGAAAATGGTTCGGTTAAGGAAACTGGCTTTTTCAAAGATGGTGTTCCCGAAGGAAAATGGATCACCTATGCTGTTACAGGCGAGAAAACTGCTGAATTGACCTACGTTAACGGAAAGCGCCACGGAGAATTCCGCGTTTGGGACGACTTCGCCAATGCTTACGTTGAGGTTCACTATGCAAATGGTGATATTATTACAGCTGATCGATATTTGAAAGAAGCAGACTTTGCGGTGAAGAATCGCTGATAGATCAACAATACAAGAAATAGCCCGCTGAACGAACTTGTTCAGCGGGCTATTTCTTTTAGTACAAATGGATTGCTACGATCTTTTTCTAACCCGATCAAGCACCCGTTTCAATCGATTTGTCTTTACTTGCTTGATATCTGTGGTAAGTTTCTGAGCCTGCTTCCAATCCATTTCCATAATTGGCATGGCGTAAACTTCGGGCATGTGACCTGCATACAACTCGTTGAGCATTTTATCGATGGAATCGAAAAGTACAGCCTTGGTCTTGGCCGTTAACAAATAAACCTTTGTGAATACAAGATCGCCATTTACCAACTCTGCGCGCTCTAGATTCCGTTTTATATTCACATCGATAACAAGTTTTTCTTCCAACAGAAGTTTGGCAATTTCTTCCATTTTGGGCTCACTCTTACTAACAATCCGGAGGAATATCATGGTTCTGAGTATTTAGGTTAGATAAGTAGTGTTTCTCCATTCACTCAAAATCTGATTCTTACACCAGTTCGCTCTAGATGATCCAACGTTCCTACTGGCACCTGATTCTGCTGCAGATCTACTAGGAGCAGTCGCTTGAGTTGATCCCGCTTGATATCTACCAGAGACAGTTCATTCTGATTCAGGTATAATTTTTCCAGTGCTCGGAGGTTGTTGATTGTTTCTGGTAACGAAGTGAGTTCATTTCCCTCTAAATGAAGTACTCGCAAGCGCGGCAACTTGCCCAGCAGAATGAATGCATTTCTGAAATCGAGACGATTATCGTGATCGAGGTACAGTTCTTCTAGATTCTTGAGGTTGACTATTGAAACAGGCAGTTCGCTGATTCTGTTACCGCCAAGGTCGAGTGTTTCCAGCTTCGACAGGTTGGCAATACTTTCCGGAATACGCAGAAGCGAGTCGTTCTTAAGCGTAAGAACCTTGAGGTTGGGTAATTTCCCCAACACAGAAAACGCCTGATCCAGGTCGAGTTCAAAGTCTTTGTTCAGATATAATTCTTCCAAAGTTTCGAGTTTGGAAAATTCCTCTGGTAGTACCTCAAATCTGTTCTCACTTAGATCAAGAACCTTCAGCGATCTCAATTCAAACAGTTGGGTAGGAAAAGCATTAAGGTCATACCCTTTCAGACTCAGGTATTCCAAATTCTGAAGTTTAGATATCTCGCCTAACCTTGCAAAGTCATCGGGGCTTGTTATGGCCAATCGCGTTACAGATAGTGGTTCGATTACGGCTTCTTTAATAGATCGGAACAGAGCCTTTGTGGTATCCGCTGTTTGGCCCGATACCTTCGTTATCGTGGCAAGCATTATTATGGAGATCAATAGTCGCATGGCGTGTGTTTATTGGTTTAACGACCGCAGAATGCCTGCAATTTCAGGCTGGCCTTATCATATCCTAAGCGCTCTGCTTCCAAAAGATCTTGGCAGCCGGGTTCGTACTTGTTACTCATTAAATTGACCAATCCTCGGTTGTAATGCGCCTCAGCATACTCTGGGTTCAGGTTTACTGCAGATGTGTAACTGTCAATTGCCTGTAAGTAATCGCTTTGCATGGCATAGGCATTTCCCATCAGGTTCCACGCTTTAGGACTGTCAGGCTCGTTGAAAAGGAATTCGCTTACATCTTTGAGCGCGCGGGTATACTCTCCGAGTACTTTAAGCGTGTAAGCTCTATTGTAGAAAGCCGCGTTGTAATTATCGTTGAGAATAAGGGCCTTATCGTAATCTGCCAAGGCATTGTCCATTTCTCCTTGTTGCTTTGAAGTAATTGCCCGCGTAAAATAGAACTGGGCGAGGTTCTGTCTGATCTCAATAGCGCGGTCAAGATCGTTCAAAGCTGCATCATTGTTGTTCAGGTACAGAAAAGCTATGCCACGATTGTAGTAGGCCAACGCAAACTCTGGGTCTATCTCTATGGCCTTAGTAAAATGCACCAAGGCCATAGCATAATCATCTTTCTTCAGACTAAGGATTCCGAGGAGATCATGAGCCAAAGCAGAGTTGTTGTTCATTTCGAGAACCTTGTCCAAGGTTTTCCGGCATTCCGCAACAGAATCAATCAGCATTAACACCAGGGCTTTCCGTTCCAATTCATACACAACTTTGTAATCTGCCATTATCAAGGTGTCTATTTCATCCAAGGCCTGCTCATAGGCCTTCATGGCAATGAGGTCGTCAACCTTACGGTCTCGGATCTTTTCATTGCTCGGGTCGATAGCCATCGCATTATTCAGATCATTCAATGCTCCACTATAATCCATGGCCAGCATTTTCAATTTTGCGCGACTATCGTACACGTATTCTGAATAAGGATTAAGCTGAACGGCCTTGTCGTAAAGTTTTATGGCCTCCTGATTTCTACCGATCTTGGCCAGAATATTGGCCTTTTTCATGTAGGCCGTGGCGTAGCTAGGATCAATGGCAATGGCATTGTCGTAGGCAAAAAGAGCTTCCTGCCAATTCGCAAAACTCATCATGTTATCGCCATCCTGAATTAGCCGAATGGCCTCCGTCCGGTTGCTCTGCAGACCTTGGCCTTTAGAGCTTCCAATAAAGATCAAACACAGGATAAGCGCGAACAATAGGGCATGGTTGACCGGACCCGGCTTTCGCCATCTGGGTCCAGAAAAACCATTCGATGGGCTTCTTTCTATGAAATTAGCGGCTAGCATAACACGATCAATTAGATGGGTCAATCATGATAGGCGTGTTCTCTGCGCCTGTAAAAATGATCTTGCTGTTTTCCGACTGTGCCAATTTTAGCATAGCCTCAATTTTTCTGAGTTCTAGTATTTCCCTGGTCAAACCCTCAGAAAGAATCTGCTGCGCATCGCGGTTTCCTTGCGCTTCAATTACTTTGCGTTCAGCCTCTTTGCGTTCCAGATCAATGACAAATTGCATGCGCATGGCCTGTTGCTCTGCTTCCAATTTACTTTCTATGGAGTTATAGAGGCCTGGCGGAAGCTGAATGGTTTTTAGAAGCACGGCCTCAATAATAATTCCTTGAGGATTTAAGATGGTCGACATGGCTTGGGCTATTTCAGATTCAATTTCCGAACGCATGCCAGAGTGCATGTCTTTGGCCATGTATTTTGCACATATATCTGCTGATGACGACCTGAAAACGCTTTGGATGATGGTTTCATAACCGGACCCAACGTTCTCTATCAATTGAGGAACAAGATTCTTGTCTATATGGTAAAGAATGGAAATACCAGAATTGATGTTCAATCCTTCTTTACTGGGCAGATTGAGAACCATCTCTAGATTAACAGTTCTTATCGGTGTTCGAACCACTGTGGTTGCAAACGGATTTACACCATGAACACCTTGATCGAGTACTTTATCGCTCAGTTTACCAAGTGTTCTTCTTACTCCAACTTCTCCTGGACGAATAATTATGCAGCTTGATAAGGTTGTGATGCACAGTACCAGACATGCAATTGAACTCACTTTTTTCATGACCTTGAGTTTTTACGTTTAACGATAATGATTGCTCTGCACTCAATAAAGATAGTAATACTATTATTATTGTAAACATAGCTTTTAACAAAAGGTTCATTTAATGCAAATTGCTCGCTTGTGCATACCTTAATCACAAGGAAAAGAATAGAGCTACGCGCAGAAGTATTTCTACTGTATTACATGAGGCGCGAATTCCTACGCGAAAGCGCCTCTATTGGAACAACCTACGTTCGATTCAATGACACTGAATGGTACCGATGGAAACTGACGAAAAGCTATGCAGTAAGGAATGACTCTGCTACTGTTCGTCAGAAAGAACTCCCAGAGAATACTCTGTGGTGAGTTGTGCTTTTCGGTTCTTACTAAGTAGTTCGAGGTATTTTATCTGCGCATTGATGTAGCCCACTTCTCGAGAATTGACCATGAAAAGAGAGCTTTCGCCAGCCGAGAATTTATCGCGCTCACCGTTCAACAATCCAAGATAATCGTTCACTGTACGTTGGTATAAAGCAGTCTGTTCGCGAGTGGTACCCCATTCATTCAAAGAAGCTGTGATCTTGTAATCGATCTCGGCCTTTTTGCTCAGCACATCCATCTCTGCATTCTGAATTTTCAGCTTCGCAAGTTTTAGAGCACCACGCTCTTTGCGTAACGGAATTGGCATGTTGAACTGCATGCCCCATACATAGTTGTTGATGCTGAGATTGGCGAAGGGATTATCTCCCACCGGCTGGTTGATGGCATTGTATTTCAAATTCAGGGTTGGCTTCAAGTTTTCGGCCTTCAAACGCCTATCAATTTTAAGCTCATCTATCTTATAACGATATTGTTGCAGGTAAGGATGGTAGGCTACCATGCTATCCAGCCTTTCAAGCATAAGACCTTCGGTGGTTTGTAGTTGAACAATACTCTTATCTATTGGCACAGTGGTTTCGTCCAATTCCATAGGTATTTGACCGTTCTGCCAAAGAAAAACCCCCAGCATAGCGCTGGCATTCCGAAACTCGAGTAGTGCCTGTTGCAAGGACAGTTGCCGATTCTGAAATTGAATTCCGGCCTCCAACGTGTCAATGCTCGGTTTGTCTCCAGCTTCGGCTTCCTGCTTTACGGATTCAAATCGAAATCGAGCCAATTCCAACGCCTCCTGGTAAACGCGATATGTTTCGTAAGCCTGAAACCAATCCCAATAGGCTTTACCTGCCACATACAGTAATTCGTTGAGCATTAAGCGTTGCTCAACAACCGTACTTTTCTGGTAGATCTGTGCTTTTCTTAGTTCGGCTCTTCGTTCATCAATAAAAAGACCACGCCCCACGGCTATTGAAAGGCCAGCGTAAACAAGTCCGCCTCCGCTGGTGCTGTTTTCCGGATTCAGGAACGAACCTCCGTTCTGTTCATACCCCGCGCTTGCCTCAATACCGAACCACGTTGGAACTTTCAATCCTGCATCGATCAAACTGTAATATTGATCTCCTTTGAAGTATTTCTGACCTATATCGGAACCGATCTTAGGGTCGAAACCTCCACGCGCCATCTGTACCGTAGCGTCTCCTTTTTGGGTTACGATCTCTGCCTGTACCGCCATGGGATGATGCTGCTTTACGATAGCGTTGAAATCCTCGAAAGACAATATCGGTGCGGTTTCCTGCGCAAATAAGCACGTGCTGAACGCAAGCTGCAGAGCAGATAGAATTGTAATGAAAATTCCGATTCTCATTTTTTCTTTTCTCCTTCGTTCTGAGAAATAGGCTTGTAATAATCTGCTGGGAAACCGTTGATCTGTCGCCACAACTCGTACCAAATCGGTACGTCCTTCAGCAACAGCATATTGGTAGTGCCCGCGCCAACCCGAAGTGCTTCTGGCCATGTGTGATCTTCTGGGTCTGGCTCCACAAGCACACGATATAATCCATTATCGCTAATGAAGTTATCTATGGCAAACACCTTTCCTCCATACGTTCCGTAGCTGGTATTTGGCCATCCGGAAAACACAATAGCGGGCCAACCGTCAAACTGAATACGAACTGGCGCGCCTTTTTCCAGTAGTGGCAAATCGATGGGTTTTACATACATCGCCACCGCAAGGTCGTATTTTGATGGCATGATACTTACGATTGGCGTACCTTCTTTGATGGTTTCTCCAATACCAGATTGTATGGCTTTGGTAATGTATCCGTCTTGCGCAGCCGTGATGTAATACATTCCTGTACGAACGGAGTAATTCATGTACTGATTTTGCAGTTTCGTGACCACTGCTTCTGCATCATACATACTGCTCAAGGCAGTGTATTTTTCAGATTCTGCCTTTGCAATATCGTCTCTGTATTGTGCCTGAATAGAGATCAGCTCTACTTCTGCATTGATCAATTCGTTTCTGCTGGTAAGGAGTTTATTCTCTCCGGAAATCATTTCGGCCTGTGCTTTTCGCATAGAATTGCGCTTGTTTTCCAGATCCGTCAAGGATTTAAGCCCTTTATCATATAGGCCTTCAAAACGCTCAAACTGTGTTTTAGCTATTTCAAAATTGGTTCTGTATGCCTGATAATCCATGCTATCGGCTACCACTTTCAGTTCGGCCTGCTTGTATTTGTTCTTCGCCTGCTGAAGTTTAAGACTTGCTGTTTGGACCAACGCATCTACCTGATTGTCCAAGGCCTTTACCTTTTCCATGTACGAATCAACAGACATCTCCTTGGCCTTGAGCTGTTCTTGGGTTCTTCCCAGAAGATTGGGGTCGAAATAATCGTCCTTAACCTCGGAGATGAACATGATGGTATCTCCTTTATTAACGAAATCGCCTTCTTGCACGAACCACTTTTCTATTCGTCCGCCAATTACCGAGTGGATGGTCTGCGGCCGCTGATCTGGTTTTAGCGTAGTTACATTTCCGCCAGCGCGAATGTTCTGCGTCCACGGCACAAACATGAACAGAAAGGCAAATCCGAAGAAAACAGTAAGCGTTTTGCGCAACACGTTTCCAGATGTTCGCAATTCCGCCCGATTTAATGACGCGTACTTCGATTGTTCGATGTACTTACTGATGGATACGTTCGAAATATTCAGCATAATTCAGTTCAATTCTTATTTGAAAGGTGGGTGAAACATCCGTCTTTCATTTCAATCACTTTATCGGCCTTTGATCGGAAATAGTTGTCGGCCGTAGCCGCAATGATCGTCCAATCATTATCCTCGCTTACCAGAAAATCCACTACTCCTCTGCGCTCCGTATCATCAAGGTGCTCTAGCGCATCTTCTAAAAGGAGAAGTTTGGGCCTGTCGGCAATGCTTCGTGCTAGAAGTAACTTCTGAATAACACTTTTGGAAAGCTTTTTTCCTTGCGGATCAATGTGCGTGTCATACCCGTTAGGAAGTTCGTTGATGAAACGATCCAAATTCAATTTTTGCACTGCCCATCTCACATTCTCAAAAGTTGCCCCAGGTCGACCTACAGCAATGTTTTCCAGTACAGTTCCATCAAACAGCTGCTCGTGTGCCGAACAGTCGCCAATGGAAGAACGTAACGAGGTTAGATTGAGGTTTCCTTTGGGTAGACCATTGTAAATAACCTGGCCTTGCGTTACATCATACAGGCCTGCTATAATTTGCAACAGCGTGCTTTTGCCAGAGCCATTCTCTCCACAAATAATGACCCGCTGACCACTTTCTACCGTTTCTGTAATGTCGGACAGGATAACCTTATCGCCATCTGGGTAAGTGAACTTTATGTCTTGCAACTCCACCTTCATTCCAGAACTACCTTCTTCGCAAATAGTGTCTATGCCTTCTGTTCTTTCAATTTCAAGGTCGGTTACTTGTCCGATCTTTTCCAACGCGGTAAGCACATCGTAAATGGATTCCATGCTCATAACCAGTTTCTCCACAGAACTCATAACCAACAGAATGATGATCTCTGCGGCCACAAATTGTCCGATGTTCATCAATTGCTGCATTACCAGAATACCGCCCATGGCCAACAGTCCGGCCGCCACAATGGCTTTGAATGCCACCATCAACGAATATTGCTGAACCAGTATGTTGAAGTGGCTTTCGCGAGCATTCAAATAAGCTCCTACCTCCGAGTCCATTTTGGTAAGAGGTAGATCGGTTTTACCAGCCAATTTAAAGGTAGTACTCGTACGCGCCAGTTCCTCTAACCAATGGGCAACCTTGTACTTGTATTTCGACTCATTTAAACTTGTTTGAAGACCCGGCTTACCTGTAAAACTGAAAATAGCGTAAACCAGAATAATCAATATAACGCTGAACAGAATGAAAAACGGGTGATAAAATGAGAGTAGTATCAAACCGAAAAGCACCTGAAGAACAGCCGTTGAGAAGTCGATAAGGATCTTAGAAAGCCCTTTTTGAACGGTAAGCGTGTCAAAAAAACGATTCATCAACTCGGGTGCGTGATGCTTATAGATCGCCTCCATTTTCACCTTAGGAATACGGAATGCGAACTCAAATGCCGATCGGGCAAAGATCTTCTGTTGCAGGTTTTCCGTAATGCGCAGTTGAGCTATTTGTAGAACCCCTGTTGCGGTAACTCCTGCAACCACCACCGATACAAGTACCACCCAGGCCGTGCTTACCTGACCTCCTTGAATAAGATTGATAATGGCCTGAATTCCTAGTGGTAGTGAGAGGTTGATCAATCCGTTGAAAACGGCATACACATATACATTCTTGATCTCCTTGCGATCAGGGCGCAGCAATCCCCAGAAACGCTTTACGGGCGTAAGTGTTATTGTTCCTTTCATTATGGCTTACTTGACAGCTTTCAGTACGGTTTGTAAGCAGAAGTCGGTAACCGCGTCTTCACCTTCAATTATATTGGTCAATCTCGAAAGATGTTCGGCAAAGAACCGTTGCAGATGCGCCCCTTCAATAATGGTAGACACCAACATGTTAGGGTACTTGTACGCTGGGTTAATTTCAACAATGATATCGCTTACGTGCTGAACAAGCTCTTTATAGTCAAGGAAAAATCCATCCTTATTCTCCTCATCAACATGCTTATTCAAATATGCTTTTGATGATTCTGAGATAATGATGCTATTGAGTTTCACCTCATTGATATGCGAAAAATCGCTGTCCTCTTCCACTTTCCTAACCAACACGCCTAGTGCTCTTTGTAAACGTTCCTCAGCAGAATCAATGTTCGCAGTTGCCAGAACTATCCGGTAATCCATCCAGCGCCAATACCAACAAGATAGGTATATCAGTAATCGATGCTTACTTTCGAAATAGCGGTAAACAGAGGCCTCTGTAGAACCGATCTTCTGAGACAATTTTCTAAAGGTAAACGCTTCGAAGCCTATTTCATCAATAAGATCGATGCCGCCCTCTATAATGCTTCTACCAAGATCACTGCTCTCTGGATCTTTCAAAAACACGCGGTCGTTAACCTTAATCCCTATTTGTGTGGTCATACGTACAACTTTAAAGCTTGCAAATATAGTAGTATTACTATTATGTTGATTAATAGTATTACTTTTGATGTTGTGAACAATACCTTGATTAGAATGTTCACTAGGAAAAGAAAACCCGCATGAAAACGTTTAGTTCAATCTTGATAATTCTACTTTTTGCTTCGGCCACGGCTTTTAGTGGCGACCGGCTACAAAAAGTGGAAACACCTTACGATGCTATCATCGTTCCTGGATATCCGTTCAGCCCCAATGGCAAAATGAATCCCATTTACAAGGTTCGCCTGTATTGGGCCTATCATATGTATAAGACCGGAAAAACCAAACGCATTATCGTTTCGGGCAGCGCTGTTCATACACCTTACGTTGAAGGCAAGGTTTATGCGCTTTACTTGGTTGAATTAGGAATCGACCCGGAACACATCATCATAGAAGATCGGGCCGAGCATAGTTTAGAAAACGTGTTCTATTCTATGGAAATAGCGAAAGAAAATGGATTCGAAAAGGTGGCTGTGGTTTCAGACAAGGCTCATTCCTTCATGATGAAGTATCTGGCCAAGAAATTTGACCATGAGATAGCAGCTGATTTCATTCCTGCACGCTGGAGGTACGTAATTCGTAAGTACTGGAATAAGTTTGACCTTAATATCGATTACAAAAAAGCCTACCAGCCTGGTTTCGTGCACATAGCCATGAAAAAGACCGAAACGCAGCGCGGATTAGGCACAAGTGGTCAATTATGGAAGCCCTCTGAAGAGATCTGCTGGACGTACGCGTCTGATCTTTTTCAGCAGTGATTCAGTAATTCTCTGTCCAGCCAAAGAATTGGTTTGCAATAGTTTCTCCCTGCTGTTCTATGTGTTGCAAAAATGCTATGGCCAAAGGAGACAGGCTTTTAGACTTCAGCCAAATAAGATTCCACTGAGTGACCAGCGGAAGGCCTTTGTAAGGAATGATCTCTATCTCATTATTCTCTAACGCATTCTTGATGCCAATAAGCGGCATAATGGTGTAACCAAGGCCCGCAATTACGGCTTGTTTCAGTGCTTCATTAGATGTCAATTCCATTCTTTTGAAGGTAGGCAGGTCATGCCTTCCAATAAAGTCTTCCATGGCCATTCTGGTAGCAGAACCTGGCTCCCTGAACAGAAACGGATACTCCTCAAACTTCTTCTTGTCGGATATTTTCTCCTTTAGACGAAGCTTTGGACTCCCAACCAGAAATAACTTGTTGCTGAGAAGCGAAACACTGTTGGTTTTCAATTGATCGGGAATGACCGATACCAGAGCGAAATCGACTTTGTTCTCTTCTAGAGACTTAACTACTTCGGTCTTGTTCGTAACGTCCATTATCAGATCAACCCCTCTGTGTTCTGCCATGAAGTCTGAAAGGAAATATGGCATCACGTATTTTCCGGTAGAGGCAACAGATATCTTCAATTTACCAGCCAGTTGGTTCCGGTATTGTATTGTTTTGTAGTTGATTGCCTCAACTTCTTCTAGAATCTTTTCTGCCGCCAAGGCGATCTCTTTTCCAAAATCGGTCACATAGAGTTGTCTACCAACCACTTCGGTTAGCGGAATAGAAAATTGCTCCTGAAATTTTTTAAGCTGAATGGAAACGGCAGGTTGTGTTAAAAACAGGTCTTCTGATGCCCGAGTAATGCTATTGTATTCTGCCACCTTTAAGAACACGCGCAGCTGATGTAAAGTATAGTCCATAATATTTGCTTATGTATTTCATTGCAAATATGAATAAAAGTTTATGAAAAGTATAGTCCAACTTTACCGCGTCAATCATTCGCAATCAATGTCAGAAGCCACTAAAAGCATGTACCAAGAATCAGCCGCCTTAGAGCGATTTGATAAACGGCAGTTTGATCTTTCGTTCCGTTCAGTCACATACACCCGCTTCTTTCGGGCATTGGTGTTAATCTTAACCTGCATTATTGGTATTTCCGGAATCGCGTTTCTACTCATCAATTCTGCCAATGTTTACTGGAATCAGTTAATCCCGGCCTTTATCATCATTGGACTATTATTATTCAACATGTTGGCTTCTAGCGAAACAGCCAAGCTCAGTTGAAAATCAGTTAAAAACGAACGCTAAAAACTACTGAAGATGAAAAATACAACGCACCAATTTGCGCTCATTGATAGCACGTACTCTGCTTACGATGCACGAGAAGTGATCACATCGCTGATCAATGACAAGATCCGATTTCTGAACATTCAGATTCTGAGCCTGCAAGAACGCTACGGACAGAACACCGAGCATCTCGAAAATCGAGTACGGGAATTGGAGGTAAACAGACGAGAAATGATCGACCTTCTAACCAAAGCCACAACAGAAGATGCCCTTGTTGAAGTTTCTAGCCTGGTAAACGTTACCGTCAAACAATCAGTTGATATAGAAGCTTAATGAGTCTGAACTTACTGCTGGACAATCTGACCAATCCAGCACTTTTGTTCTTCTTCCTTGGAATTCTGGCCGTTCAACTTCGAAGCGACCTCGAGATTCCAAAGAACTCTTCCAAGTTCATCTCGCTTTACCTGCTTCTTTCCATCGGCTTCAAAGGCGGACAAGAACTTTCGCATAGTGTGCTGAGCATGGAGATCATCTGGGGCCTGCTTTTCGGAATCGTCCTTGCCATCTCAATTCCCATCTACACGTACTTCATTCTTCGCAGAAGGTTCAGTGTGGCCAACTCAGGAGCAATTGCGGCTGCTTATGGTTCAGTAAGTGCGGTCACGTTTGTTACGGCAATCTCTTTCCTAGACATGAAACAGCTTGCTTTCGGAGGGCACATGGTAGCGGTAATGGCATTAATGGAGGCTCCTTCCATTATTGTTGGCGTATTGCTTATAGCCTACTTCGATAAGAACGAAAAATCCGAGTTCAACATTTCCAACGTGATCAAGCACTCGGTAACCAACGGTAGTGTGCTTTTAATTCTTGGTAGCCTATTTATCGGATTTGTGGCAAGCGATGAGCAAGCAGAAGGAATCAAACCTTTTACAACCGACCTTTTCAAAGGATTTTTAGCGGTGTTTCTGCTTGATATGGGAATTACCAGCGGTCGAAAATTGGCCGATCTACTTAAAAAAGGGTGGTTTGCACTTGCCTTCGCGATTATCGTTCCGCTCATCAATGGCACGGCCGTTGCCATTCTCAGTGGCCTCTTCTCAACAAATACAAGCGACCGTTTTCTATTTGCCATACTTGCGGCAAGCGCATCTTACATTGCGGTTCCGGCCGCTATGCAACTGGCCGCACCCAAAGCCAATCCGAGCTTGTATCTGCCTATGGCACTTGCCATCACGTTTCCCTTCAATATCACATTGGGAATGCCTATTTATTTCTATTTGGCCCAATACTGATCGAACATTCTGAAAACAAAAAACCCCACCAATGGCGGGGTTTCTGCTCCTCCTCTTGGGCTCGAACCAAGGACCCTCTGATTAACAGTCAGATGCTCTAACCAACTGAGCTAAGGAGGAATTTAAGGGCTGCAAATGTAGTTTGCTCGTTAATATAATGCAATACCTTTGGCGAAAATTTCAAATCACATAAATATGAGCCTACTTACAGTTGGAACCGTTGCCTTTGATGCCATTGAAACTCCGTTCGGAAAAACAGATAAAATTGTTGGGGGCGCTGCTACCTACATTTCATTGGCAGCATCTTACTTCAGCAAGCCTATCAATATGGTTTCTGTTGTGGGAGACGATTTTCCCGCAGATGCATTGGAAAACCTACGCAAGCACGGAGCCAACACAGATGGCATTCAGATAAAGCAAGGCCAAAAGACCTTCTTCTGGAGCGGTAAGTACCACAATGATATGAACACACGCGATACCCTCGCTACAGAACTGAACGTGTTGGCCGATTTTGAGCCTGTTGTATTAGATGAATACCAGAACTGTGAGTTCCTCATGCTGGGTAACCTTACACCTGCGGTGCAGATGTCGGTTATCAATCAACTCAAGAACCGACCGAAATTGGTGGTGCTGGACACCATGAACTTTTGGATGGACATTGCCTTGGAAGAACTGAAAGCCGTTCTTAAAAAGGTAGATGTGCTCACCATCAACGAT
>JAGYJL010000023.1 GCA_018402015.1 Flavobacteriales bacterium | reverse complement strand
GATGCGGATCGTTCTCAATTTCATCTGGTTCGATTAGCACAACGCCACCCAACGAGCCACCAGGATAGGCGAGGGCTCCAGCACCTTTTACTACAGAAATGTGTTCAGCAACATAAGGGTCAATCTCTGGTGCATGGTCGTTTCCCCATTGCTGACCGCTTTGAGCGATACCGTTGTTCAATATGGCCACACGGTTTCCCGAAAGTCCATGCACAACAGGTTTAGAAACCCCTGCTCCTGATTTGATGCTGCTGACGCCTGTCATTGATTCCAGCATCTCTGAAAGGTCTTTATTTGCCTCTTCCGAAATATCGTCCTGACCAATGGTAGAGCTAGCAGCGGTCTCATGCTGAGAATGATGGTCATGCACCATTACCTCATCCACTAACTCGCTGTGGTGGTGCATGTTAATGCTAATTACCGTATCTTTTACTAGAGAAATGAAAAGTGTCTTTGTTTCGCACCCGATATGATTGAAACGCAAGTGGTATTCTCCCTTGCAAAGACCACTAAATCGAAAATTTCCGAGGCTGTCGGAAGCAACACCATTCTGCAATTCCTCTACGTAGATTGTTCCGTACGCCATCGGAATTCCTGTGCCTTCATCTGCAACATTTCCCGAAATACTAAGAGTACAATTCTGTGCCTCGCCCGTAAAAGGAAGGAGGAAAAAGGATAAAAGGAGAAGGGTTTGGTGTCTCATTCATAGAAATGAACTCCGTTCAGTTTTCACCGAACGGAGTTCATCAAATTACTGTACGGTTACATCAAATGTGACCTCAATGTCAGTTTCGCCACCAGCATTGGTAATATCGCCAGAAGAAACATTGGCTCCATCCTTATTGGGCTCGTGGCGCAGTGTAATAGTCAATGTACCTGTTGAAGCACCCGTTGTGGTCACAGTTGTAGCCAACCCAACTGGATTGCCATCAGCATCTGCATCAGCGTATGCTACAGTAGCATTGGCCGATATTATCGTAAAGAACAATTGATGTTCTTCATCTTCTTCCTCAACCTCTTCTGTAATGTTTTCAGCAGGTGTTTCTGCCTCATTAAGCAAGGTTACAGCACCAGAATAAGTAGTGTTTGCAGCAAGCGTTCCATTGCTGATAATTGGAGCGTCTCCACCATCGCCATCAAGGTCTGTAAAACGGAACTCAATTGCTGTACCACCGCCATCAGGCGTTAAGGTATAGATGAGGGTTGTTATCAGTTCTTCTTCGTTCGGAATATCTGGATCGTCCTTTTCGCAAGAGGTGAGTGAAACGACTGCGATCAATGGAACCGCTAAAAGGTATTTGAATCTGTTTTTCATTTTATGTGTGTTGAATCTGTTTGTAATTGTTTAAAAGGGGAGGGAATCAATTCCCTCCCTCATAATTATCCGGTTGGAAGAAGGTATTCCATGGCTTTTGCATGTTGCATCGCAGGTTTTCCTATTAAGAGTGTGGTCCAAAAGTCAACTTTCTCCTCACTCCAATCGGGGTATCGCACGTGCAACAGTTCATGGATGATGTCTTCTTCGTCAAGTGGTCGGGTGTGATAGATGATTCCTACTTGAATTTGGAAATTGCGTTCAATTCCTACAAACTCGTGTCCATAGGTATTACCTTCCAATGAATCAACCACTTGATCTTCGTCTATTCTCGAGCAGATTATGTCCCAATGATTTATCTCTAGGACAGTTTTCCAATGCTCGATTCTTTCCAGGGCGAACATCGATATGATCTGCATGACGGTTTATTTTAAGCGTTCGCCATCTGCTTTGGAAACTACTCGCCAAGCTTCAGATCCGCTTGGAGATTTAGCTACGGCAAAATAGCGACCATTCTTTGCAAGCCGAATGTCGTATTCGTTCGATTCGAATTTCGACTTGGCTTTAACGTCATAAAAACTCAATTTTTCTTTCATGATATAAGTTATTCAGGCGCACACAGTTGTGCGGCTGTTTGCGCCAGTTATTAAAATGTTGAATTGTAATGTTGCCCGAATAGGCGTTGATCATGAAAAAGCGGGTGGACCGCGAGGAGCATAGGCCAGCGAAAAATCATAACCAAAAACCTTTGTGCTGGCGGGCTTATTGAATGCAATTTGAACCGGCTTTTCTAAAGCCTGAACGATATTTGAATTGTAATGAAACCTGGAAACAGTGACTTTGCACAGATCACAGTCTGTTTCTGTTTGCGTTATGTGGCTTTTGTGCTCACAATGGTGCGAAACGTCTCCATGATAAATGGCTCTATGACATGCATCGGCCTCCGCTTCTTCGTTGTGAAGCTCAGAGTGATGGTGATGATGAACCGCCTGATGGAAACTCTCGAACGAAACAACGTTGAGGAAATATGCCCAAAACAAGAGTAGAGAGACAGCGCCTCTGAACCATGGATATGTTTTGGGAAATTTCATGAGAACAAATGTGGTAAATAATTCAGTTCAAATAAGAACGAATTTCCTAAGGAAAGAACTTATTCATCAACATATAGTCGATGTTATCAGACTGCAGATGACAGCTGGTGCAAATAGCGCCTTTATCTTCAGCGCTGGTAGCCACATTGCCATTTTCAAAAGCATATCCCCAAACCCAACCGCGGTCGTCTGCAAACTCATGGTTGCTCATTTTATAGAGTACGGCATAGAGTTCAACCGAAGTGCCATTGCTCAGTTCCTTCACAATGAATGAACCATCAGGGAAACTTGCATTGGCCATTACTTTGCCATCTGCATCGAGCTGAGTGGCTGCAACAGCATTATACCGTGTTCGCAGGCCGTTGTAATTATGTCCGCTTCCTGCGCTCTTATCCAACCAAGTATCAGAATTCTTGTACCACGTGAAGCCATTGGTCTCCTTTGCCATGTTCAGTAATTCGAGGTCTATGCCTTCTGCAGGTTCATCTTTCTCGCAAGATTGTAGAGTAATGGCAAGTACTGAAAAACAGAATACGGCCCAAAGGATGGTTGTTTGCTTGTTCATTTCTAAAGCATTTGATGAACGAACATACTAAAAGGAAAAGTGTCGCTCGACATTCTTTTGCCGATGACCATAATTACTTACTGATTTTCGGCTTCGCGAATCTGAATCCGTTGTTGATAGCGAACATCGGATTGATGATGACCACTGCCGTGGCCTCGTACCATGTAAAGCCGTTCTTGGCCATGGCCACGGTGGCCCGATGAATGCCTTCGCCAAGCAATATTCCAGTAATGGGCGTTACAATAAGGTCTTGAATACTTGGCTGCTCCAGTCCTGCTTCAATGACGTATTCCCACACGTAAACCTGTCCAAGAGTGAATAAGGCCGATTGCCACATCTTGGCGTTCTGTGAACGAACGGCATTGTAAAATACCGTTCCTTGGTAAGGATGACCGATGTAATTGATGTACCATTTGTCGTGATCAAAAACAGGTGGAGCAGTGTAGGCACGCCTCATGTTAGAGCCGTACTGTTTGAAAACGCCTTTTTCCCAACCGCTTATGTCTGATGGTAAGACTGCAAGAATTCCGTAACCAACTGCCTCAAACCCATGAACCAAGAGCCCACCGCGCCACATTTTACGTGCAAATGTTCCTTCTTGATTTCGAAGTCTGAGACCTTGAACGGTGTCTGTCGCTGGCTTGAACCTGTTCCTATCCAGTTTATTGATCTGCGTTAACGTGTCTTGCTGCGCAAACGTCACAAAGGACGACATCCACAGAATCTGAAACAGAAAGAGCCAGGTCAGTCTTTTACACATCTCACGGCAAATCCAAATCCGATATTGTCGTTTCTACGATCTACACTTGGGTGATTGTACCAAAGGCAACGAACCCAGTACAGGTTTGTACCAGAACCAGCAAATGTTGTGCTCCAGAAACAACCGTACGTGCCGTTACCGGAAAATTCTCCTCCAGGTAATCGAACACCGCTTGGTAGGGCCGTAAAACCGAATTCGTTGGTTGCATCTGTATTCGGTGCCTGCCAATGCGTGAACCCTATTTCCTTTAGCTTTCCGCCCGCAACCAACTCACCTCCAGCATGATCGATCAATTCCGTCCATTCGGCATCGGTAGCAATATGCCAACCTTCAGGAGCCAGTTCTCTCAGGTCTGTAATTGCATAGCCGTTGTATAACCTACCGTAATCGGCAGTCTGTGCAAGGTCGTTAAATGGTGAGCAGAATGCGGCCTCGGTTGTGCCTTCCCAATACAGATCGTTGGTGATCTGAGAAAGCGGCTCGCCATTCCGGAAGCGGGTTACTTTGAGGTTTTCAGCCATCCAAACCTGATTGCCAATGGTAACTGTTTGGTAAACGTTTCCATCAATGTCCACAACTGTAGTTGTCTCATCCTCTTCTTTGGTGCAACTTGAAAATGAGATTGCCGCGAGTAGTATTAAGAAAGAAGAACCGGTTAGGAATGCCGACTTGATCGATTTCATATTGAACTTGTTTATTTCACGCAAGTTCAACGTAATACCTTGAAGTAAAACTGACCTGTGTCTTGGTTGATGTTCATTTTCATCATGTTCTCGTCTTGAACATTGCCCAAAAGCTTTGTTTCAATGGAGAAGCACGCCCACGAGATATTGGTCGCTTGGTTCACATCATTGCTTAAACTGGATTATTGACCACAGCTGCCTGTCAACAACTAAGCTTCAGCCAGTTCTTTCCTCTGCACAAAAACACAACCTTTGACCGCATGGCAGAACAGAACAAGACCCAGGAAGCTATTCTCAACAAGTTGGGAATAACGGCATTGAATGCCATGCAAGAAGCAGCGGAAAATGCCATCAGTTCGCACGATGAAGTGGTGCTGCTTTCCCCAACAGGCACGGGCAAAACTTTGGCGTTTCTGCTACCCATTATCGCAGGTTTGAAACCCGAATTGGAACAAGTGCAGGTGCTTATCCTAGTGCCATCAAGAGAACTTGCTATTCAAATAGAGCAAGTGGTTCGGGAAATGGGCAGCGGCTATAAGACCAATGCAGTTTACGGGGGTGTGTCGGGTTCTAAAGACAAGTTGGAACTGAAGCATCCACCAACTATTCTTATTGGCACACCAGGCAGAGTGGCAGACCACATCAGAAGAAAGAACATTGCTATCCAACACATTAGAACCTTGGTATTGGATGAGTACGATAAATCGTTGGAGGTCGGTTTCTCTAACGAAATGCAGGAAATTATTGAAGCCTTGCCGCGCTTGGAAAAGAAGGTGCTTACATCGGCCACGCAGAAGGTAAAGATTCCCGCATTTGTAGGAATTCAGAATGCCAAACACCTCAACTTCTTAAAGGAAACGGAGCTTCAGTTGGAATTGAAACTGGTTGTTTCTCCTACCGAAGATAAGTTGGAAACCTTGGTAAGCCTGCTACAGCATATTGGCCCGAAAAACGGCATTGTGTTCTGCAACTACAAAGACAGCATAGAACAGATAAGCGACCACCTTTACAAGAACCGCATCGATCATGTGTGTTTCTATGGCGACTTGGAGCAAATTGACAGGGAACGGGCGCTGGTCAAGTTCAGAAACGGCACCCACAGGCTATTGCTTGCTACCGATCTGGCTGCTAGAGGAATCGACATTCCCGCGCTCGATTTTATTGTGCATTACCAGCTACCACCAAGGCCAGATGAGTTTGTGCATCGAAACGGACGCACCGCTCGAATGAATACCGAAGGCACGGCCTATGTGCTTAAATGGGAGAAAGAAGCGCTTCCAGTGTTCATTAAAGGTGCCAAAGAGATCACCCTTTCGCGCAATAAACAGGCTTTGACCAAAGATTGGGAAACGCTCTATGTTTCTGGCGGGCGCAAGGATAAAATATCGAAAGGAGATATTGCAGGCTTGTTCTTCAAACAAGGCAAACTGAATAAAGATGAACTAGGCATGATAGAGTTGAAGCAAGATTGCGCCTTTGTATCGGTGCCTAGCAGTAAAGCAAAAGAGCTGATACAACTGCTTAACAACAGCCGTTTAAAAACGAAAAAGGTGCGTATCAGCCTCTTAGATTAAGTAAATGGATACTCCAAAACAAGAACAGGCCAACAACCCCTTGCATGGCGTAAAGTTGGTAGATATGCTAGAGGCCTTGGTGCTCCATTACGGTTGGGAGGATATGGGTTATTACATCGATATCCGTTGTTTCAATTACGAGCCGTCTATTAAATCGAGCCTCAAGTTCTTGCGTAGAACGCCTTGGGCCAGAGAGAAAGTAGAACAGCTCTACTTGGATATGAAGCGCGAGCAGGACAGCGACTAGCTTGCTATTGCATGGAACAGGCCGAACTGGTCTTGCTTTTTAAACGGATGGGGCGGTGGGAGCCGGTCTTATTCTGTTGAGTCTCTCATCAAGCTGTCAAACTCATCAAGCAACTCAGATTTTTCTGCTTCTGTGTAAACACATGAACTTGAAAGGTTCCTCTTAAACTCGCTTGCAATGGCCGAAACATCTTGCGAGAGATTGAGCTTCGATTCCATGATGTAGAGGTAAGTTTCCGAAAAGTTCGGATAGTTCTCCAACAGCAAATTCCAAGCATCAATGGCCTTATCGTATTCAGCATTATTAAAATGCTCCCAAGCTTTACCATTAAGAAGGCCCAATGAAAAACGCAGTGGCTTGCCGTAGTGATTCTTGATATTGGCTTCCAATTCGTGGATAGTTGCTGGTTCGTTGGCCGTTTCGCGTATGTAGGCCGACTGCTGAATTGACCAATACTCAAACACATCGTAGAGCGCTGTGGCAATGACCAGACCTGGGGTTGCATTATGGTCCGCATCCTTAAACAGTTGCCCTTTGAAGTTGAGCTTCTCGTTTTTAATCGTTCCAATAATGGGTTCCATTGCTCTAAAGTCCTCAGGATAGTCGTTGCCAATTCCAAAGCGGTAATAAAGAGTGGAGGAATGCGCTGTGCCAATAACCGTAGCCAAAGAATCAGTTAGACTTACGTTTTTCTGTTTAAACACGGGACTGATGGAAACGACACCGTTCAACTCATTTGTCTTTGAACAAAGCAAGGCGCTTGTAAAATAGCCATAGCGCGAATGGCCGATGAACAGTCGGAACTTATTGGCTTTGAACTTCTTTTCTGCCAATGGCAGCAGTTCATCAAAAAGAAAAGCTTCATTGGCTTCGGCCATTCCCATTGGGTCAGAAGCCTTGAACAAGGTCTCGATGTAGCGATGCTCTTGGTCGGAGGCAATGCTGATAATGACGCACGAAGGCATCTGCTCATTGCTCGTCAAATAATCGATGGTATTGAGAATGTAGTTGTGACTACGCTGGTTCTGTCGGTCAAAGACCACAATGAGCGGAAAGTCCTGTTCAATGTCTTCCTGCCATTCAAAAGGAACAGTAACGGTTATCGGACGGTCGTAGCCCAGTTGCTTCGAAGCGATGGTAGTATCAAGCAGTACTTTATAACGCTCGTACTCCTGGGCATTGGCAGTCAGTACACTTATCAGCAAAAGGATGATGATTGAAGTCATTCTTGGTTTTATTGGCATAGCGGTCTGTAGTAAAGCCGCAAGATAAATGAAAGATCAATTTAGCTCTAAGCAAGAACGTATTTCAGCAGCTAAGAAACTGGTGAAAGGATGGTTGTACTAAGCCTTATTCCTCACGCCCAGCCAGATCAGTAGTGCTACCGATGGGAACATCAGAATGCTGTAAATGGCGGATGGAATGCTCATGACCGAATTGCCCAGAATACCAGCGGCAATGGCAATGCCCAGCGTTCCGTTCACTACGCCCACTTCCACACCCACGGTAATGGCCTGTTGCTTGTTCCGCGTCAGTGCCAGCGTGACGAAATAACCGATGCCCATGCCTATCAGGTTCAGGTCAGCGCCACTGACCAATACTCTTTCGAAGAAAATCGCCACGCTGGCGCGTTCCTTCCGCGAGGGCAGCGGCTATGATGAGCACGAGGAACACGGCAGAAACATCTTGACAGGCTTCTCTGCCTTAAGCGCCAAAGCTGGCTTTGCGGCTGTTGATGACCATGCCTAATATCACGGGGATCACCGTAATGGCCAGTATCTGTAAAACTGTTTTTCCAATGGAAGATGAATGCGTTTCGGGTTTCGCCCATGTATTACTCCAACCAAGGTTAACAAGAATGGGAAATGGTGAATACGGTGATGACGCTGGCAGTCGGCCGTGAGGGTGATGCTCAATGCCCACATCGCCCTTGGCCAGATTGGTAATGAGGTTGGTGGTGGCACCGCCCGGACAGGCAGCCAAAAGGATGAAACCCACAGCCAGTTCGGGTTCGAGCGGAATGACCGCCAATAGGCCGAAGGTGACCAATGGAATGGCCATCAGTTTGAGGGCAAGGCCCACGGCCACTGCTTTCGGAAAGCGCAGCACGCGCCTGAATCATCTACCATTAAGCGATAGCCCCATTCCCATCATGATGATGAAAAGGGCGAGGAAGTAATACTCTGTGTGATGTTGGTTTCCATGGGTTTGGTTTATGAAAATGAAAAGTAGGGAAATAGGGTAGAGAATTGGGAGGAGCAGTTTTAATGAGAATGAAGCCTGCTTCGCCAGCTCATTCGGGGTTGACGCGGTTTCAATGAACGGAAACAGACGTCTAAGTATCCTCTCTTGACGTCTAAGTATCAACTCTGGCGTCTGAGTTAGCACTCTTGAGGTCTAAGTATCCGCTTTTGACATCTATCAAATCTTGACGTCTAAGTGTCCACTCTGACGTCTAAGTATCAACTCTTGACGTCTAAGTATTAACTCTTGGCGTCTAAGTATCAACTCTTGACGTCTAAGTGCATCCACCTTAGGTCTGTGTTAATTTGGCTTTTAGTGTGCGTTTTTGAGGCCTAAGTATGAACACCTGAGAGAGTCTGTTCAATAAACTGTTGTTAGACCTACGAGGCTTCTAAACCGTAGGTATTGGCTAAGAACGCTTTTCAGTAGCTAGGAAAGGGGTGGAAAGATGGAACTGGAAGACCAGCATGGTTTACGAACGCGTTACAGACGCCCGAGCGGGGAACGGTATCAGTAAGCAGAAAGGGTGAGGCTATTGGATGCGAAAGTTGCAAGCTTGTACCATTGGGGTGGTAGGCGTGGCTTCTGTATACGTCAATGAGTAGACCTGAAATAAGTTCAGGTGACGGTACCTGCTAACTTACCGCAACCTTACGTCATGCTGAACTTCTGTTTCAGCATCTATTCGACAGACTCATTCGGTTTTCAAAACCTCGTAGGTCTTGGCTAAATGTATTTCAGTAGCCAGTAAAAAGTGTGATGGAACTGGAGTGACGGGTATGGTGCACGAAACGCGTCACAGACGCGCCCGAAAGGGAAAGATCTCTGAAACGAGTTCAGGTGACGGAATCTGCAAGCTTAGCACAATATTGGCCGTCATGCTGAACTTGTTTCAGCATCTATTCGACAGACCTATTCGGCTTCAAAACCTCGCTGGTCACAGAACGTGGTTTCCAGTAGCCATAAAGCGTGGAGATGAACCGAGTGACGGGTATGAGCCGCCATGAACGCGTCACAGACGCGCCTGAGCGTGGAAAGACCCTGAACGATCAGTGACGGAATCTGCAAGCTAAGCACAAGATTGGCCGTCATGCTGAACTTGTTTCAGCATCTATTCGGACAGACCTATTCGGTTTTCAAAACCTCGTAGGTCTTGGCTAAGAACGCATTTCAGTAGCCAAGAAAGGGGTGGAAGATGGAACTGGAGGACGGGTATGGTGCACGAACGCGTCACAGACGCGCCTGAGCGGGAAAGACCCTGAAACGAGTTCAGGGTGACGGAATCTGCAAGCTTAGCACAACATTACTGCCAGTTAACTTGTTACATCGATTTGGCACCTTATCTGGTTTTCAACCCCGTAGGTCTTGGCTATGAACGCTTTTCAGTGGCTCAGAAAGGGGTGGTGTAGCAAAGAAGTAAACTTGCGCCAGCGAGGCAACTAACGCTTTTGCCTGCTCGATGATTGTATCTGCCCACTTGCAACCGAGTCCTTACTAATCAGAGCAGTAAGGAAAGTGTCGTTCCCGTTTTCGGGTTGAATGTTGCTTTGTCGTCCCACCGTCCAATTGTTTTGAGTGAGAACTTTCACATAGCCTCGCAAGCTACTGTGGAATCTAATGGTAATACATCTTATAATTGAACCATGCCCAAACTGTCCCAGAATCAACCCAGACTTCATCGGTTTTTATTTCGTCTTGTTTGAATGAAGGTTTCTTTTTTCAAGAATGGAGTGTGATCCAATCATGCATGATGTTCAATTCAGGCAGCCTCTTGCAGAATACGTCCAAATATCATCAGTTCCCCTTGTAAGCATGGCGTACTCTTTTATACCAAACAATTAATCTAGTAGTGCTCATGCATGTACCCAGGTCATAAAACGAACCATGAGGGTTTCGCATCATTTTGTCACATACCTCTTTGATTTTGTAAGTGGATTTCATGACTATTTTTTCGGAACCGGAATTGACCTACCATGACACGATACTCAATAACTTCCGTGTAGATCTATCTATCGAGAAATGTACTTGAAATAGTAACTATTGGACCAAGGTTTTCAATACTAGAATTGATGGTAAGTTTGATTTATCATGATATTTCATTTCATCAGTCAGGAAGTTTCCAGTTATCTTGCATTTTGCCCAATGCAATTCAACCAGGATAACAGATTTATTAGAGTCCGTTTTACCGTCTTTTTGTCATCATTCTCAACCCGTTCTAATTTGAGGAGCTTGAACTTCCAGTTCAGAATCACAATGAATAGAAGGGAGTCCGATTATCTGGGGGTACATAATCTTCTATCACGACTTAGTTTCACTAGAAGAATGTAAGCTCAATAAAGGTAATTGCTGCTCTGATAGATTTCTGCTTTTCGATAAAATCGCCTTTCGAGACCAATTTTGGTGACTGCCATGCTCTGCTTGATTTATTATAGCTCAAATAAAAACCTGCATTTTTCTATTGTTTGCTTGGTTACTGCCGAGCCAATTTTGATATCCTCATGATTTAAAGTTATCTGATTCAAACCGCTAGTTGGAGTCCGGGCTGGCATCTAGTGATTCAACCGATTGTTCGAATTGTCGTTCATTCGATCAGTATCTGTCTGAGATGCTATTTTGTCTTGTAGCCTTTGTTTCGCGAAACTGATTCATTTTTTCTTCCCAAACTTCTGTTGAGACTCGATCCACCACAAGAAAGTTAGACAGATAAAGTGTTGATGTTTTATCGGGTGTCTACTGAACACTTCCATTTAGATGTCTGATTTCGATGGTTGGATTAAAGTGTTCTCACGCTAAGAAATAGTGCCCTTTAACTTGTAAGTTTTTAGTAAGACAATATGCATAAAGAAACTGCTGAGTTTAGCAGAATTTTTCCAGCAAGTTTTGCAACTTCCAATAACTCTTTTGCATTGTCAAGTGCCAGCCTGTAACCAGATAAAAAGTCGGCACTCCAGTTTATTATAATCCAAGCTTTTCAATTTCAGTTACAAACCCTTCAACTTCACTCACTAACTCCGTGGGGTAACTTCTTAGAACACCAAAGAGCATGCTGCTCTTATCGCGGTAAAGAGGCTTGCTATTAGACTTAGTCTAGCACTCATCGAGCGGTTGTTGATGACTGTGTTTGCACCCTACCGTGAGGATAGGCATGCCATAGATAGGCGAGGAGGGGTCTTCTTTGGCGGCAGGGTTACTACATCGTTGGCACCCAGCACCAGCACCACATCGCAGTAGAGAACTCAGTTAATGTCTTCCATTTCCACCAGTTTGTCGTAGTCCACGTTGCTTCGCCAGCAGCACATTCATGTGTCCGGGCATACGCCCCGCCACAGGGTGAATGGCGTATTTCACTTCCACACCACGGCTGGGTGAGGATGGTCTCCATCTCATTTACCACATGCTGCGCCCGTGGCCACCGCCAAACCGTAACCTTAAGCATAATGATGACCTTGAAGAGTAATTGAGCAATACGGCCGCATCGCTTGGGCTCGTTTGTTTGTACGATTTCTGAGTGCCATCGCCAGCAGCAGTGGCTGCACCGCCCGTACTGAATGCCCCGAAGCATCACCGCAGTGAACGGTTCATGGCGTTGCACATCACCACCGTCAAATCGTTCCAGCCGAACCACGAGAATACCACCCGTGAGCATGGCCATGTTACTTCATAGAGGAAACCACCGAAGGCAGCAGCCATACCAGTAAATGAGTTTAAAGAGATGACACCAGGTATATCGCACCACCAATTGGCAGCACGAAGTACACCATAGCCAAACTCGGGGTCCGAGCAGGATGTACACCCACATGTCAACGTTTTTTAGCTCCAATGTGTCCCTCCTGCCAAGCAGAGAGGTTCGGGACCGACCGCAGTAATAACATGATGCGGTGTTCATCACGTTGTAGAAAGGTAGTCGATGTCCTTGTCTAGGCTAGTTGCCCAGCTTCAGGGGAAGTATCATAACTTTACCTGCAAACGAGGTGGAACCATCACCAAACCAGCATAGATGGTCAATAGAATAAGCATGAAGTTGGCCAGGTGTATAATGCGGGAACTCAATGAGTCCGATAATAGCAGCACAGGCACCGCCCATTCCGTTGAACAACGAAACCATCTGCGGCATGTCGGTCATCTGCACGCGCTGGCCATGATGTAACCGAGAATGGAACCGACGATCGTCCACAGCCATCCACGGCAGGTTGTGCAAATGGTTACCGCTTTCGTCCTTATAGAGGCCCAAAACAAACTGGACACGTCAACATACCCACAGCTGCCCAAAGATTTCCTTTCGGGCCGTCTTCGGGTCGCTCATCATTTTCAGTCCGAATATTAAAGTAACATGCAATGAGGTACCCGATCTCTGTGAGAGGTCTCATTGCTTAGTCTTTTTAGCTGGTTTCTTCTGAACATCTCCAACATGCGGTCGGTGACCACAAATCTGCCCACCACATTCAGCGCCGAGAATGATGGCCAGAAACCGAGAATGATAAAGCATGTAGCTGTCGGGCGATGCCGTTCCCATTACACAATAATGGCGCTCACCACCACCACACCGTGGATGGCGTTGCGCTGGCTCATCAGGAGGCGCAGTACGGTGGGTACGCTTTCAATGACTTCAATTTCCGAGAATGACGGACAGCATCACGATGTGATCATGTCCATGTGCTCGTAGGCAAATGCTAAGATTGGTTCCATTTTATTTAGTGATTAGTGAATAGCGACCAGTGATTAATTGGCAATGACAGACTTCTCCCTTGCTGTGCTAGTACTCCCCTTTCGCGGGGAGATTTGCGCATCTCCAACGCTGGGTTCGCGAGTAAGTCTCTCTCAGGGCAGGGGTTGGGGGAGCGTCAAACGGTGTGCGGTGAGTGCATCAAGCGTTAGTAGCTCTTCGGCAACACAGAAAGGTGCACCAGTTTGCCATCGCGGATAATGAGCGAACTTAAGAGCGATCTCTGTCTTTCATGTCCCATTTGAACTTGATTATCTGTGGTAAGGTGAAGTAAGAAGTTCGAAACATTCTTGGCGAAGAGCTCGCTGGCATCTACTGGTAGGGTAGCAGGGAGAATTTCCCTTCAAGGATGGTGACCCCACCAACCCGAACCGTTTCATTCAGTTTGCTGGCGCTTACGTTTCCGCCTTGCGATAATGGCCATATCCATCGATAATGGCACCTCGGTTTCATCTTGGCAAGCATCTCATCGGTGATTAACAAAGGCGCTTTTCTGCCATAATAAGTGCTGTAGTAATAACCAGTAATAGCTTCAGCCACTTTTGCCGTCACCACTTCCTGTTGCTCTTTCAAAAATTCGGGCGAAACATTGGTTACATAACCTCCGCCATGTCAACACTATCGTCCCGGCCACTTCAATGAACTTGCCACCCAACATTGCAGACGGTTCTTTCGTCTCTGGACGGATATCCGATACCCAGACGTTGGCTCCAAGCCTTTCGCAGTAGCAATAGCTTGCAATCCTGCTACGCCAGCTCCAAAAAATGACAACGGTAGAAGGTTTGATGGTTCCGTGATGTCAATATGGTAAGCGATTCTGTTCATTTCCGTACCGCCTAAAGCACTGCTTTATAGCCAGCAAGGTTAGCTTGCGAACTCAGCACGTCCCATACTTTGTGTGCAAGAGATGTTCTTGGAATGGCATCCATCGAGAAAGCATTCACACCCGCCTCAGCCAAAGCTTTCACTACTTCTGGATTGGTGGCTGCAAAGAGCAAGGAGATCAGCGTTGAACCTGACTTCAGTTTCTGCGCTTCATCCACCGTAGGTGGATTGATCTTAGCTACGATATCGCATTCAAAGGCGTTGGCCTTGGCACCGATAACGGCCCCGGCCTGCGTGTAATCGCCATCCGAGAAGAAGGACTTTTCGCCCGCTCCGCTCTCTACGATGATCTCAAATCCTTTTGCTTTCAGTTGCTTCGCGATGGTAGGCGTAATGGCCACTCTGGTTTCGCGCTCCTGTGTTTCTTTTGGGACTCCTATTTTCAAAATGCACTTGTTAAGTGATGGATATCAAATGTATCGGCTTTGCCGAAATGCCGATGAATTTACGGTTTGCATCATTAACCGCATAGCAGATCAATCCGCATCTTGAAATTCGTCTTCATTCAACTTTTCAAGAATTTCAGATTCAACATCAGTAAGGAGGATTTCCTTCATGCCGAAAATCAATTGACGGGTTGATTGGTTAAGCGCGCGGTTGACCAACAGCATGGTTGAAATATCCAGATCTTGAATGGTCTTAGCGGCTGTGGCCTGCGTAATGGTTTTGATGAATTTACGGTCGTCCATGTCCAATTTCTTCATCACAGATATGAATGTGGAAGCGATTTCTGAATGATCTTTCTCATGCAACACATTTGCCAGCTTCGAGTACATGTTAACCAATCGCTTGCGGAACAGTTCGTATTCTCTGTTCAGAAACGCATTATCAGCTGCTTCAAACTCTTCAAAATTCCGAACCTCGTCTTTCAATGATTTTGCCGAATGCAGTGCCATTCTAGCCCCATGCAGCAGTTTATTCACGTGTTGCGATTCTTCCTTGCTCACTTCTTCCGATAGAATGGTAGAGGCAAAAACGAATATTTCGCCTTGCAACAGTTTCAGTTCTTCGTATTGATCCTGCTGTGGTTTTGGTTTTTTGTTTGGAACTTGTTCAACTACCAGACCTTGATCAATATGAAGCACTTGCAAGTTATGATTGAAGGTATTTGTTATGAGATGCAGGACTTCATTCTTCAGACCTTCAATGGCAGCTTCGCTTACCTCGGGCGTTACATTCTGGATAAAGAGTGTTGTTGCTTTCAACTTATCGGGATACACTTTTACCAAGTATTTGGATAGCAGACCAATGAACGGTAGGAACAGAAGAACTCCCAGCACATTGAAAATGGTGTGGAACAGCGCCACGCCCATAACCGCATTCTGACCAACAGGTCCCAAAACCAGAACGATCAACCAGGTGATAGCTGGTATAAGAAGCAGTCCGACAACCGCTGTAACCAAATTGAAGGTGAGATGACTTAAGGCCACACGCTTTTTGATCTGCGTGCCTCCAATGGTACCAAGGATAACCGTTACCGTTGTACCAACGTTGGCACCTACCACCAGTGCGGCAGCTGCGTTGAAATCGATTACTTCTGCATTCAACGAGGTTAGAACAATGGCAATGGTTGCCGAGCTGCTTTGCATAATGGCCGTAATGACCACACCTGCCAATGCATAGGTGAGAATCCCGTAGTGTGGAAGCGAAGCAATGTCGAAAGTGGCGGTCAATTGCTCCACGCTCGTCTTCATGTAATCTAAGCCCATAAAGAGAAAACCGAAGCCAACCAGCAGTTTACTGATGTTGGAGTAGCGTTCAGAACGACCAAGGAAAATCAATCCAAGGCCACCGATCCCGATCAAAGGCAGCGAGTAATCTTCAATGTTCACCTTAAAGCCGAAAAAGGCTACGATCCAAGCTGTGATCGTGGTGCCGATGTTCGAACCCAGGATAACGCCTATAGCGTTTTCCATAGCCATAATGCCTGCGCCCACAAAGGCCAGCACCATAAGCGAAACTGCAGAGGAACTCTGAAGAACAGCTGTTACCGCTGCACCAGAGAACACAGAACGAATGCGGCCGTTGGTTGAGTTTCGGATGAATCCTTTGAACGACCTGCCCGCAAGATTCTTGATCGATTCCTCCATAAGGAACATACCGAACATGAAGATGCCCAGTCCGGCAAGCAGTTTCCAGATGTCAAGTGATTCGGTCATTGAGTCAATGTTAACAAATGCTCGCTATCCAATAATGATTTTTAACCAATTGAAACAAAAAAGCATCCTTAACGGATGCTTTTATAATTCGATCAGCGAGTGATCAATGATGATGATGACCACCTGGACCATGTGCATGACCGTGCTCTAGTTCTTCCTTAGAAGCATCGCGCACATCAACAACCTCAACTGTAAAATGGAGCGTTTCTCCTGCAAGCGGATGATTGAGGTCAAGCGTTACTTCTTCGCCATCGATCTTTGCCACATCAGCAAGGCTTACACCTTCGTTGGTCTCTACGCGCACTTGCATGCCTTCTACCAACTTCTCATCGCCATCGGCCTGAAAACTAGACAACGGAACGATATGTACGTTCTCTTCACTTCGTAAGCCGTAAGCTTTCTCTGGAGAAATAGTGGTTTCAATGCGGTCACCTACGGTTTTACCTTCCAATTTTTCTTCTAAACCTTCAATGATATTTCCAATTCCTTGAATGAAAGCAAGTGGCTCGCGTCCTTCAGATGAGTCTAATACCTCACCCGATTCATCTTTTAATGTGTAGTGGATCAGCGCCACTTTGTTCTTTGTAATGGTCATAAGCGTTAATTTGCGGCAAACTTAGGCAAACGTTAACTGCTTAACCAACATTCAGACATGAATCCGAACATAGACGATATTCTCAACGACCATTTTCCAACATTATTAGACACAGATCTTATTAACAGCATTAAAGAACATGCTGTTTATCAAGAGGTAAGTGAAGGCGACCTTTTGATGGACATTGGATCCATCATTAAGAACATTCCAATGATCATTTCAGGTTCTGTAAAGGTTATTAGAGAAGATGAAGAGGCGAGAGAACTCCTTTTATACTACGTAAGGCCGGGCGAGACCTGTGCCATGTCGCTTACCTGTTGCATGGCATTTAAGCGGAGCGAGATTCGTGCGGTAGCACAGGAAAAAGTGACCATGCTTGCCATTCCTGTTGATTTTATGGACGAGTGGATGAAGTACCGAGATTGGAGAAGCTTTGTGATGAATACGTATCGCATGCGATTTGAGGAATTGCTCGATGCTGTTGATAGCATTGCATTCCACCGTATGGACGAGCGCGTTTTAAAGTACTTGCAAGAGAAATCGAATTCCTTGAATACGAATGAGATCAGTATGTCTCATCACGATATTGCCGTAGATCTCAATTCATCGCGTGAGGTTATATCCAGAATACTGAAGCAGATGGAACGGAATAAACTGGTTAAGCTAGGTAGGAACAACATCAAACTTCTATTGGAAGCTTGATTCTGTTTTTCACTTGGTGAATTTTCCTATCCAATACATTCCGAACATCAGAAGCAGAGAAGGAATCATAACGTAATAGAATTCGCTCTGTAGAACGCGGATTCCCCATTCTCCAAAGAAAGATTCAACATCTACTGGCGATACTTCTATTGGTCGCCATGGCAGGAAATATCGGGTATTATCAAACGGAGCAAAGAAGGCAACACCCTTTCCGCCATTTGTCATGGCATCTAATACACTGTGCGAAACTCCGCAGCAGAAGAAGTAAAAACCGATGGTCATACTTGCGCGGGTTGCAAAAGCCAACTCAGAATAGAATACTCTTACAATGAAAAGTCCTTGCAGATAGGAGAACAACAAAGAGTGAAAGAACCCGCGGTGTCCGAAAGGATGATCGTAAGGCACGCCCAACTTGAACATGATCACATCAAAATCTGGGAAAGTGGCACAGAAAATTCCCAAAGCGAAATACTTGAAGACTTCCTTCTTCGGGTACCTTAAGGTGCCTAATGCGCCTGCAGCAATTGCATGAGAAAAGATTGAAGCCATAGGGACAGCTTACATTCCGAACGATGGGTTTGGGGTCTGTTCGTATTGCAAAGGAACAAAATACCTTTGGTAATGTGCTACTCTATTCAATATGAATACGATGCCCAACAGAATCTTCGAAGAAGTGATGAAGCGTGAACATCTGTTCTGCGCCTAGCTTTTGACCAAATTGAGCCACCAGGTACAATACCAAAGCAAGCACCGCAAAAACAGGCAAGGACCACAGAATTGCTGCATTCTGCCCTAATGTATATTGCGAGAAACCGTACATACCAAGAAAGGTTGCCAATATTCCAAGGGCTGCATATCCGTAAGTGAATAAGGCCCAAACCGTTGGATTTGGTCCGTACAATCCGCGAATTATGGTGAATTCCTCGTTTTCTTCATCCACCTCGAAAGAAAGGCTTAGTTGTGGAGACCAAAAATGTTCCTCCTGTTTACGAACGTTCAGAACAATAAAACCGGGTAGGATCTTGGCCGAACAACCACAATCCAATTCTGCCATGTGTTTGCGCACCAATTCGCCAACCTCTTCAGGTTTCATTCTGTATTTGGCCTTGAACCGCGGACGAATTCTAACACTTGTCATGGTGGTATCAAGACTAGATCAAAAAAATGAGAAAATAACTGACGTACGTCAGACTAGAATAGGCCGGCCTTTGAACAACTCCTTCAGTTCAGGCGGACCAGTGAAATACTTATCCGTAAAACCATCCATAAAGCCCAACGACTTATTGGAGAATAATTCGATGAGGTCATCTTGCGCCAAACCACTTATCATGTAAGGAGCTACATCGGGTATAATGCGGTCTCCAATGCAGCGCGCATAAAGCGAGTACTCATAAAGTTCTGCGCGCTCAACACCTTTAATGGAACATTGGTCAATCCAATCAGAGCAAGTGAAATCAGGTTCGACTTCTTCTTCACTCGTCAATCGGGTCCAAGTTGGTCTTTCGGCAGCTCTAAAGTGTTCTGCAAAGTAACCGGCTATGGCCTGTTTGGTCGATTCCGAAAGATCCTTTTCCAACGCGTGCAAGCATTTTGCGCACATCGCATATTCAAAAACCACACTTTTCAGTTCCATTTCCGGATAATGCCGAATGGCGCGTTCAATGGAGTATGGCTGCGTTTCTAACGCCAATTCGCATTCGCATACCATACAATGGGTAAATGGCGCTCCTGTTTCTGAGTTATGAAACTCTTCTGGTATTTCGGGTAAATCGTGAAAAAACATGCTTCTAACAAGTCCTTTGCAATATTAACCTTAGCCACGTTACTTTGCACACCTTTTTCGATCATAATGAATACACAGGAAGAAATCATTGCCCGCCTTGAGGAATTGCTTACGCTACCCGTAGAGGAAACCATGCGTGAAGCCAACGAATTGAAGTCGGTTTTTTACGTGCTTAATCACCAAAAGCTTGACCAGCAGAAGTTGGAACACCGCGAACTTGGTGCTGCTATAGAGGATTTCACTCCTGTTCCCAATCCGCTTGAAGAGACGTTTAAAGAGTTGTTCTCGAAGTATCGAGACAATAAGGCTAAGTTCCTTCATCAGAAGGAGGAAGCAGAAAAAAAGAATCTGACTGAAAAGAAGCAGATACTGAAAGAGTTGAAGGAGTTGATCGATAACGAAGAGAACATCGGTAAAAGCTTCGATCGTTTTAAAGACTTTCAGGATAGATGGAAGGCGGCAGGACCGATTCCGAGTGATAAGGCTGCTGATCTGAACACGGAATACAAGGCCGAGGTGGATCGTTTTTACTACAACATCACCATTAATAAGGAGCTGAAAGAGTACGATCTGTCCAAAAATCTCGAGATAAGAGATGCGATAGTGAAGAAGTTGGAAGAGCTTCAAACAGCGGAGAAGATCAAAGATATTGAGTTCATTCTGGCGGCTGCCAAAGAAGAATGGGATGATGCCGGTCCAGTAAAGCCAGAGGTTTTTCAGGAATTACGAGATAGGTATTACGAGGCGGTAAGAGTACTTCATAAGAAGATCCAGGATTTCTATTCGGCCCGAAAAGACGAAATGCAAACCAACCTGGAGGCCAAGCAACAAATGGTCGCTCAGGTACTTGAAATGGCTGAAACAGATTCAAATTCACTTGGTAAGTGGAATAAACTGACCGAGGAAGTAATGAAGCTGAAAGATGCTTGGAAGGAGATAGGAGTAGTGGAGCGTAAGTTCCATAAATCTGTTTGGGACGAGTTTAAAGCCGCGCAGGATAAATTCTTCGAGAAGAAGAAGGAAGTGTTAGGTGAGGCGCGCGAGAACTTCAAGGATAATAAACGAGCCAAAGAGAAACTTATCGAACGAGCGGAGGCTCTGAAAGAAACTACAGATTGGAAGGAAACCACGGATAAGTTCAAACGATTGCAGAACGATTGGAAGAAGATCGGTTCCGCGGGTCCAAGGGACGAGAACAAACTTTGGTCGAAATTCCGAGGTGTGTGCGATGAGTTCTTCAATAGAAAGAAAGAGTGGTTTGATACAAAAGATGATCGCGAAGCAGCTAATCTGAAAGCCAAAGAAGCGCTTTTAGAGAAAATTGCCAATACCGAGTTACTAGGGTCGGAAGAAGAAAAACTGGCAACCATTAAAGCTTTGGGCGATGAGTTCGCAGCCATCGATTTCATTCCGAAACAGGAGATTGTTCGTGTTTCCGCGGCTTACGATAAGGCTATGGATGCTTTGTATCTGAAGGCCGGTTTGAAGAAGGATGACGTGAAGAAAGTGCGGTTCAAGAACAAGGTTGAACGACTGGCCGAAGGTGGTGTTGATGAACTTCAAAAAGAGCAGCAGTTCTTAAGTAAGAAGTTGCGCGAGAAGCAAGATGAATTGCTTCAGTACGAGAACAACATGTCATTCTTTGCCAACGCCAAAGCCGATAATCCGCTGCTGATCAATGCTCAGAAGAACATTGAATCGTTAAGAGCAGAAGTAGAATCGTTGAAGGAGAAAGTTACGTTGTTGAAAATATCGCAACGCAAACTGGCCTGATCATTTAGCTGTCCATCTTGTTTCTCTCCAACTGCGTTGTTGGTGAGTTTTGAGGAATGTCCAAGCAACAATTCTGCTACTCTTGTTTCCCTGTCCCATGGGAATGGTTTTAACTTCTACAGCTTCTGCGGTTTTTAACGCTCCGTAGATCGCTTTCAGGTTAGATTGCTTTGAAACCAAGGTTGAAAACCAGAATACAGAGGAAGAGAATTTCTTGCTTTCGTGAATCAGGTTTCTGATAAAGCGTTTCTCGCCACCATCGCACCAAAGTTCTCCGTTGCTGCCTCCAAAATTCTTAACCAGCTTATCCGGTTTTTGAAGTTTGAGGTTCTTAAGCTTTCTATTCGTTCCGGCCAATGCTTCTTCTTCCGATGCATGAAATGGCGGATTACAGATGGTTAGATCAACTCGGTCTTCTACCATGATAGTTCCGTACAATACGTCCTTCGGATTTGCTTGTAAACGAATATCGATCTTACTACTCAGCACCTCATTCTGATCAACGATAGCTTTCGAATTCTGAACCGCAATAGAATCAATATCAGAGCCAATAAACGACCAACCGTACTCAATTGCACCAAGCATTGGATAAATGCAGTTGGCGCCAACTCCAATGTCTAACACGATTACGTTATCTCCAACTGGAACATTACCGTAGTTACTCTCACCAAGAAGGTCGGCAATATGATGTATATAATCTGCCCGACCTGGAATAGGAGGGCAGAGGTAGCCTTCTGGAATCAACCAATGATCAATTCCGTAATGATACTTAAGAAGTGCCTTGTTCAGAGTGATCACTGCTTTAGGATCCGAGAAATCGATGCTTTCATCTCCGAATTTGTTCGGCTTCACAAAATCCTTGATAGCAGGGAAACTTTCACTCAAGGCATTGAAATCGTAGCGCCCACGGTGCTTGCTTCTTGGGTGTAATTGAGACTTGACTTCAGGATGGATTTTCTTCTTTACAGACATGCGACTAAGTTATGGCTTACTGGCCGCTGCAGCTAAGAGAAATCAGTGTTGAATACTCTGAAGCATTTTCTTTGCTTGCAGATGAAGCGAGCGGTCTTCTAGAAGATACTCTTCATCTGGCTGCATGGATAGCGCTCTGAGTAAATAGCTCTTTGCTTCTTCTTCTTTTCCATTTTCCGCCAACGCTTCTGCATGATATACGTTATTCCCTATATCATCAGGATACTTGTCCACTACTTTTCGGGTCATAACCAAAGACGCTTTCTTGTCGGGCCAGCTAAGAATGAATGGGATTTTTGGTACACGAAGATTCAATACGGCAAGCGCGCGCTCTGGAATGCCCTTTCTAAACTCTGGGTCGAGTTTGATGAGTGCTTCCATTTGGTTTTTTACCTTGTCCACAACTCCTTCTTTAGCAGCTCTGAACACGCCCATTACTTCGCCCCATTGTCCGAGCGCGCTTAGGTATTCAAAACGCAACTCTTTGCTTAGCGGATATTTAGGAACGTATCGGTCGCCAATTTCTTTGGCCAACTGAAATGTTCTCCTCTTGTCGTTGTCGTTATCTTGCGTAAATCGAGCTTTGAAGATGTAGCTACGCATCAGGTAAATGGCCGTTTCCAATTCGTTTTCGCCATTGGCAAGCGATTTTCCCAAGTAAATAATGGCCTTATTGATGTGCTCTGGTTTGGCAGTTAGCCCCGTTGCACCAGAAGTTCTTTGCTCGTACCATCTCAATCCTTCTTCAAAGTTACTCTGCGCCAGCACGGTGGCAGAGAAGATCAGAAGAGAGAAGAAAGTGAGCAGTGCGTGTTTCATTATTTCAGATACGACTAAAATAATATCATTTTACGATGTATGCATTGGAACAATGAAAATCGTTGAAATATTATGTCCAAAAGAAGAAATTTACCTGAAACCTTGCTATTGGCCGGTATTGGCAGTAGACCGTTTATTGGCAGTTTTAAGCATGTTCATTGCTTTAGATAATCCTTCCATGGTAAGCGGAAACATGCGGTCACTCATCAAGCGTTTCAGAATCTGGGTGGACTCTGAGTAACGCCAACCATCTTCTGGGTTCGGATTGATCCAAACGTGGTGTTTGAATTTCTGCGTAATGCGTTCCATCCAGACTAATCCAGCTTCTGGGTTATTGTGCTCAACGCTTCCGCCTGGTTGTAGAATTTCCCATGGCGACATGGTAGCATCTCCTACAATGATCAATCTGTAATCGTCATTGAACTTATGCATCATATCAAACGTGGGAGTGATATTGTTGAAGCGACTCCTGTTCTCCTTCCAAACGCGTTCGTATAAACAATTGTGGAAGTAGTAGAATTCCAGATGTTTGAACTCGTATTTCGCTGCGCTGAATAATTTGGAGCACAGTTCAATATGATCGTCCATTGTTCCGCCAATATCAAAGAGCATCAACACTTTTACGTTATTCTTTCGCTCTGGACGCATCTCAATTTGCAAGAAACCAGCGTTTTTCGATGTTCTCTTAATGGTTGTGTCAAGGTCTAATTCTTCTTCATGACCTGTACGCGTGAAAACGCGCAATCTGCGCAAAGCCATTTTTAGATTCCGTGTGTTCAGCTCTTCCTTGTCGCTCAGATCGCGGAACTCACGTTTATCCCAAACTTTTACGGCACTTCTGTTACGGCTTCCTGCTTGCCCAACACGATAACCAGCTGGATTATAACCGTAGGCTCCAAATGGAGAAGTTCCAGCAGTTCCTATCCACTTGTTTCCACCTTGATGACGTTCTTTCTGTTCGTCTAACAATTCCTGAAAGCGCTTAGCCAGTTCTTCCAAACCACCCATTGCCTCGATCATGGCCTTTTCCTCATCTGTGAGGTTATTTTCAGCCATGTATTTCAGCCAATCTTCTTGAATCTTGGCAAGATCAGGAGCAGAAAGTTTCATGCTTCCGGCCACATACTGACTAAAAATGGCATCAAAGCGGTCAAGATGCTCTTCATGCTTAATGAGAATCGTTCGCGCTAGTGAGTAAAAGTCATCAACGGATTCTCCTAGACCTGCCTTCACAGCTTCCAACAAGGTCAGGTATTCCCTCAAACTGACGGGAATGCCTTCGTGTTTCAAAGCGTAAAAGAGTTGAAGAAACATTTAGATGTGAGATTTTAGTATTGAGATATTAGACCTAACTAATCGCAGGTCGATATTCAGTTTTTTACCTGAACATCCTTTCCAGCAACATCAGATCCTGCTCATTCTTGATAAGCGAACCCAAATGCGGTGGAAGTCTTCTTTCACCATCGTTTGGTTCATCTTTCAAAAGATCATCTCTCAGAATCAAAGAGATCCAATCGACCAATTCACTGGTACTTGGGCGTTTTTTGATGCCGTTCACCTTACGGAGTTTGTAGAATTCGCCCAAAGCGCGATTCAGCATTTCTTCTTTCAATCCAGGATGGTGTACATCTACGATCTGCTTCATTTGTTCTTCTTCTGGGAAACGGATGAAGTGGAACAGACATCTTCTTAGGAACGCATCAGGCAATTCCTTTTCGTTATTGGAAGTGATGATGACGATAGGGCGTTTTTTGGCAACGATGGTCTCATTCAGCTCGTAGCAGAAGAATTCCATCTTGTCCAGTTCCAACAGCAGGTCGTTTGGGAATTCGATATCGGCTTTGTCAATTTCATCGATCAGCAATACCACCGATTCGTCCGAATCGAACGCTTCCCAAAGCTTTCCTTTTACGATGTAGTTGGCAATGTCGTGTACTTTTTCGTTACCCAACTGGCTATCTCGCAAGCGCGAAACGGCATCATATTCATACAAACCTTGCTGTGCTTTGGTGGTTGACTTAATGTGCCAAGTGATGAGTTTCTTACCCAACGAATTAGCAATTTCATGCGCCAACAGCGTTTTTCCTGTTCCTGGTTCGCCTTTTACAAGTAATGGTTTCTGCAAGTGAATGGCCGCATTTACTGCAACTTGCAGTTCGTTTGAGGCAATGTATGTTTCTGTTCCTGTGAAGTGATTCATTGATTATTGTTTTTGGTAGGAGTCTGCTGCGGCAAACCCTTACAATTCATTCCAAATTCGCCAGCTTTCCTCCGCCTGTCTTTCCAACATCTGAAGTCCGTTAATGGTTGTAGCTCCGCGCTTTCGGCCGTTCTTTAAAAATACCGTTTCGGCCGGATTGTAGATCATGTCGAAAAGCACGTGTTCCGGTGTAATGGATTCGTATGGAATCTCAGGTGCAAATTCCATCTTAGGATACATGCCCAATGGAGTGCAATTCACAATAATGGAATGCTCCCAAATATCTTCTGCGGTAAGGTCTTCGTAGGTAAAGTCTCCTTCGTCATGCGTTCGAGAAACGCTTTCGCACTCAATTCCAAGATCTTCAAGAACATGAAATGCAGCTTTCGCTGAGCCACCTGTGCCGAGTATCAGTGCCATATCGTGGCCTTTTACGTGTGATTCAATGCTTTCCTTGAATCCGATCACATCTGTGTTGGCTCCTGTTAGTGAATAATCTCCGCCAATACGTTCTATACAAACCGTATTCACCGATTGTATGGATCTCGCACAACCTCCAAGGTTATTCAATCGTGGAATGATGGCCGTTTTGTACGGAATGGTGACATTGAACCCGATAAGTTCAGGTTCACTACGAATGATGTCGTCCAATCGGTCAAGAGATTCAATTGGGAAATTGCAGTATTCTGCTTCAATTCCTTCCCGCTGGAATTTTTGGGTAAAATATTGTTGCGAGAACGAGTGGGATAGAGGGTGGCCGATAAGTCCGAATTTCTTCATCCTTTTTGTGCTGCCATTTTTTCCATGATGAATACAAGCATAAAACCTGCGATGCAAAGTGCAATGGCAAACCAGAGTTGCGATGGCTCGCCTGTAATTCCTTCAAAATTCATTGGAGAAACGTTCGTTTGCAAAAATGGCACTTCTTCACCATGACTGTTGATTCTGAACTCAGTGGTCTCTTTCCAAGGCCAAACTTTGTTCAACGAACCGATCATGAAACCAGTAAGCAGCGCCATGGTTGTACTGTACGCTTTTTTGAACATCCAAGAAAGGAAATTGGAGAATGCAATGATTCCGACAACACAGCCAGCAATGAATATCGCTATGTTAGTTCCGAATTTTATAATCAGTTCAATATCAAACACTTTTAATGAATCAACTAAACCACTTATAGACCCCAATACGGTTGGATATGCTCCTAGCAGCAGCAGTATGAAACTGCCTGAAATACCAGGTAGAATCATGGCGCAAATAGCAATACAGCCAGAAAGGAAGATGTAGATCAGTCCATCAGGAATTTGAGATGGCGCTGCAATCGTGATGTAATACGCAACGGCCGAACCAACTACCAAGGCTAAAATCGTTTTGGCGTTCCAATCTTTGATGAATTTGGAAATGATGAGACTTGAAGCGACAATAAGTCCGAAGAAGAATGCCCAGAGTAGAACAGGATACGTATCAAGCAGGTAAGTAATTCCCTTTGCCAGACTTATAACGCTTGTGAAAATACCCGCTAGAAGTACTACAAGGAAGGTGGCGTTTGTCTTTTGCCAAGTTGCTTTGATGCCTTCTTCTTTCAGCGTTTTGAACACGGAAAGATTAAAACCTTTGATTGTTTCTAGCAGTTCTTCGTAGATGCCCGTAATGAAAGCGATCGTGCCTCCAGAAACGCCAGGAACAACATCTGCCGCACCCATTGTCATGCCTTTCAGGTACAGAAAAACATACTCTTTTACACTTCGGGAATTGGTTTCTTCGGCCATCAATATTGTTCCAAGCTATGGTCTATTTCATTGGCCCAGGTGAGAATTCCTCCTCTCAGATTATGAAGGTTTGTTAAGCCCAATTGCATTTCCAATGCTTTGATGACATTGGAAGAACGAGCACCACTCCTACAATGCACGATTACAGGAATATCTGTTTTTATCTCATTCGCTCGATTCAGAATTTCACCCATCGGAATGTGTTGGGCACCGATCGTACAGATCTCAACCTCCCAAGGTTCGCGTACATCTATCAGCTGAAAGGCTTTGCCAGCGTCTTGCATCTGCTTCAACTGTTGCACAGTCAGTTCTTTCATTTCTTGTTTTTCGCTTTTGCAATCACTTTGTTCACATCTATCCGTTCTGGCAAATAGTTGAAGAATGTATCGCCACGAACACCTAAACGAAGCGTTTCCAACGGAATCATCTCGTTAGGAGCAATGTTTCCAAGATTTACATTGGCTCCAAGCTGATTGATGAACCAGACCTGCTGTGCTTTCTGTGGTGCTTCCCAAAGGATTTTATCCTTGGGTATGACTTCAAGTATTTTGCTAATGAGCGAGACATGCGCAGAGCCATTCGGCCTGTAAATACCCACATTTCCACTCTCGCGTGCTTCTGCAATCACCTTCCATGAGCCAGCTTCCAGCTCAGCTTTCATCATGTTTTTCCACTTGTTGGGATGTATAATGATTCCTGCTTCTTTAGAGCCAACTTCCGAAAGCGTTCTGAAATCTTTGGCCATTTCATGAATCAACTCACACTTGGTGTTGTGGTTCAATTCAATAGAACCATCAGAAACCTCGGCAGTATCTATGCCTAGTTTATTCAGCAATTTTCGGTAATCGTCAAATTGTCCTCTGATAAGAAACGCTTCAAAAAGTGTTCCTCCGAGATATACCACAATGCCAGCATTCTGATAGAGTTTGATCTTCTCCTGCAGGTTTTTGGTGATGAGCGAGGTTCCGAATCCAAGTTTCACAAGATCAACAAGATGATCGCTTGATTCGATAAGATTCTCAGCCTCTCGGAGGCTAAGACCTTTGTCCATCACCATTGTTAAACCAGCCTCTCTGGGCTTGGAAGTTCTTTGTGGAATGTGACTTAGGTCGAAATTCATTACTGTCCGTAGATCTGAATAAGATCCATCACTCTTGGAATGTTGATAGCTTCTGGGAATTGCTCGAACAAAAGTAGGTGTTTGTTGTAATCCAACTCCAACCCATTTTGCAGAAAATTGAGTGCTTCAACCATCTTGCCTGAAGCTAGAAGGAAAGCACACTGTCGGTAATGCAACTCTGCATTTTCTGGAGATATTTTCATTGCCTCCATCAGTATTTCCGTGCCCATTTCACGGTCAATATGATTGAAAACCAATTCTGCCTTGGCAATCCATGATTGGATATCCTCCGGATGAAGTTCCGTGGCTCGATCAAAGGCATCCAGCGCATCATCATAATCTCCTTGATGGGCTTTCAGATCGGCAAGGAAATTCCAATATTCCGGGTCGGAACTATCAATTTCCAATGCCTTTTCAATGTACGGTAGACATTCGCTGTATCGTTCCTGTTTCTCACGTACAACGGCCATTCCGTACCATGCTTCGGCATGGAAAGCGTCAGATTCGGCAATTTCCTTGTACCGTTTAAACGCCAGGTCAAAATCTTGGCGACCTTCAGAACATTCCGCTATTCCAATAAGAGCATCTACATTGTCTTCGTCCAATTCCAGAACTTCATTGAAGTGTTCTTCAGCCTTGTCCCAATTTTCGATCTCTAAATAGCAATCGCCAATTTCCTGATGGGCCATAAGATGGTTCTCATTTACGGCCAGGCAAAGATCCAATGCCCAAATGGCTTGCTCAAAGTCTTTGTCTTTAATGTAGAACGTAGCAAGATTGTACCAAGCATTGTACTGATACGGATGTTCGTCAAGGTACTTTTTAAAGAACTCGATGGCTGTTTTGGATTCCCCCATCATGTCAAAAAGAAAGCTGATCTCGTAGATCAAACCTTGATCTTTTGGAGACTCCAGCAAACCTATTTTAAGTTGACTGAGCGCTTCTTGTTGGTTACCAAGTGTCTGGTATTCGTAAGATAGAAGTAAGCGCACATCGCTTCGATTTTCAGCTGTTTCCAGCGCTCTATTGTATAACTCTACAGCTTTATCGTGCTTACCTGTTTTGCTAAAGATGCTGCCTTTGGTTATCAGCATATCCGGATTGTTTGGCGCAATGGCTTCTAGCAATTTTATTGATTTCATTGCCTCTTCATAATCCCCTTTCAATGCCAGAATGTCGGCACGTTTCAGTTCAAATTCACTGCTGTGAGGGTGCTGAGTTGAAGCTAACTCAAGAACTTTCCACGCCTTATCAAGGTCGAGGCGTTCCATGTAATGCTCAATCAGTTCTTCGAGGTCTGCGACATCGAAATAATACTGATCGTCATTCGCGAGCATGTGCTCAAAACGCACAAGGCACTCGGTCAGTCGATCTTCATCATGTTCATCTTCAGAGTCTGAATGCATAGCCTACTGTTTTATCAAGGGTAAGAATAATTTGCGCTACGCCTTGGCGAACTGAGCTTCTTATTTTCAACACTAATTGTTTAAAAAAAGTATAAAAGGGCGGCAAAAATAGGTGAATGACCCGGATGAGGTTCTTTGGCAATGATACTTTTGCCCCGTAATTCGACAAGCATGACACTTATCAAATCAATATCAGGAATTCGCGGAACCATTGGTGGCAAGGCTGGAGATGGATTAACTCCGCTAGATGTGGTGAAATTCACATCTGCTTATGCAGAGTTTCTGAAAAAAAGAAGTAGTAAGAAAAAATTGACCGTGGTTGTTGGACGTGATGCTCGGATATCAGGCGAAATGGTCAGTAGCTTGGTTATTGGCAGCCTTACTGGCTGTGGAATTGATGTAATTGACCTGGGCCTTTCTACCACACCTACAGTGGAAGTTGCTGTGCCAGCAGAGCAAGCGGATGGTGGAATAATTCTTACAGCAAGCCACAATCCGAAACAATGGAACGCACTCAAGTTGCTGAACGAAAAAGGTGAATTTATTTCAGGAGAAGAAGGAGCGGAACTCTTGGCGATTGCTGAGAATGAAGCTTTTGATTTTGCAGATGTTGATCACTTGGGCTCAATAACCATCATAGAAGATTATATAGATCGCCACATAAAAATGGTGCTCGATCTGCCGTTGGTAGATGTTAATGTAATTCGCGAAGCTGCTTTTCATGTGGCCATCGACTGTGTTAATTCTACTGGAGGAATTGCCCTACCGAAATTGCTGAAGGCGCTAGGAGTGAGCAAGGTAACAGAGCTTTTTTGCGAACCAAATGGTCATTTCCCTCACAACCCAGAACCACTACCGGAACATTTAACAGAGCTTTCTGGAGTGATCAAAAAAAGCGGTGCCGATGTGGGTTTTGTGGTGGATCCAGATGTGGATCGTTTGGCTATGGTATGCGAAGATGGCGAGATGTTCGGAGAAGAGTATACACTCGTTGCCGTTGCAGATTATGTTTTAGGTCAGAATTTGGGCAATACAGTTTCCAATCTTTCTTCAACACGCGCGCTGCGTGACGTGACAGAGAAAGCAGGTGGCTCATACAGCGCTAGCGCGGTAGGCGAGGTGAACGTGGTGAACATGATGAAGGCCGTTAATGCAGTCATCGGTGGAGAAGGCAATGGAGGTATCATTTATCCGGAGTTGCACTTCGGGCGTGATGCACTTGTTGGAATTGCGTTGTTCCTAACCCACTTGGCTAAAACAGGAAAGACAGCAAGCGAACTTCGCGCTTCTTATCCTAGTTATCATATCTCCAAAAACAAGATTGAATTGACTCCTGAAACCGATGTGGATGGCATTCTTGCGGCAATGGAGAAGAAGTATGCCGCACAACCCGTCAATACGATTGATGGAGTGAAAATTGAATTCGATAAGGAGTGGGTTCACCTTCGTAAATCGAATACAGAACCGATCATTCGAATTTACAGTGAAAGCACGAATGAAAGCACAGCCAATAATTTGGCAAACAAGATCATTGAAGACATCAAAGAGTTGATGAAAGGGTAATCCCAAATCTGAGATTTTGTCAAGGAAATGCGATATTGAGGTTTCATTCTCATTAACTATGCAGCCAACACCCTAAGATGAAAGTATATCTTGATAATGCTGCAACAACGCAGATGGATGCTGAGGTGATCGAAGCGATCTGTCAGGTAATGCAGAACAATTATGGCAACCCATCATCGGTACACGGACATGGAAGAACTGCTCGTGCCGAGATTGAAAAGGCGAGAAGACAGGTTGCCAACTTTCTGAAAGCATCGCCCTCAGAAATATTCTTCACATCTGGTGGAACCGAGGCCGATAACATGGCTATCCTGTGTAGCGTTCGGGATCTTGGCGTAATACGCGTTATAACCTCCAAAATAGAGCATCATGCTGTTTTGCATGCTGCCGAAGTTGCAGAGCATACCCAAGATGTTGAGTTGGCTTTTGTTCGTTTGAATGAGATCGGTCAGGTGGATATGAGCCACTTGGAGGAATTACTTAAAGAGGATAAGAAAACATTGGTGTCTTTGATGCACGCCAACAACGAGATAGGTAATCTCATCGACCTTAAGAAGGTTTCTGCACTGTGTAGAGAAAATGGCGCATATTTCCACTCAGATACGGTGCAGACCATGTGTCATTACGCTTTCGATCTTACCGATCTTGATATTGACTTCCTGACTGCTTCCGCACACAAGTTTCATGGCCCTAAAGGAATCGGGTTTCTTTATATTAACTCCAATGTTAAGATAAAGCCTATGATTCATGGTGGAGCACAGGAACGGAACATGCGCGGAGGAACCGAGAATATTTATGGCATAGTTGGGCTTGCTAAAGCTATGGATGTAGCCTATCGCGAACTTGAGGAACATGAGAAGCATATCCAAGGTCTCAAAACATACATGATCGCTCAACTAAAAGAATCTGTACCTGGAGTACATTTTAATGGAGACGCAGAAGGTAATTCTCTTTACACCGTTCTTAATGTGTGTTTCCCAGATACTCCCATTTCCGAAATGCTACTGTTCAATCTTGATATAATGGGTATCTCAGCATCGGGCGGGAGTGCATGTTCATCGGGCAGTAATGTAGGTTCGCATGTACTTGCAGAATTGACCCGCGACCCAAAACGACCAGCTATTCGTTTCTCTTTTAGTAAGTACAGCACGAAAGAGGAGATAGATCACACGGTAAAGCAAGTGTCATCGCTGTTTCAGAAGCAGAATGCACCCAAATAATTCCGTCTGAATCGGGCGGAATGTATGAGTTTTCCCCAAAATAGTGTGGATAAATATCAATGGGCGGTCAGGGGTAGAGTTCTACCTTTGGTCAGTTAATCAACTGTTAATCAGAAATGAAAAAAACGCTAATCACATCGCTTTTGGTAAGTGTGTCGTTCTTGACGATCAACGCTCAAACACAGCCACCTAATATTGATTTTGAAGATTGGGAAACGCTTAATGGCCCTATATCGAATCAATATGAAGAACCAGTAGGATATGGAACTTCGAACGAGTGCACAGCCTTGATCAATCAGTTTGCTGTTACCAAGTCTACAGATGCCCATTCTGGATCATATTCAGTTCGTATGGAGACCTTTCAAGCTTTTGGTAATGTTAAGGCAAATGGCATAATAACTACTGCACAATTGGTATGTCTTGCTGCGGGAGGTGGCCAAGAAGGTGGAATTTCTTACACTGAGGAATATCCTGACAGTTTGATCGGATGGTACAAATATGCACCAGCAAACAACGATTCCGCTTACTCGCAGATCATGTTCTTGTCTAATAACGACCAAGATACAGCCTGTTTTACACGTCTTGATCTTCATGAAGCTGCAGAATGGACACGATTCTCAGTAGCAATTTGTCCTGGGGTAATGGGTAGTGCCGAGAAATTGAGTTTGTTCTTTAGTTCTAGTTGGGGTGATGGAGGTCTTGGACAAGCTGAAGTTGGGTCTGTTCTTTTTATTGATGACATCGAGTTCCTCACAACTGTAGGAATAGATGAGATTCCTACTGAAAGTACATGGAATGTTTATCCAAATCCCGTTCAAGGAGAGTTGAATGTGCAAGTGTTGCGTGGTATGCAGGCCGAAATCGAAATTCTTGATGTAACAGGAAAACGACTGAAGGTTCAAAAAGTGAATGAATCCAATCAAACAATTGATCTCAGTGATCTTACTACTGGGGTGTATGTATACAGATTAACATCATTGGATAATGAGCCACTAGGCACTGGGCGCTTGTTTGTGAACCCTTAATTGCCTGTTGGTTGATCTAAAAGGGAATACGCTTGCAAGGCGTTTCCCTTTTCTCATTTTAAATGTTTGTCATGATAAGACTGATAATATTCGTACTTGCCATGTTCCAAGTTGGTTTTGCTTGGTCGCAAGATAGAGGTACAGTAAAAGGTTTAGTGCGTGATGACGCCTCAGATGAAACACTTATCGGTGCCAACGTAGTTCTCGAATCCGACAAAAGTGTAGGTGCTTCAACCGACATTGAAGGGAACTATTCATTTTCCTTACCAGCTGGTACGCATAGACTCATCTGCTCCTTTACGGGTATGAAAGCAGATACCAGCACAGTTGTTGTTCGTGCTGGAGAGGTTACCGTTCATGATATTGTTCTAGGTATGAATGCAGAGCAACTGGGAACCGTTGTAGTATCTGCTGGAAGGTTTGAACAGAAGTTGGAAGAATTGACGGTAACGATGAATGTCATCAAGCCAGAACTTATTGAAAATCGTAATTCCTTAAATATTACTTCTGCTTTGGAGCAGACGCCAGGTCTTACCATATTGGATGAAGAACCTCAGATAAGAAGTGGTAGCGGCTACAGTTTCGGTATTGGAAGTAGAGTAGCTATTCTTGTCGATGATCTTCCAATTTTGAATGGCGATATAGGCAAGGCAGAATGGAGTTTCATTCCTACCGAGAATGTAGAGCAGATAGAAGTAATTAAAGGCGCTTCTTCCGTACTGTACGGTTCTTCTGCACTTAGCGGAGCTATAAACGTTAGAACAGCATATCCTAAAGACAAACCGTTAACAAAGGTCAATGTCTATACAGGTTTCAGAAGTGCAATTCTGGAAGATGATGCCAGTGCGGGGAAACGGATAGCTAATTTCTTCGGTTTAGATGCATCTGCTGCCAATGGTAAGAAGTGGTGGGATGGAGTTGCCAATTTCTCGGGAATGAACTTCATGCATTCCAGAAAGGTAAATCAATGGGACATCGTTATCGGAGGTAATTTTCTTTACGACTACGGTTATCTCGGCCCCCAGAAACCAGTAAGAGAGGTCGAACTGAATCCAGATTGGGCCTTTCAACTTCAAAACACTGGATATGTTGATTGGAGCGACCCTACAGACACGGTTGCAGATATAAACAATGATCAAGTAAGAGAGGTTAGGGGCCGTTTTAACTTCAATATTAGAAGGCGCAGTAAGAAATGCAGCGGTTTGAATTATGGTCTTAATGGCAACTTTATGAGAAGTAGCAAGAACTTCTCTTTGGTTTGGCAATCTACCGAACGGGATGATTCTGGAAGATTCAGGTCTTATCCTGGAACAATGACGCTTACGGAAATAACCACGTTTTACTTAGATCCATTTGTGAATTATGTTACGCCTCGAGGTGTGCAGCACGCTTTTCGGTCGAGAATTCTATTTAACAACAGCGATAATTCCAACGATCAATCTGTACAGAGCACAGTGTACTATGGAGAATATCAGATTCAGCGTACTTTTTCTAAAATGAGCGATCTGAATCTTATAGCCGGAGCAGCTGGTAGCTATGCTCAAAGCAAATCAGACGTTTTTGTTGGTGGCGATTCTTCAGGCGTAAACAATGCTAAGAACTTTAGCCTGTACATGCAATTGGATAAGAAGTTCTTTAAAGTTCTGAACCTATCTGCAGGTGTTAGAGGAGAATATTTTCAGATCAACACTACCGAGTTTGTTGTACGGCCTGTTTTCAGAGCAGGTTTAAGTTGGAAAGCCGGACGTGAAAGTTACGTGAGAGCATCTTACGGTCAAGGATATCGATTCCCAACAATTGCCGAAAAATACATCCTAACCACTTCTGGTGGTTTGGGCGTCTTCCCAAATCCTGATCTTAAACCAGAAACATCTTGGAATATGGAATTAGGTTTCAAGCAAGGATTTAAAGTTGGTAAGTTCTTTGGATATTTTGACCTAGTTGGATTCTGGCAAGAGTTTGAGAACAGTATTGAGTTTGTAATGGGCCGATATTCGAACGATGTGGTTCTTCCTGGTTTCAAATTCCTTAATACCGGACGAAATCGTGTTAGAGGTGTAGAAACCTCTATTATGGGAGGCGGACAGTTTACCAAATCATTCGGAACCACTGTTATTCTCGGTTATACGTACACGATCCCGCAATCTGTTTATCCAGACAGTGTTTTTTATCGTGATAATACGGGCGGTTCGCTACAGCAGCACACTCATCATTCTACATCAATACAACAAACCGACATCCTTAAGTATAGATTTCAGCACTTGGCCAACATGGACGTTGAGTTCTCTTATAGAAAGTGGGCATTTGGCTATACTTTCAGATACTATGGATATATGAAGAACATTGATAAGATTCTTTATGCACTCGATTCCAGTATAAAAGAAGAGAATGGTCCTGATCAGTTTGATACAGGTATCATCGAATATCGGGGCGACACGGAGTTAACAGATTGGGAAAACTCTGATGACCCAAGGTATCTAATTGCCGATAAACACAAGGGCAATTACGTAATGGATGCCAGAATCAGTTTTCAAGTTGCAGAATGGTTAAAGGCAGCCTTTATCGTGAATAACTTTTTGAATAACGAGTATTCTCTACGTCCGTTGAAAATG
>JAGYJL010000022.1 GCA_018402015.1 Flavobacteriales bacterium | reverse complement strand
TTTGGCTTGTAGTATTGCTCCAATGCTGCGCGTTTCTGTTCCACTTCTGGGCCAACTATTGCCACTTCGTAGAACGGACTTGTATGGTGCAGCATCAATTCCAACCAATTGGAATACCAGCTCGCGCCTTGCGAAATACTTGGTTTGACGTTGTGCAGCATCTGCTCAGAGATTTCGAGATATTCCTTCTTATCAAGGTAATGTCCGAGATAGAAAAGTCCCTTCGCCATGCTGGAGTTTGATGATGGAATAACGTTATCGGTCAACTCCATTTTGCGGGCAATAAGTTGCGCATCGCTGTTGGAATTGAAGAAGAACATACCTGATTCCGGATCGTGGAAATGCTCGATGGTGTACTTCGCCAGAGTATCTGCTTCATCCAACCATTTTCGGTCAAACGTTGCCTGATAAAGCGAAATCAAAGCTTCGATGGTGAAACAGTAATCTTCCAAAAACCCGTTGATGGTGGAACGTTTCCCTTTGTGATTGTGCCACAGTCCGCCATCTTCTTTGCGCTGCGTTTTGAGAATGAAATCGGCACTTTTCAAAGCTGTTTTCAGGTATTCCTGATTTCCGAAAACGCGATATGCATCAGCGTAGCCTTTCAGCATCAGCGCGTTCCAAGAAGTGAGTTGTTTATCATCCAATCCTGGGCGAATACGTTTGCTTCTTTCGGCCAGCAATCGACTTTTCACATCAACAACATTCGCTTTCAGTTCATCGACAGACCAGCCTTGTTTCTTTGCAAAATCCTCATCCGTCTTATCGCGAAGCAAAATGTAATTTCCGTGCTCCCAAAATCCTTTTGAGTTGATGTTGTAGTAGGCTTTTACCCAATTGAGATCATCGCCCAAAACAATTTTCAATTCATCCTCTTTCCACACATAAAACTTGCCTTCTTCGCCTTCGCTATCTGCATCCAAAGCAGAATAGAATGCGCCTTCTTCCGAGGTCATTTCGCGTTGGATGAACGCCAAGGTTTCATCCACAATTTCCTTGTAAAGTGGGTTTTTAGTGGCTTGATAAGCTTCTGAATAGAGCGAAACCAACTGTGCGTTATCGTACAGCATTTTCTCAAAGTGAGGCACTTTCCAAAGTCCGTCCACAGAATAGCGCGCAAACCCTCCACCGATCTGGTCGTAAATGCCTCCGAAGGCCATTTTTTCCAGCGTCAAGTCAACGTGATTCTTGACTTCTTGATCATCATTCAAGAACGCGTAGCGCAACAGGAATTCGTAGTTATTCGGCAACGGAAATTTAGGTGCGCGGTTTGGGCCGCCTTCGCGATTATCAAAATCCAATTTCCACTTTTGGACGTAGGATTTCACATCTTCTGCAGTGAACTCAGCATCATCAGCATTTCTTTGAATGAGCTCACTTTCCTTGATTCCTCTGGTAAGGTTGGTGGCATATTCAAAAGCCTTTTCGCGGTCGTTTTCCCAAATGCCAGCCACTTTTCCCATCACATCCATCCACTGTTCTTTGGGGAAATAAGTTCCTCCGTAAAGCGGCCTGCCATCGGGCAAGGCGAAGCAGTTGAGTGGCCAACCTCCGCGTCCAGTCATCAATTGCACGGCATTCATGTAAACCTGATCTACATCTGGCCGTTCTTCCCGATCGACTTTGATGCAAACGAAATGCGCATTCATGTAAGCGGCAACGGTGCTGTCCTCAAAACTCTCGTGCTCCATTACATGGCACCAATGGCATGCGCTGTAGCCAATGCTCACCAAGATCGGTTTCTGCTCTGCTTTCGCCCTGGCAAGACTTTCATCATTCCAAGCCACCCAATTGACCGGATTGTGCGCATGCTGAAGCAGGTACGGACTCGTTTCGTTGATAAGTGCGTTGGTGTGTTTATGGTCTGTCATAGATGAATTTTGTTGTCCGCAAGATTGAAACATTGCAATAATGAAAACGAACGGAACAGATAAAACGGTCTTCATGTTCGGTAAATGTAGAAATGAATCAGCGCTACCTTTGCGCCATGCAAGAGGCTGCTGTTGATACTGTTCAATTCTTAGCAAGCGATTCCGTTGGATTCGTTTCCGAGCTTGACTCTATTGATGTAACAATACTTGACAAGCCGACAGAAAGCCTTTTTCATGATCACTTGTTGCAAACTACCGACCTGACATGGTTAGAGCGCATCGATACAGGCAACACATTCGTGTTTGTACTGATTGCAATCTGTGGAGCTATTCTGATCTACCTTCAGAAGAACTCGGAAGGAATCTTCTCATCGGTATTCAAGGCAACTGTAGATAGGAATCTTGCCATGCAAGAAGCTCGGGTAGAAAACTCTCAGCGCACTAGAAATCGTTTTCTGCTGTTAGTAGTTGGAGGAACTTCCATCTCACTTTTCTTAGCATCAGTTGGCTTTTCGAAATTTCAAATTTCCGGATCTTTCAGTGCGTTCTATTTCAAGGTTCTGGGATTGTTGCTGCTGATGTTCGGCATAAAACGAATTGTTCTTTTTGGAATTTCATTTCTTTTTGACCTCCATCAGGAATTAAAGATTCATTCTTTTAATCAGAATCTACTCCATTCCATGGCGGGGCTTCTATTGCTACCTCTCTCATTATTAATGTTCTACAACTCCATTATACCTTCAACTTGGTTAGTAACCATGGGGCTGCTAGTTGCAGGTCTGTTCTATTTACAAGGTTTGCTTCGCGGAATGCAACTTGCTGTGTATGCCTCTCGCATATCGTTGCTGCATTTGTTTTACTACCTTTGCGCGCTTGAAATCCTGCCTGTTTTTGTACTGATCCGTTTGGTACAGGGAATGCAGTAAAAAACGTTCAATCGACCCATGGACAAAGTAAAAAGTATCCTGGTTTCTCAACCAAAACCTGAAGGAGACAAAAACCCATACTTCGACCTTGCTGAAAAGCACAACCTTAAAATCGATTTCCGTTCGTTTATTCATGTTGAAGGAGTAGAGGCAAAAGACTTTCGCACTCAGAAAATCAATATTCTCGATCACTCTGCTGTGATCTTTACGAGTAAGAACGCGGCCGATCACTTTTTCCGCATTTGTGAAGAAACGCGTGTTACTGTTCCAGAAAGCATGAAGTATTTCTGCGTTTCTGAAGCTATTGCCTACTACCTACAGAACTACGTAGTGTATAGAAAGCGAAAGATCTTTTACGGAGGAAATACATTCCGCGATCTTGTAGAGGTTCTGAAAAAACACAAGGGCGAGAAGTTTCTTCTTCCTTGCATCGATGATCTGAAGCAAACGGTTCCGGAATCTTTGGATGCTTTGGGTGTGGACTATACCCGCGCTGTTCTGTACAAAACTGTTTGCAGTGACCTCTCCGACCTAGCTGATGTGAATTACGATGTGCTTGTTTTCTACAGCCCATCGGGAATCAAATCGTTGTTCGAGAATTTCCCTGATTTCAAACAGAATAAAACGCGCATTGCCGCTTTTGGACCAACAACAACGCATGCAGTCAAAGAGCACAATTTAAAACTGGACATTGGAGCACCAGTGCCAAATGCTCCATCAATGACCATGGCTCTCGATCAATACATCACTCAGGCCAACAAGAAAAAATAATTGCTTGTTAAAAATACTTAAGGGAAAGGGGGCTTTGGGATCAATGCCCCTTTTTGTTTTCTACTTTCAGTGAAAATGGGCAGATATACGTTCGGAAAGGCGGAAAAACTCTGCTCCAAATTGGAAATCGATGCGCTTTTCAAAGACGGCAGGTCGTTCAAGGAATTCCCAATAAGAGTGATGTACCTGAGTTTAGAAGACAGCTCTGCCAATGCAAAACTGTTGATATCTGTTCCTAAAAAAAGATTTAAAAAAGCCGTGTCTCGGAACCATATTAAAAGACTGATCAGAGAAACGTATCGATTGAATAAATCGGAATTGATTGAAAATTGGCACAATTCGGAGAAATATTTTGCGTTGGCATTTGTTTACATTGGCAACGAGATTCCTGAATTCGATGACTTGACGGTTGTTATGAAACGGGTGATTGACAAACTAAATACGCTGGAAGCATGACTTTTCAGAAAACTTGGAGAAAAATCAGATCGGTACTTGTGATAGTGCCACTTATAATGTTGTCGCTGCTTACCAGCAGTTACGTTGATTCGTATTTCGAGATAAGTAAGAACCTCGACATTTTCATTACGCTGTTCAAGGAATTGAACCTTTATTACGTAGATGAAACACAACCAGGACAACTGGTTGAAAAAGGAATTGAGGGCATGCTGGAATCGCTGGATCCTTATACCAACTACATTCCAGAGACCGACATAGAGGATTACCGATTCATGACCACAGGTCAGTATGGCGGTATTGGAGCTTTGATCAGGAAAAAGGACAGCCTTGTTGTAGTGGCCGAGCCATACGAGAACTTCCCAGCAATGAAGGCCGGACTTTTGGCTGGTGACATTATTCTCGAGGTAAACGGAAAATCTACTGAAGGAAAATCGACCGAAGATATCAGCTCGGTACTCAAGGGTCAACCACAAACCGAAGTGAAGGTCAAGATTCAGCGCTACGGGGAGACAAAACCTATGGACGTGACCATTACGCGTGAAGAGATTAAGATAAATAGCGTGCCCTACTCGGGAATGTTGAACGAAGAGGTCGGTTACGTGAACCTATCAAGCTTTACAGACAATTGCTCTCAGGACGTTCGGGCGGCCATTGAGGAATTGAAGACAAAAGGAATGAAGAAACTGGTTCTGGATCTTCGAGGAAATCCTGGAGGTCTACTTAAAGAAGCTGTAGAACTGAGTAATCTTTTCGTCTCAAAAGGCGAGTTGATCGTAAGCACAAAAGGCAAGGTAGAAGAATGGAACAAGGACTATAAGGCCATGCAAACGCCACTTGATAAAGAAATGCCATTGGCGGTGTTGGTTAACAGCGGATCTGCTTCGGCATCAGAAATCGTTTCTGGGGTTATTCAGGATCTGGACCGAGGCGTTATCATCGGTCAGCGTACCTTCGGTAAAGGCCTCGTTCAGACCACTCGCCCGCTTAGCTACAACTCTCAACTTAAAGTGACCACCGCCAAATATTACATTCCCAGCGGACGCTGTATTCAGGCACTTGACTACTCAAATAGAAACGAAGATGGAAGCGTTGGAAAAGTTCCCGATTCGCTTATTACCCGATACGAAACCAAAGCGGGTAGGCCCGTTTTCGATGGCGGTGGTATTAACCCAGATGTAAAAATGGAGCCAAGAAAACTATCTGAAGTAGCTTTCAACCTGGGTATGAAGATGCTGTACTTCGATTTTGCAACGGAGTTCTACCATAGAAACAAGGAAATTCCATCGGTGAATGATTTTCGTGTGAACGATGAGATTTACGCGGAATTCAAAACGTGGTTAGAGTCGAAAGACTTCGATTATACGACCGACAGCGAGAAAATGATGGAAAAGCTGAAGGAGGTGGCAGATGAAGAAAAATATTTCAGCAGAATTGAGACGGAATACACCGCACTACTAAATCAGGTGAAACACAATAAGGAGCATGATCTGGAAGAATTCAGCAGCGAAGTGAAAGAGCTACTTAGAGGCGAATTGGTTTCTCGTTATTACCATCAAAAGGGCCGAATACAGGCTATGCTGGAAGATGATACGGAAGTTTTGAAAGCGCTGAAAATCCTTGACGATACGGCAGAATACAACCGCATACTTTCCGACAAAGGTCTAGAAAAGTAAGGCCCTCAGCAAGGCAGAATGCCCTTACTTAAAGAACAGCAGCACCGCAACATTGCCTTTTGGGGCATGGCAATAATAGCCATTGGGCTGCCGCTGTCTATTTTTCTGGTAAGTGTTGGAACGTTTGTACTGGCCGGTAACTTTCTCCTGCAAGGAAATTTCAAAAGCAATCTTCAAAGGTTTTTCAAAGATCCCATATCCTTATCCGTATCAGCAGTTTTTGTGCTCTATGCTGCTGGAATGTTGCATACTACAGATCTGGCTCAAGGGTGGAAAGAACTCCGACTGACGATTCCGATTTTAGCCATTCCTCTTTTCCTCTTTACCAGCAAACTGCCTACAATTGAACGGATTCATGACCTCCTTAAACTATTTGTTCTGGCCTGCGTCATCGGTTCGCTTTTCGGAGCTGCACAATACTTCGAATTGTTCGGTAATGAGTTACTGAATAACCGCCAACTTTCTGTTTTCATTTCACATATCCGTTTCGGGTTGATGGTGGTTCTGGCCCTATTTATCCTCATCCATCACTGCCACAGCAATTGGGAGCAACTTTCAGTTACCGAGAAAGGAATCTATCTATTCACAATGCTGTGGTTGGGTTGGTTCCTGGTCATTTTAGAAGCATTCACCGCATACGTATCGTTGATTGCCGTTCTCGTTTTCAGCATTCCATGGTTCATTTTCAAACACCGAAAATTCTCCTTTGGCTTGAGTGGGTTTGTGGTTTCTGTCATCGCGATAACTGCTCTTTCCTTGTACATAAGAACGATAACTGTAACTCACAATCAAGAAGTGCCTTTCAATTACCTAACGCTCACGGTAAAAACGCTGAATGGCAATTATTACGCACACCAGAAGGATGTGCTCTACCGCGAAAACGGACATCGCGTTTGGAACTTTGTGTGCCTGGAAGAATTGAGAAATGAATGGCCAACTAGAAGCGATGTTGATTTTGAGGGATTGGACAGAAAGGGTCAACCGATCAAATTCACGGTAGTGCGATACATGACATCCAAAGGTCTATTGAAAGACTCAGTAGGTATTCATCAGTTGAGTGATGAGGACATTGAACACATTGAGGCTGGATTCACCAATTACCTGTATACAGACAAGCTTGGTTTTTCTCGCAGAATTGACCAACTGCTTTGGGCGCTTGAGGAATACTCTTGGCATCGGAACGCCAACAATTCCTCCGCCATGCAGCGCTGGGTTTACATGGAAATAGGGTGGGAAATCTTCAAGAAGCATCCGGTTTTTGGCGTTGGAACCGGTGATGTGATCAATGCATACAAAACTGAGTACGCAATAGACGACCGCGGGTTGGAACAGCAATTCCAAGGAATTTCGCATAACCAATTTCTTACCATTGCCATAGCGCTCGGCACAATCGGATTTGCCTTATTTCTGCTCTCCTTGGCATATCCAATGTGGTATTATCGATCCGATTTTCTGTTCCAGATCTTCATGGTTATCATGTTGGTTTCATTCATGACAGACAACACATTCTCTCGACAATCTGGCGTTGCATTGTTTTCGTTTTTCAGCTCCTTGCTGATATTGAGGAAAGAATTTTCGGACGTGAAGTGATCAAAGCAACTTGCGCTTAAGCCAATCCTTCAGCGTAGGACGGATGGTCTTTTCCGATAGTGGACCTCCATATAGTTGTCCTTGCTGCAGCACCTTTTTGACGAACCAAGATGAACTAACGCCCCATTTCTGTAAGAAGGTCTTCTTCCCATCGTTCATCTTCACTCGTCCAGTGGATTTGGACATGAAATGATACGCACGACTTTCACCCAAACCTTTAAAAATCCGAACACCCTGTTGCCAAAGTTTCATACTTACATCTGGATCGGAATACAGCCCTGGACTGAACTCTTCGCCATAGCCACCAATGGCTTTCCACATGCTTCGGTGCATGAGGTTTGGAGGCCACGTGGAACCGCTCCAATCCGCCTTTTTCATGTTCGGTAATGCCGCAATCAACTCTGACTCTTTGAATTCTGATGGTGTTTTCCCAAACGGAAATGGAGCCAGAACACATTTATTTCCTGTTTCCTCCGGTTCAATCATGGTAGCGCTGAGATAGAACTTTTCGTGCCCGATACCTTCAATTTCATCGGCCAATACCGCGTCCCAATTGGGACACAGGTACATGTCGTCATTCACGTAGCAGATGATCTCTTTCGTGCTGATCTCAAACAGCGCGTTCAAAGCTGTGCAAACACCAACGTTGCTTCCGGAATGAATGAACTTGATCTGTTCTTGCGTACACCATTCAGCCGTTCCATCAGAACCTTCATTTACATACACTAGAATCTCATGATCATAGGTCGAGTTCTGCCGAATACTACGAATGCAACATTGCAAAAAGGCCAGATTATTCCAAGTTGGAATGAGAATAGAGAACGACATCAATGCTGATTCTGAATGAGAAACCGCAACTTAACATACTTAAGGAACGTGCCGTAAGCCGTTACGACCGAGATGGTCAATCCAGATAGTCCATCAAGAAATCCCATTTGCAGAAAATACATGCGATTGAACTTGAGCCAAGGGTTGAAAAGTATCTTGAACAAGCTCGCTTTTTTTCCTGCGTCAAACATTTCGTTTGCTCCTAAGGTAGAATAGCGGTCGGTCCGTAAAACGTGGTCGCTAATTGAATGGTAACTGTAGTGAAGCAGGTCGCCCTTCAACTTCTTAACCGTAGAAGGGTCAACCGTAAGCTTTTCATGCACATCTCCGCGCCAATCATTCTCTTTACGGTCGAACATGCGGATCTTCGTGTCGGGATACCAACCACAGTGACGTATCCATTTTCCGCAGTAGTTAGTTAGCCGATTGAAAGAATAATTGAACCCCTTACTGTGCGTTTTCTCGAACAGGATCGAGTTCCGAAGGTCTTCAGACAAGGCTTCATCAGCATCTATGGAAAGGATCCAATCGTTAGACGCTAAACCATTACCATAATTTTTCTGCTTACTGTAGCCCTTCCATTCGCGCTGATGAAATTGTACACCAAGACCTTTACAGATACTTGGCGTAGCATCTGTAGAGAAACTGTCTACCACCACGATCTCGTCTGCAACTTCTTGCAGCGATGCTATGCAACGTTTTATGTTGCGCGCTTCATTATGTGTGATGATGACGGCTGAGAGCTTTCTCATTGGATTTTCATAGGGACACCTACTGAAACCATGTTCTGGGTGGCACGCGAAAGTTCCTTGCCTTCGGAATTGGTTATCTGACCGATAAGATGAATAGCACTTCTGCCTTTTCTGATTACTTGGCCTGTAGCACGGACTGCCTCGCCTGCCCTAGCGGCCCTCAAATAATCGGTAGTCATATTCAAAGACACAAAGTGAGTATCGTTACCCATGGCCGCCACTGTCATTCCGATCACCTCGTCTAGAATAGCGGAGTGAATTCCGCCATGAAGTGTCCCTACGGGGTTACACATTTCAGGTCTCACCATCACCTCTATGGTAAGGGAATCTTCCTCTACCGAAATCATTTTTGGTTGCAGCCATTCGCTAAAACCAGGAGGCGTTGAGGCCACATCTTTTCCTATCTGCGACCGGAAATATTCTCTTATCGGACTATCTGCCATATTAATATGATAACGATTGTTAATGCAACATGCGTAAAAACAGCACTTTACGAAGGATCACTATATTTGGCATCCTTCGCGCAGCGGAGCAAGTTACAAAGGGAAAGGAAAAATGTTCAACAACAAAACATCGAGCGACAGCTCAAAAGGCAATTCTGGATCTGGAATGCCGAACCATATAAACAGCGATACGGTAATTGAAGGCAGCATTAAAGCACGTGGTAATCTGCGTATTGATGGTAAGCTTACCGGCTCTCTAGAATGCCAAGGCCGTGTTGTTGTCGGGGCCAGTGGAACAATTGAGGGAGATATACGCTGCGAAAATGCCGAGATCGAAGGAAGCATTAAGGCTAACATTACCGTTTCTGACCTTCTTTCTTTGAAATCAACCGCAAAGGTGCAAGGTGATATTGTTACCAAGAAACTGGCAATTGAACCAGGAGCAACGTTCACAGGTTCTTGCAGCATGGGCGGTGTGGTTAAAGACATAACTTCTAATGCCGGACAATCAAGACAAGCAGAACGGCAGGAAAAAACAGCCTAACGCTTTCATCAAGTATTCTTCACTAGCAACGCAAATGGCCCTTATTATTGTGGCTGGTGCACTAGGTGGAATTCAACTGGATAAATATTTGGAGACACAAACACCGTGGTTTACGGGTGGATTCACAATTCTGGCCGTTTTTCTATCCATGTATTTTGCAATAAAAGACCTTCTAAAAGGATGAAGTACCCGGTAAAAGCTCTTGTTGTTTATTTCGTTGCAATGGGCATTTTGGCTATTGTTAATGAAACAATGGATATTGAATTGAACACACTTCACCTTTCTATTTGTGGTCTCTTCATGTTCGGAACAAGCATAGCTGTCCATCTTTTCACAATCAAAGCATCGCACCAAAGGCCGCAACTGTTTCCTCCCTATTTCATGGCAATTACTGGAATCAAAATGTTGGTTTATATCGTGGCATTAGGAGTCTACGTTTTCGCTTATCAATCGGAAGCTATTCCGATGGTCGTCATGTTTTTAACCCTTTATGTGACCTACACGATTCTAGAGGTGATTTCTGCTCTCAAAGTGCTGAAAAACCAGAAGTAGCTAGCACTTACAGGTCAATAGTTTGAACGTTAGTAGAAAGACGTTAAAAAACGTTGTTCCTTACCTTTTCTTTTGTCTATATTTGCGCCCGAAAAATCAGGCGGTATAAAATCCCCGTTTCGATGATGCTGAAACATAGACCACACAAGGCTTTCAAGCCGTTTTTCCTTCTTATTTCCCTTGCCTTTTTAACATCAGGAAGTTTGTTGGCTTCGGAAGATTATGATGTTCATGCCGAGGATTCTACTCATCAGCATGGTGTAAACGAGGAAGCTTCGGCCCATGCGACCGACCATTCTGAACACGAAGCTGAAGCTTTTAATGCTGGTGATATGATCATGCACCACGTAATGGATGCGTACGATATTCACTTGATGGATATTGGCGGTCATTCCGTTAGCATTCCTTTGCCAGTAATACTTTACAGTACCGAAGATGGATTGAGTGTGTTTCTTTCCTCTAGCTTTCATCACGGACATGCTGCCAAAAACCGTTATGTATTGAACCATGGACATATCTATCGTCTAGGCTTGAACAATCCATTTGCTTCTTCAGAAGAAATTCACTTGGAAGAAGCTATGAGCATGGGATATTCGGAGCAAAGTTGGGGCGGAGTATTCAGAGGCGAAAATGGTGCATTCATAGATCTTTCCATTACTAAGACCGTAGCTGGAATTCTGATCACTGTTTTGCTAATGTTCATCATCTTCAGCAAAGTTGCAGGTGCATATAAACGAGAAGGTTCTAACGAAGCACCTAAAGGATTTCAGGCGCTCATGGAAACGATTATTCTTTTCATCAGAGACGAAATTGCAAAACCATCTATCGGGCACAAGTACGAGCGTTTCATGCCATTCTTGCTTACCATCTTCTTCTTTATTTGGATCGCCAACATCCTAGGTCTTATTCCATTCATTGGAGGATTCAACGTTACTGGAAACATTGCAGTAACGATGGTATTGGCATTGTTCACCTTTGTAATGACCACAGTAAATGGAAACAAAACTTATTGGGGTCATATTTTTGCAACACCTGGTGTTCCAGGATGGTTGTTGCCATTGATGATTCCGATCGAGCTTTTAGGCGTCTTCACCAAGCCATTGGTACTTTGCCTTCGATTGTTTGCCAACATCACTGCTGGTCACATTATCATTCTGTCATTCATGAGTCTCATCTTCATCTTTGCCGATATCTATGGTGCTGGTGCAGGTTATGGAGCATCAATCGTATCGTTGCTTTTCGGAGTTTTCATGAACGTAATGGAATTGCTCGTAGCATTCCTTCAGGCATACGTATTCACACTTCTTTCTGCTCTCTATTTCGGTAGCGCAGTGGAGGAACATCATTAATCAAATCAGTAATCAATTAACCCAAAACAATAATAAACAATGGAAATTATCGCAATTCTTTTGGACGCAGCTTTTGCTTATCTAGGAGCAGGTATCGGAGCGGGTATTGCCGCAATCGGTGCTGGAATGGGTATCGGTCGTATCGGTGGATCGGCTCTTGAGTCAATGGCACGTCAGCCAGAGGCTATCGGAGACATCCGTGCATCGATGATCGTTGCTGCTGCACTTGTAGAAGGTGCTGCGTTCTTCGGAATCATTGTTTGTCTTCTTATCGTATTGATGAAGTAAGACGAATAAAGGGTTCGGAATCCCGGTGCTGACGGTTGGTCAGCACCGTGGGATTCCACAAATTGATCTGAATTAGAAAAACACACAGAAATGGGATTAGTAACTCCTGGAATAGGCCTCATCATTTGGATGACCATAGCCTTCCTTATTGTTTGGGTGGGATTGGGCAAATTTGCATGGCCAGCCATTCTTGAAACGATCAAAGAGCGAGAGGAGAACATCTCCAACGCGTTGAAATCGGCTGAACATGCCAAGGCTGAAATGCAAAAACTTCAGTCTGATAATGAGCAGATCCTGAAAGAAGCACGCGAAGAGCGCGACAACATGCTGAAGGATGCGAAGGAGATCCGTGAAAAACTGATTGCTGACGCTGAAGGAGATGCGAAAGCGAAAGCTGAGAAAATCGTGGCTGACGCTCGTGAGAGCATTGAAACAGAGAAAACAGCTGCAATGGCTGAGATCAAGAATCATGTTGCTGCACTTTCAATTGAAATTGCAGAGAAGATTCTGAAAGCTGAGTTGGGTGATGCTGCAAAGCAGAAACAACTTGTTGATAATCTACTTGAAGACATCAAGCTGAACTAAAATGGCTCAGACAAAGGTTGCAACACGATACGCGAAATCGCTCCTTGGACTTGTGGCCGAGAAGGGAAATCTGGAAGAGGCTTTCAACGACATGATGTTGATCAAAAAGACCTGTTCTGAAAATCGCGACCTGGTTGTTCTACTCAAAAGTCCTGTGGTGAACACAGAGAAAAAGGTGAGCATTCTGACCAGCATCTATGAGAAGAATGTGAGTAAAGTGACCATGCTTTTCATTGCACTTATTACCAAGAACAGAAGAGAGGGGGCACTTCCAGAAATTGCTGATGCGTTTGTGGCGCAATACAAGGCGATGAAAGGAATTACAACTGCGGTTGTTACTTCGGCTTCGGTTCTGGCTGACGATGCGAAGAAGAAAATCACTGACCTTGTTCAGAAAGAAGTTGGTGGAACGGTTGAACTTGAAACAGAGATCAATCCGGAACTTATTGGAGGATTCATACTCCGCATTGGCGACAAACAATTGGACACTTCGATCTTGAGTAAGATCGGTGACCTACGCCAAGAATTCATGAATAAATCATTTGCTAAAGGAATTTAATTAAGCGGAAGCGATTCCGAACAAACACTAATAAAATGGCAGACATCAAACCAGCAGAGATCTCAGGTATTTTAAGAGAACAACTCTCAGGCTACAAAAGCGAAGCTGAACTGGAAGAAGTAGGTACCGTACTCCAAGTGGGTGATGGTATTGCTCGTATTTACGGTCTTTCAAACGTTCAAGCTGGTGAGCTTATCGAATTTGACGGAGGTACACGAGGTATCATCTTGAACTTGGAAGAGGACAACGTTGGTGCGGTATTGCTTGGTTCTTCAAGCGGTATTGCTGAAGGTTCTACTGCAAAGCGTACTGGAAAGATTGCTTCCATTCAAGTAGGAGAAGGTCTTCTAGGTCGTGTTGTGAACACGTTGGGTGAGCCAATTGATGGTAAAGGACCTATCTCAGGAGAACTTTTCGAAATGCCATTGGAGCGTAAAGCACCAGGTGTTGTGTTCCGTCAGCCGGTAACTGAGCCACTTCAAACAGGTATCAAAGCAATCGATGCGATGATTCCAATTGGTCGTGGACAACGTGAGCTTATCATTGGTGACCGTCAGACAGGTAAAACTGCTGTGACGATCGATACCATCATCAACCAAAAAGAATTTTACGACAGAGGCGAGCCTGTATTCTGTATCTATGTTGCTATCGGACAAAAAGGTTCTACTGTTGCTGGAATCGTGAAAACATTGGAAGACGCAGGTGCAATGGCCTACACGGTTGTTGTTGCTGCAACAGCTTCTGATCCAGCTCCACTTCAGTTTTACGCTCCATTCTCAGGTGCTGCCATCGGAGAATATTTCCGTGATACTGGTCGTCCAGCATTGATCATTTATGATGACTTATCGAAACAAGCCGTTGCTTACCGTGAGGTATCTCTTCTTTTGAGAAGACCTCCAGGTCGTGAGGCTTACCCGGGAGACGTTTTCTACCTACACAGCCGTCTGCTAGAGCGCGCTGCCAAGGTGATCAACGATGATGAAGTTGCGAAGAACATGAACGACCTTCCTCCTTCTTTGAAAGACAAAGTGAAAGGTGGTGGTTCTTTGACTGCACTTCCAATTATCGAAACACAAGCGGGTGACGTTTCTGCATACATCCCAACCAACGTAATTTCGATTACGGATGGTCAGATCTTCTTGGAGTCGAACTTGTTCAACTCTGGTGTTCGTCCAGCAATCAACGTAGGTATTTCGGTATCGCGTGTTGGTGGATCGGCTCAGATCAAGTCGATGAAGAAAGTTGCAGGTACATTGAAGCTTGACCAAGCACAGTACCGTGAGCTTGAGGCATTTGCCAAATTCGGTTCTGACCTTGATGCTGCTACCATGAACGTTCTTGAAAAAGGAAAACGTAACGTGGAGATCTTGAAGCAAGGACAGTACGCTCCTGTTTCTGTTGAGAAGCAAGTTGCCATCATCTATCTTGGATCAAAAGGTCTTTTGAGAAAAGTTCCTGTAGAGAAAGTGAGAGCTTTCGAAACGGAATTCTTGGATTACATGGACGCAAAGCACCGTGATGTTCTTGATGGATTGAAAGCAGGTAAACTGACTGACGAGATCACCGATACATTGGAAAAAGTTGCCGCTGACTTGGCAGGAAAATACTAATCAACTAATGCGACTTCTCGATACAATTCTTCCTTCGTCAGAGTTACTCGAAGTGACCCTAGTTGTCATTTCGAGTGATTGGAGGAACGACAATCGTATCGAGAACTAACTATCGAAAATGGCTGGATTAAAAGAAGTACGCGAAAGGATTACATCCATCGGTTCTACCATGCAGATCACCTCTGCCATGAAGATGGTGTCCGCTGCAAAATTGCGTAGAGCGCAAGATGCAATCACACGTATGCGTCCGTATGCCAGTAAATTGTCAGAGATTCTTGCCAACCTAAGCGCAAGCTTAGACTCTTCTGAAGGCGGAGCATATTCTACCGAGCGTCCGATTGAGAAAGTGCTTATCGTAGCTGTTTCCTCCAATCGTGGATTGTGCGGTGGTTTCAACTCAAACATCAATAAGAAGGTGTTGAGTTTGGCCAATGGCGTTTACGCAGGAAAGGAAATTGATGTTCTTTCCATCGGAAAGAAATCAGGCGAATTCTTGAAGCGTAGAAACTTCAATGTCATTGAACGTCACGATAGTGTTTACGACAGCTTGACCTTCGATGTCATCGCTCCCATTGCTGAAAGCATCATGGACGCGTTTGTTGAAGGAAAGTACGACCGTGTGGATGTGGTTTACAATCAGTTTAAGAATGCCGCTACGCAATTGTGTGTTGCCGAGCAGTTCTTGCCTGTTGCGCCACCAGAAGTAACTGAAAACACGTCTGCAACAGATTACATCTTTGAACCTGCCAAGGCCGAGATCGTTGCTGACCTTATTCCTCGTTCGTTGAAAACGCAATTGTATGCTGCAACGCTTGATAGCCATGCTTCTGAGCACGGAGCTCGAATGACGGCCATGCACAAGGCAACAGACAACGCTTCAGACATTTTGAAAGCATTGAAACTATCTTACAACAAGGCGCGTCAAGCTTCCATTACCAACGAAATTTTGAACAGTTACAGCAGCTGCTTTGGAAGACGGATAATCAAACTCGGTTTAAGACAATTGAAAAGCCCTGCCAGTTGGCGGGGCTTTTTGTTTGGTTTGGGTGCAGATCAATGCTGCTCCAATTGTTCTACGCGTTGTAGAAGGGTTTCTACAAGTGTTTCCAATTGGTCTTTCTCAGCCTTCAGGTCCTGAATCGCTTGTACCAACAATGGCGACATTTTGCCGTAGTCCATCATCCAAGGGTCGGTTTTGGCATCATCGCCACCCACGCTTACGGCATTTTCTTAATGCTCAAAAACCGGTAGTCTGAATTTCAACTCGGACAGGTCATCCTTCTTGCACAAAATACATCTCCATCTCTCCTTTGCCCTTAGCCTGTATTTTACCACGGTTCTCAAAGCTGAATGAGGCATCGTCTTTCAGAAGCGCATAGGTGCTTTCGCTGATGTTCACTTTGCCAACCTCACCAGATGATTCCATACGGCTGGCGGTGTTTACGGTATCTCCCCAAATGTCATATTGGAATTTCTTAACGCCTACAATACCTGCTACTACGGGGCCTGTGTGAATGCCTATTCTTATCTCGAAGAATGGTAATCCTGCTTTTATTTTTCGAGCCTTACCCTCTTCTACGAAATCTCGGAACTCGAATGCAGCTTTAACCACATCAGCCGCGTGCGTTTTATTTTGGCCAGGTACACCACCAGCTGCCATGTAAGCATCACCAATGGTCTTTATTTTTTCTACGCCATACTTTTCGCAAATTCTATCAAAGGCAGAGAAGCATTCATGAAGGTCTTTTACAAGTTCTTTGGGTGTGATTTTCTCGCTCATTGCCGTAAAGCCTTTGAAATCGGTAAAAAGAACGGTTACCTGATCATAGTGCACGGCTTCGGCCGAACCTTTGGTTTTCAGTTCTTCGGCCACCTTCTTAGGAAGGATATTGAGTAATAAGCTGTCTGCCTGTTCTTTTGCTTGCTGAACTTGTTTCTTCTGTTCCTCAATCGTAACTCGTTCACAAAGCCAGCCGATCATTGGCTTCTACCATGCGTCCAGCAACCAACGAAAGTCCTACGGTTGACCATGCGTAAAAGGTCATCAATATGTAATCTCCACCCGTTGCACCCGAAACGAACGAAATATAAAACTGAAAGCACGCCATATACAGAGATGCCAGTGCCAGACCAGACCGCCACCTGAACCGATATGAATAGAGCCCGAAGAAGACCAGAAAGATGAGCGCTGTTAGGATGGCGTATTCGCTTACTTGCAGATGGAAAAAGATGACCAGCAATAAAAGCCCTGCCAATAGATTAGAAGAAGCGGCAAGTAGGTGAAACCAGCCTTGAAACCGTTCTAGGTACGTAGCATATATCAGGAACAGAAAATACGGGAATGTGGAGCCAATAATGGTTGCGGCCAGCATCTGGAACTTGTCAGGTACGATGAAATAAAGGGCTACAACACCAACGGACCAAATGAACAAAGAAGATATCATACCAGACCGCACAGCCGTTCTCAGAAACTCCTCCTGATCCGCCCTATACGCATGCTCAAGTTCCTTATTTCTGAAAGCAAGCGTTAGCCTATTCTGATGTGTTTCCAAACGTTTCGCCTATTCTTTCCAGCGCAATGTCGAAGATAGTCCATTGCAGATAACGGTGTTCGTGCTGAATCGGAAGGTTAGCTTTTATTTCTTCGCTGTTTCATCACAAAAGAAAGCCCAGCCAGTTGGCGGGGCTTTTTGTATTTGGTCTGGATGTAGATTAATGCTGCTCCAATTGTTCTACACGTTGCAGAAGGGTTTCTACAAGTGTTTCCAATTGGTCTTTCTCGGCTTTCAGGTCTTGCACCGCCTTTACCAATAGCGGGGTTACCTGGCCATAATCAACCATCCAAGGGTCTTCTATAGGATCTTCTCCTCCTTCGTGTACAGAAATGGGATATACAGAATGAAGCTGTTGCGCCAAAAAGCCCGTCATTGGTATCTCCTCTGGGTCGGTCTTATATGCATAATCTTTCACCTCAATAGCCATTAGGTCATTAAGCGAGAAATGGGTTGGTTGTATGTTCTTTTTAAGACGTATGTCAGAAGAGGTGCTGTAGTTGACCGTACTTGCGTTATTCTGAAATATAGACCCTATAAAGGTGTTATCAGGCCTGATAAAGGATATCATTCGCGAATCAGCATTGTTATTAGACGTTTTACCAGCTTCTATTCGCATGCCGTTATACCTGGTTGAATTGGAGGCATCAGTTTGAGTGTTTTCAATATTCACAACATAGCTGTTATCGCCAGATGCTCCTCCATTTACCTCAAGCGGATTGCTTGGCGATGCCGTTCCAATACCTACCCTATCGTTGCTCCCCACATGCAACCGAGAACCCGATATCTCCACATCACCATTCACCTCAAACTTGGATGAGGGCGATGATGTGCCGACACCTACATTGCCGTTGCTGTTAACATGCAAACGAGAGCCAGATATTTCAATGTCTCCATCTACTTCCAATTTGGAGGACGGAGATGATGTGCCGACACCTACATTTCCATTGCTGCCTACATGCAACCGAGAACCCGAAATTTCAATATCCCCATTCACTTCAAACTTAGATGTTGGATTAGCCGTTCCCACACCTACGTTTCCAGTATTGGCATTGTAAATGTCATTGCCACTCACCGTCCAATCGTCATCTGTGGCAATCGTTGTCGGGTCGGTCCAAACCATAGTGCCATTGGCATCTGAAACAGGGATGTAACCTGTCTGTTGATTACCATCCGCCATCTGTATGGAACCTTGCACATCTAACAACTGCGCTGGGTTTGTAGTACCAATACCCACGTTACCATCTCGGGCTATGGTCATTCTTTTTACCAATGGTGTACTACTGGTAGTTGTTGCAGCTGACTTCGTTTTGAAATGAAGCTTACCATAATCACTGCTAAAGGAACCTTCTACTTCGTACGTGATAGCAACGCCTGGACTGGCACCTAAAGATTGTGGGTTTCCAACGAAAGCCAGCCCTGTTTCGGAACCAACAGCAGACCGTCCTCCCAAAACCATCTGGTAACTTCTCACCCTGCCATCGTCTGACGCAACTGTGTCTCTATACACATGTAACGAAGTTAATGGGTCATCCGTCCCTATCCCTACATACCCCCTTTCGTCAAGCACCATGGTTGTTGAAAGTGGAGAAGATGCGTTGTTTGGTTTAATTGTTTTAAATCGAAGCCAGCCTCTACTTGCAATGTTGCTGAACGGGTCGTAGACAATGGCAGCGCCCGGGGTTTTTGTTGGGTCGTTGTTCAAATAGCTGATGAACCCTATGCCCGTGTGCTCACTGGCGTCACTTTCAAAAAGCATACTGTATTGGTCAACCGTACTGGCGTCAGTAAGACCAACCGGATTATAAATATGTAAATGAGCGAAAGGGTTTGCGCTATTAATACCAACCTTGCCGGTCTCAGTAACCCGCATTCGCTCCGTATTGTTGGTACTGAAGATCATATTCTGATTTTCGCGCAGAAGTAACTTGGCATCCGAGTTACCATCCAACCCAATAATAAATCCGTCTCCAGGGGTTGTTCCTGATGCCGAATGGGTGAACTGAAGCCAAGTATTGGCGTTGGTAGGATCATGTATACCCATCTCGTAGTTAGGTGTGGCAATTCCGATACCTACGTTTCCAGTATTGGCATTGTGAATGTCGTTTCCATTGATGGTCCAATCGGCATCATCAGGAATAGAAATAGTACCACCGCCATTACTAAGTGTAATGTCGTTTCCGCTTATGTTCAGCGTCTGTAACTCATTGGACACGCTATTGTCGTTATCAGCAACAGATATGGTTCCTCCGCCATTGCTAAGCGTTACATTGGTTCCTGTTTGGCTGAGCGTTTGAAGCTCGTTTGTAGAACTTCCGTCTCCATCTGCCGCTGTCGTGATTGTTGTTGGATTGGTCCATGTCATGGTTCCATTGGCATCTGAAACAGGAATGAAACCTGCCGTGGCACCTGTTTGCATCTGTATCTTACCAGCAACGTCCAGTTTCTGCGCAGGTGTAGTTGTTCCTATACCGACATTACCGTTGGCTGCAATACGCATGCGTTCGGTTGCATTGGCAGAACCATTCGCATTGTTCTTTGTAAGGATGCTCAATGAACCGCCTTTGTTACTATTACCCTGGTTGCCAGATGCATTGGCTCTTATCACTACGGCTGCATCAACAGAAGATGGTGCTGTGTCGTCATTATTATCAAACAGCAATTCTCCCATCAGTTCGCCATCCGTGGTGCTGTTGTCATTCCGTGTAAAAAGCATTTGCGGTCCTGTGGCCGATTCAATATTTAGAAGTCTATCTGGTGTAGCGGTTCCGACACCCACGTTTCCTGTGTTGGCATTTGAAATGTTATTTCCCGTGGTTGCCCAATCGTCATCGCTGGCAGTGGTAATGGTTGCCGGGTCGGTCCATGTCATGGTTCCGTTGGCATCAGAAACGGGTATGAAACCTGCTGCTTGGTTACCATCTTGCATTCTGATGGAACCTGTTACATCCAGCTTTTCTCCAGGGTTATCGTTTCCAATACCCACTGCACCCATCATATATACTTCATTATTTGCCGTGGTAAGGTCTCCTATATAGAAGTTGTCGGAGGCATGTCCACCACCGCCTACATCTAACTGAATGTAGTTGCTTCCTTCATTTGCACGGAGTATGAAGCTTTGCGCATTATTGGTCAGGATCAGGTCGTCATTCAGAAAACGTGCTCTACCGTTTACCTGTAGTTTGTCGGTCGGGTTGGTAACGCCTATACCAACGTTTCCGCTTACAGCCGAATACTGATTATTTCCGTTTATGGTCCAATCACTGTCGGCACCACCACCCAGCGGGATCCAAGAGGTTCCATCCCAACCTTGGAATGCCCCCGCCTTAAAACGGATGGTGCCAGCACCACCCGTTGGGGCAGCATTGGAGTTGTTTATGTCTGTGCCGATTTTGATGGCGCCATTGACGTCCAGCTTCTCAAGTGGATTGGTAACATCAATACCAACACCAGCGCCCTGCTGACCAAATAGGTTGGCCGAAGAAAGAAAAAGGGTGAAAATGGCTGCGAGAGCCACAGTGATACGAGTTTTCATAATGGGATGGAAAATGTGAGCCACAAAACTCCTAACCGCAAACCCCAAAAGACGTTAGCGTACGCTAATATTATTTCACTTTTACGTGTGAATTACTTAGGTCGCACCAACCTAGCTCGTAATCGCGATAGCGAAACAGGAGTAATGCCAATGTATGAGGCAACGTATTTGAGCGGAACTCTTTCCAGAATTTCTGGGCGTTCCTTTAAAAGATATTCGTAGCGTTGATCTGGGTTCAGAACGCTGTGAAACTCCAATCGTTCCACCGCTTCAATAAAGCTACGCTCCAGCATGGTGCTATATAACCTATACAGGTTCGGTTGGTTCTCGCACGCCTTTTTAAACGCAGGAAAATCCCAAACAAGGACCATGCAGTTTTCCAGTGCCATTACATTCTCATTGCTCGGCAGGTCTTTATATATGGTTTTTGATGAGCCGAAACCCGCGCCAGCACTCGCTAGAAAAACGGTTCTTTCTTCTCCATCTTCACGCACAACGTATGTTCTAGTTACACCCTTCACAACCAAGTACATATTGCGGTCTATATCTCCGCTTTTCAAAATGGTTGTTCCCTTGTTGAAACGCTGCACACTGCAGGCACTCACCAAAGCCTTGATATCCGCAGGCCTTAGAAAACTAAACTCAGCAAGAAATTCTTTCAGTTCTTTCAGCATAAAATAGGTGTTGCACCAAAGATAGTTCAACGTCTTAGGGATTCACTATTTACTATCAACTCGAAATTGTTGGTGGAGCGGCTGCGCTGGAAGAAGGATAGAATTAATCAACCAAGACACCTACAAACGCCTGCTCTTACGAGTGGGCGTTTTTGTTTGTCACACATTCTTGGCAACCAAACTGACCGACCTAAGCGTACTTTATTCAACCCGCACACTCCAATTACCTAACCGACATGAGTTTCACTCTACCCGAGATCGCCAACTGCATGACCGACACGTAGGTCATTGAGTTGTATCGTCCAAACTCTGTGTCGGAGATCTCCGACAGGCAGTCTGAGCGGACGAAGTCATTCACGGAACAATATGTTAAGCAGTTCGAGATCTCCAACTGATACACTTAGATCTAGGTGAAGGAGTTGTAGATCGCAAACCCTTTGGCATAGATCTCCGATAAACACTTTGCGATCTACAACTCCTTAAGGGATGACTTTTGCATTCCTACACTAACACCGTCTTGTAATAAGCGTTGAAATGCATTGAGACAAAAGGCTGACAGCTTAACTTAGTGCCATGCATAAACTTCTACCCCTCCTTCTTCTCTTCTCCATTTCTATACAAGCACAGGAACTGCTGCACTGTGGAGCCGATGAAATGCGTATTCAAACGCTTCAAGCAAATCCGAAAATCGCGCAGGCGGTCGTTGAGCGCGATGCAGTGTTGGAAACGTTTACCCGTGAGTTTGCCCTTCGACAAGCTCAGGGTACGGCAAGGGGTGGACAGGTTTACACCATCCCCGTGGTGTTCCATGTGATCCATAAATACGGAACCGAGAACATCTCGCGCGAGCAAATGCTAGATGGCCTTCGGATTCTGAATGAGACCTTCCGAAAAACGCGCGAAGACACGGCTGATATTCATGAAGATTTTAAACCGATTCATGCCGATACAGAAATTGAGTTCGCTCTCGCAACCAAAGACCCTGATGGGAATTGCCACAGCGGCATCAACCGCATTGCGTCAGATCTCACCAATTCTGGCGACCATCGCGTGAAGGAGCTCGTGCATTGGGACCCCAGCATGTACCTGAACGTTTACGTGGTTTCGAATGCAGCTGGCCTTGCGGGCCATTGTGTGTGGCCTGCCGATGCAGATACGATTCCAGCTTGGGACGGAATTGTTATCGGGCATAGTTATGTTGGGACGATTGGCACTTCTGATCTGACACGTTCTGTCGCGTTTGCGCATGAATGCGGCCATTACCTCAACCTCCATCACATTTGGGGCGGAAATAACGTTCCAAACTTCTACTACTTACCAGTTGGTCAGCAATCAAATTGTGGAGAAGATGATCTGGTGGGAGACACTCCGAATTCCATTGGCTGGAGCAATTGCAATCTGAATGCTGCATCGTGCGGAAATGTGCGCGATAACGTTCAGAATGCCATGGATTACTCCTACTGCAATATCATGTTCACGGAAGGGCAGAAAACGCGGATGCATGCCTGCTTGAATTCGCCCATTGCCAACAGAAATAACCTCTGGACACCAAGTAACCTCGCAGCAACTGGCGTAATGCCAACGGAAGGTCTTTGTGCTGCTGATTTTGAAGCAGACAAGACACTCATTTGCAATCCGAATGGAGAGGCCGTGACTTTTACAAACGTGTCTTACCACGGAGAGATCGATTCTGTTTACTGGGAATTCCCTGGTGGAGATTCGCCATTCTCATTAATGGAAGAGCCTGTGGTAGTGTATTACCAGCCGGGATCTTTTGATGTTTCGCTCACGGTATATTCCAATGGACAAGCCCAGCAGATAACCAAGGAGGATTACATCACTTTTCTACCAGATTCTTCTTGGTCGTATCCATTTTGGGATTGGTTTGAAAGCGGAGCTGCCCTCAACGCATCAAGATGGACAGAACATTCGCTAGATGCTGAAAACAAGTGGGAGATGACCGATCTGGGGTTTTACAGCGACACGCGCTCTGTAACGGTAGACAATTGGTCAAGCACGTATTTAACGGTAGATGAACTCTATTCTCCCCCGATCGATATCAGTAATGCTTCGCAAATGCGGTTGGCTTTCAAATACGCGTTCAGTTCGCAGAACACGCCTACCGCTGCCACCAAGTTGCAACTACAGGTTCGGAAGAACTGTGATTCCAATTGGACGACAAGGCTAACCATTTCAGGCAGTAATCTCCTTACAACAGCCACTCAGGTAGAGTCGTTCGAACCGCAGGAACGTGATCTGTGGCAGTCCGAAGACATCAATATTCCATCAACCTATTTCGATGAGAATTTTCAATTCCGATTTGTGTTCACGTCAGGAGGGAATAACCGACTCTTCATTGATGATGTGAATGTGGACGTAACCGCAGACGTTAGCAACCTGGAAACGAAGCTAGGCTCTGTGGTATATCCCAATCCGGCCAATGAAGTTGTGAATGTCGAATTCTTCAATTCCCAACCCGAAACCGTTAGTGCTCAATTGCTCGGTTCAGATGGGAAAACACTCCTACAGACTCCAAACAAAAAGTTCTCGACAGGGAATAATTCCATCCGTTTTGAAGTAAAAGATCTGGCGCCAGGAGTCTACTTCATCCGGTTGATATCAACGCAAACAACAGAAACTAAAAGTTTCATCATTCATTAACACGAACGACCTACTGCATCCCGTATTTTTGTGCAAACACTCAACACATGAAAAACACTTTACTTTTTACTTTTTTGGTTCTTTTGATCGGAACGTCTGCTTTTGCTCAACCTGGTGGACCAGGAGGTTTGGTACCTCCTGTTATAACAGAAATCATGTATAATCCACCTGAAGCTGGGAACGATACATTGGAGTTTTTGGAGATTTACAATCCAAGTCTAGCATCCTCCGTTCCGATGGAAGGGTTCTACTTTTCATCAGGAATTGAGTTCACTTTCCCTGCTGGGTTTGTGCTTGGTGCTGGAGAATATGTTCTTCTATCAGGCGATTCGGTCATTTTTGAAGAGTGGTACGGAGTTGAAGCTTTTGAATGGACCGGTGGAACAGCGCTAAGTAACAGTGGAGAAGGCATTACGCTTCGTGCACCTTCCGGTATTGTTGTCGATTCGGTTTTCTATGACGATACCAATGCATGGGCTGATGCTGATGGCACAGGTTATAGCTTAGTGCTTTGCGACATAAGTGCCGATAATAACCTACCTTCTAGCTGGACGCTATCGGAGAATGCAACGGGCATTACGGTAAATTCTCTAGCTATCTATGCAGACCCAGGTGCGGCCAGTACTTGCACACCAACTGGTATTGCTGACGATAATGTCATTACAACGTTGGTTTACCCGAATCCCTCTAATGGCGAATTCAGAATTCAGTTGGATGCGTTGAAATCTGCAGGAACAATTTCCATCTACAACACAGTTGGACAATTGGTGTATTCTGAAGCAGTTACAGCAGGTACAAGCACGATTGAAATCAACAGTGGACTACGAACCGGACAATACATTCTTTCTGTGGAAACGGCAGATCTACTTGAAAGACATAAACTTTCTGTGAACTGATTCCATCTCAGAATCCATAGAAAAGGCGGCCAATCGGTCGCCTTTTTTGTTGGCTCTAATTTCAACTAACTTTACCCTATGCTCAGAACAGCTCAGCTCATCTTCCTACTTGCAGTGGTTTCCACTTATGCGTTATCGCAACCTTTACCTCCCGGAGCGCCGGCTGTAGTTATAACCGAGATCATGTATGATCTTCCGGGTTCTGGGTCTGATAGTTTGGAGTTCATCGAGTTGCGAAATCCGAGTGCCGTAAACGAAAGAAGTTTAGCGGGTTACCGTTTCCTTGCAGGAATAGAATTCAGCTTTATTGGGAATATTCTTGTACAACCCCACGAATTCGTTGTTGTGGCCAAGGATTCTGTTGCTTTCGAAAATGCCTTTGGAATACCAGCTTACCAATGGATAAGTGGTGACCTTGACGATGATGGTGAATTGATCGTGCTTGGAAATGGGAATGTAGGAGTCGACTCGGTAGCATACTCGAACACTGGATTGTGGCCTGCTTCTGCTGCTGGACTAGGATACTCACTGGAATTCTGCAACGACTCGCTGAACAATGCAATTCCATTATACTGGAGCGCGTCTAACACCAACGCAGGCTTCGAGGTGGATGGACTGACCATTTTTGCCTCTCCCGGAGATATTTGTTCGGTCAACAACTCCATCGACCAAGAACAACACACTTCGATAACCGTTTATCCGAACCCGAATTCGGGTATGCTGTTTGTCAATGGGGTATCAGGAGCATTCTCCCTAACGGTATTCGATCTGAATGGGAAACAAGTATTCGGCCGTTCGAATCTCAACAGCAACACGGTCATCGATTTAGAAGGAATTATTTCCGCAGGTATTTATTTCGCGCATATCGCTGAGGAGGATAAGCATTGGGTACAGCGCATTTACATTATGGAATGACCTTTGTGCAAACCTTATCTTTGAACGAATAGCGTTACGCCTCCGTGAGAAGATTCCTTGTATTTCTTGGTCTTTGCATTGCAGTTGGACTGCTCGGCAATTTCGTTTCTGAGAGGAATCAGCAGAATGCAGATGATGCCGAGGCGGCAATTATCCAAAAATCGATCTTTCAGCTGGATGAAGAACTGGTTGAACTGGTTACGCGGATCACCAAAGAAGACATCGAACTCAACACTTTTCTTGGATTATGGGACGATCGGCAGATCGGCATTGTGAGTTACCAGAACAATCAAGCGGTCAATTGGACAACCAATTCTGTTCCCTTTGCTGTTGAATACGATGACCGCCACGCTCCCAAACAAGGCATCGTTCGTCTTTTACACTCCTGGTATCTATGCCGAACCGTAGAAATTGAGGGGCAAACACTTGCGGGCTACGCACTTCTTCGATCTGATTTTGATTTCGAAAACCGATACGTTGAAAATGGTTGGGCTTCGGCCATAACGGGATCCAACAAGTTCGTGCTTACACAAGCCGACCTCCAAACCAACCCGTTGATGCTTACTGACGGCAATTCGCAGATCGGTCTTCGAATTATTGAAAATACTGATGCTCCTAGTTCAGGAAACTGGAATGTTTTGATCTGGTTGGTCTTTATTCTACTATTACTTTTAAGCATTTGGCATGCGGCCAATTGGGCAAGCAGTTCTGTTTCTGCGCTTTTCGGTGATGCGATGTTTGTGCTGCTACTGCTAACATTCCGTTCACTTATGCTGTGGTGGGAATTGCCCGCAGCCATTTATTCCTTGGAACTTTTCGGTCCTACTCCGCATGCAACATCTGCCTTAATACCATCACTCGGTGATCTGCTTCTTCATTTACTGGTGGTCATGCTACTGGTGGTTCGTTTAACAAAACACACCGCCCGTATTGACCACGATTGGCTAAGACGCTCGCTGACCATTACAGGTCCTATTTTATTGGTCTGGCCAGTGCATTATATCTTCCAGATACTGGTAGTCAACTCGTCCTTCTCGCTCGATCTTAACAGTCCTTTCTCATTGAATGAATACAGCATTGTTGGCCTTATTGCCAGTTTTCTAGTGCTGCTCAACCATTTTCTGATATATCGTTCTCTTTTGCGCCTGCTCAACGCAGAAGACCGAAAAGTAAAAACTGTTTTACCTTGGGTAGCTGTGGGAATTCTTGTGTTATTCGTTCTGCTTGGATTGGACGAAAATGCACTTCTGCTCAGCGTTGTATCCGGATCGCTGTTGGGACCTCTTGCTGTCGGACAGACATGGCTCAGTAACAAAAGTGGTATCTATCATCATGCACCCAATGTGCTTGTATTCTCCATTCTAGCTTGCCTGATACTGACCGAGGCAACTATTGAAAACGAGCATGAATCGCGCATTTCATTGGCACGAAAACTGGATCAGAAACAGAATCCGATAACTGAATATCTCTTTGCTGATCTGGCCACTGGCATAAAGGAAGACCGTAAAGTGCGATTGGCCTTGAGTTCCGGTGCCGTGAATGCTGCAGAAGTGCTGTCTTTGTTGCACCAGAAACTGAACTACGACCATTGGACCCGATACCAGAGTTTCATTGATATTTATAACGAAGATGGCGGCCTGATGATGTCAGACCGAGAACGAACCGGATCGAACTACTTTGAACTTCAAGGTGTATACGAATCGGCCAAACCTACCATTTCGCCCGATCTGCACTACGTATCAGAATGGGGCCCGCATGGAGGTTACTTGGCCCGTTTAGAAATCCAATATCCAAGAAAGAAGGAGAATCTGATCCTATTCATCTCTCTTTTACCGGAAAAGACAGACGATATTCTGGGTTTTACAGACCTGTTTGTAGATGAAGAGATCAGCACAGCACACGAGCTGGAAGGTTATTCATTTGCAATCTATCAGAATGGCGAGTTGCAAGATAACAACGGCCAATTTGCTTACAGTCTAACCGACCGCAGTTACCGAGATCTGGAAGACGAGAACAGCTTCTTTGTGGCCGATGGATTTGAGCATCTTGTGTCTAGCCGTACAGACGGAAGACGTGTGATCATCAGCAAACATGCTGATGGTTTTATCGGCTACCTAACCACATTCTCTTACCTCTTCCTTTTCTATTTGGCCTGCGCAACAATTACAGCTTTACTCAGCGGCAAACTCGTTTCCGGAATTGCACAACGCAGGAGTTTCCGAAACAGGATCAACTTGGCAATGAGTTCAGTTTCGTTCATCTCACTTTTACTTATTGGAGTGCTTACGGTGGTATACGTTATTCGAGAATACAACGACAGAAATGAAGAGATGATATCGGAGAAATCTCGCTCGGTACTCATAGAATTGGAACACAAACTCCGCGATAGAGACGCCTTCAGCGATGATGATAAGACCATGCTTTCTGCTCTGCTCATCAAGTTCTCTAAGGTCTTCTTTACCGACATAAACCTATACAGGCTGGATGGACATCTGCTGGCCACATCTCGCCCAAGGTTATTTGATGAAGGCTTGATGGCCGAAGTGATCGACCCACAAGCCTATGAGGAAATGCGATTCGGAGAGCGAAGCAGTTTCATACATGAAGAGACCATTGGGAACTTGAATTATTTGACTGCTTACGTGCCATTCCGCAATGAGAAGCGCGAAGTTGTTGCGTTTATGAGTCTACCTTATTTTGCACGGCAGTACGGCCTACAGCAAGAGATCTTTGCGCTGTTGGCCACACTCACCAACATCTACGTCTTCCTGATTCTGATCTCCGTGGTAGTGGCATTGTTCATTTCTAACCGCATTACCGAGCCGCTACGCATTATCAGAGAAAGTCTGCGAAACCTGAAATTGGATGCTACCAACCGAACCATTGATTGGAAGAGCAATGATGAGATAGGAGAACTTGTTGATGAGTACAACCGAACGCTAGATGAGTTGGTGCGCAGTGCCGAAATGTTGGCCCGCTCCGAGCGAGAAAGCGCGTGGCGAGAAATGGCCAAACAGGTGGCCCACGAGATCAAAAACCCGCTTACGCCAATGAAACTGAGTATTCAAATGCTGCAGCGTAGTATGGCCGATGGCGCTGAGGACCTGAATGAACGGATCGAAAGAACGTCTCGCACACTTATCGAACAGATTGACACGCTTTCGAATATTGCCACGGAGTTCTCCTCGTTCGCACAAATGCCAAAATCAAATATCGAACAAGTAGACCTGAGGCAATTATTGCAGGGCATTGTACAACTTTATCAGAATTCGGAAGCGGATGTAACGCTGCACATTGATCTGGATGGAAACTGTTCTGTAAAAGCCGACAAGGAACAATTACTTCGGGTTTTCAATAACCTAGTCAAGAACGGCATACAGGCCGCACAAGCGGGTGTGAAACCTGAGATCACCATTCGTCTTCGTAAAGAGGACAGTCAACTGATCGCTTCAATTGAAGACAAGGGCACTGGGATTTCTGAAGACCTGAAAGACCGGATCTTCGTGCCGAATTTCACTACCAAATCATCGGGTATGGGATTGGGTCTGGCCATGGTAAAGAACATCGTTGAATCTACCAACGGAAAGATCTGGTTCGATTCAGAGATGAATAAAGGAACTGTTTTCTACGTTTCCTTTCCAGCCATCTGAGGCACTTTCGGCTTCTTGCTGACCAAATAAACACCTGTACAAATAAGCACTGCCGAACCAACCTTTATCCAATCGAGTTGGTCTTTACCAAGGGATATAGCAAACGCTGACGCGATGATAGGCTGAAGGTAGATGTATGTACTGACCACCGATGGGCTGACATACTTCAACGCAGTAATATTGAACAGATAAGCGAAATAGCTCAGCCCGACCACTACGAAAACCGTTGCCCAAATAACCTTTGGCGGAAAGCTGCCCCATTCGATTTCCGTAAACTCGGAATAACCGAATGGCAACACCATGAAAAGCCCAAAAAGGAAAACCCATTTTATGACCGTAACAGGGTTGTACTTGCGCATTATCGGTGAAATTAGAACAAGATATACTCCGTATGAAGATGCGTTTACAAAAACCAGCAGGTCGCCCATAAATGTGTTGGAGCTGAAGGAAAGCTTCTTCCCCATCACAAGTATCAGGAACGTTCCAACCATACCAATTCCAATTCCAAGAGCTTTAGTGGTTGTTATCTTTTCCTTAATGATAAAGGCCGCCATAATGAGCACCAGAATGGGTGTAGATATCATGATCACGGCCGCGTTGATCGGATGTGTAAGACTCAATCCTTTGAAGAAGAAAAGCTGATTGATAGCTATGCCGAATAAGGCGCAAAGTGCCAACTTGGGTAGGTCTTTAGGGTCTACTTTCTCTTTGACAAAAAGGCCCGTAAACCAGAACAGCGAAACGGCACCCAAACACCTAAGCAATACAAAGCCCATAGGCTGAATGTATTCTGGCATTACTTCTTTGGCAATGGTGTAATTGGCCCCATACAGAAGTTGAGCACCAACCAGCGCCACATGCGCCATAAGCTGCTTATTCATTCAGCGTGGCCTTGGCGGCTTCAACGGTTTTCTTGGCATTGCCCACAAACACCTCCTCGCCTATCCAGATAACAGGTCGTTTTAAGAAGGTGTATTCTTCCAAGATGTACTTGCGATAATCCGCATCGGTCAAGTTCAGATCCTTCAAACCCATACTTCGGAATTTGATGGCGCGCTTGCTGAAAAGTTCTTCGTACGAACCCACCTTGTCTTTCACTGCATCCAACTGCTCTCCAGATATGTTCTTTGCTTTGATATCTTGAAATTCAAAGTCTGCTTCCTTCAAACCGAGTTCTTTGATAATTCGTTGACAGGTATCGCACGTGGATAGGTGATAGATCTTACGCATTTTCTTTCTGTGAAATTGACAGCACGAAGGTAATGGGCAAGCGGAAACCTTTACATCAGGCCAAAGTATTGTTTCTTAACCAATCCTAATACATCATGTACTACTTGATCTACTCGAGTAAAGCTTCTGACGGTATGAACGAAACCGATTTGAAAGAGATCTTGGCAAAGGCAGATGAGAAGAACAAAAAGCAGAACATTACCGGACTACTTGTGTACTTTGATGGAACGTTCATTCAGATGTTGGAAGGAAAAAAGGAAGATGTGCTGGAGACATTTGAGCGAATCGGAGATGACGATCGACACGAACAGATAATCAAATTGTTCTTTGGCGATACAGACAAACGCCATTTCCCAAATTGGAAAATGGCCTTGCAGGTGCTTGATGAGGCCACGTTTTCCAAGATCGAGTCGTACGAATCATTGGCCGAAGGCGACCGATTTCTTCAAGAATTGAACGATGATCATGTTGGACTGAAAATGCTCCGGTACTTCTACGAGATGAAAAAGAAGTAATAAAAAAGGGGCTGAATTATCAGCCCCCTTTCTTTTCAACGAATGCGCATTTACTGCACGATCAACTTCTTAATGGTTCTCAATCCGTCTGCTTGAACCTGAATCAGGTATACACCTGCACTTGAGAACATTTGGCGCGAAACATCGAAGCGATGGACTCCTGACGCCAACGAACCTTGATGAAGTTCAGCAATCTCTCTACCTGCTACATCCAAAACGGAAACAAGATAGTTGTTGCTTTCTTTCACTTCCAGATTCACCGTTCCATTGGTCAACAACGGGTTCGGACTCACATTGAATGCGAAATTCTGCTCGCCATCTGCAACTCCAAGAGGACCAGATATTTGAATATCATCTATGTAAATGTTGTTCCCCTCATCGCTGGTTCCTTGGAACTTAACAAGCAAGTGTTCTTCATTTACGTACGCATTCAAGTTTACCTCTATCAACTCCCAATCTGATGCCGAAGAGGGCGTAAACGGGGAACCCTGCGTACCACTTACTGTAGCCAAGGAAACACCGCTCTTATTGAATCGTAGATTCCAACTTTCGCCACAATCATCCGATACGAAAACCCTCAGTCTGTCCGATTGCCCAGAGCGCTGCTTGTATGACACTCTGAAATGAATGGCAGGATCGCTCATTTGAGTAAGATCTACAGATGGTAATTGAAACTCGTCAACACTTCCCAGAGGGTTGCCACTGAAGTTGTTCAGCACAATGGATCTGCTATCGGTAAAGGCTGTGTTCGATTCGGTCCAAGTGTTTCCAAGATCATCGCTGATAATGATGTAATCTTCATCCGTTTCCTCAAAACCTTCGAAACTGAAATAGCTCGTTACCTCCGCGGTTGATGGAATAACGGTTATGTAGTCTGTAAAGGTCTCAGAGTCTGAACCCTGCGCATTGCTCACATTCTGCGTTACACTGTAAACCCCAGGTGCACTATAGGTAACTGTAGGATTGGCCGAAGAAGACATACTTGGTGTTGCTCCTGGAAGACTCCAATCGTAGGCTGTAACTGTACCGTTGTACGAGTTGTCTGTAAACGTTATTGGTTCTCCAGCGCACACAATACGTGTTTCTGCAAAGAACTGTGCTTTGGGAGCGCAAGGTGTTTCGGCTAAAAGTACACCAGTAGCGTTCAAGTTGTTTACGCTATGAATCTGAGAACGCGAACCTCCAAGCACGGCATCCATTGCATCTTTCTGACCTTGTGTATAGGTGTTCTGGCAAGCACCATTTGAGTAATCCATGTAATTCTCAACCATGTCTGGAAGATCGGGATTATCGTTACTGCAGGTATTGGCATTCTGCGGGCAGTTACTCTGTGTGGCCTCTGCTTGCGGTGGCGTGTCATCTATTGGTTCTCCGAAAAAACCACCGCTGCAACCTCCTTGGAACGTATGAAACAGTCCGAGCCAGTGGCCTGCCTCGTGTGTCAGCGTTCGGCCTTTGCTGCCATTGTTGGCGCCCGTTCCAATGTCGCCTATGTAATCCGCACGAACAACTACTCCATCTGTTGCAGCATTGCCAAAGCCTGGAAACTGTGCATAACCTAGGATCGTTCCTGGCTCTCCATCATTGTTGATGGTTTTAACCACCCAAACATTGAAGTACTTAGACCTATCCCAATAACTCAGGCCTTTTACACCATTATCGTCTGACGCATTATTCGTGAGTGGAGAAAACACACGCACAACTCCATCTGTACAGTTTCCTTGTGGATCGAGTTTTGCTAAACGGAATTCTACGTTAGCATCTACAGCAACGCCCAAAAATTCAGGTCTGGTATTCGCTGCGTCTTCATTCAATCTTCTAAAATCTTCATTCAATATGCGCATTTGATCCTCGATCTGCTCATGACTGATGTTCTCATTTCCTCCTTGGTGGATGACGTGAAAAACGGTAGGGATGATTCTTGGACCTCCGCCACGCTCAGCTTCACCTGCAAGTCGGGCACGCTTCAACTCAACGGTACGCTCATTGTGTTCTAAGATAACTTGCATACCAGAGGGGTCTGCGGAAAGCATCTTCTCCAAATGCTCGTCAAAACCGCAATGTGCCTGTTGTCCGGTTGTGGTAAAAGTGCTCAAAATCAGCACAGTAAGTAATAGGAAAGTATTCTTCATTTGAGTTCGATTATGCACAAATATAATCCATGCTTTGTACGAGAAATGTAACACAAGGTACCAAGGCTTAATCCAAAGCTTTGTTCAGATCGGCAATCAGGTCTTCCGCATCCTCAATTCCGATGCTAAGACGGATCAATGAATCGACCACGCCTGTTATCTCTCTTTCTTCTTTTGGGATGGAAGCGTGGGTCATACTGGCCGGATGACCGATCAACGATTCCACACCACCCAGACTTTCTGCCAACGCAAAAAGATGTGTGTTCGAAAGCACTTTGGTTGCTGCCGCGATGGTGTTTTCCTTCAAAGTAAAAGAAACCATTCCTCCAAAACCACTCATCTGTTTTTTGGCAACCTCATGGTTCGGATGCGTTTCAAAACCTGGCCAATAGACTTTGTCCACTTTTGGATGATCCTTCAGCCAATGGGCAATTTCTTTTCCGTTGATACAATGCTGCTTCATCCTAATGGAAAGCGTTTTCAATCCGCGTAGCACCAAGAAGCTGTCCATCGGTCCGCAAACGGCTCCGCTGCTATTCTGAATGAAGTACATCCGTTCTGAAAGAGCTTTGTCTTTCACAACCAAGGCGCCCATCACCACATCTGAATGACCACCCAAGTATTTCGTTACCGAGTGCATCACGATATCGGCACCAAGATCAAGCGGTTGCTGAAGTGCTGGTGTAGCAAATGTATTGTCGACCGCCAAAAGCGCTCCAGCCGCTTTCGCGATCTTCGACATGGCTTCAATATCAATGATGTTCATCATCGGATTGGTAGGCGTTTCTACCCAAATGAGTTTGGTGTTGGCATTCACCTTGGCTTTCACCGTTTGCAGATCGCCCATCGGTACGAAATGGAATTTCACTCCAAAACCTTCATAGATCTTCGTGAACAGACGGTAGGTTCCGCCATAAAGATCGTTCGTGCTTATCACCTCATCGCCTGGTTTCAGCATTTTGATAACGCAGTCAATAGCAGCCATTCCACTACCAAAACAAGCACCGTAGTTTCCATTTTCCAACTCGGCAATGGCTTTTTCCAACGCATTCCGTGTTGGATTTCCAGTTCGAGAATACTCGTATCCTTTATGATCGCCAGGCGCTGCCTGCACGTAAGTTGATGTTTGGTAAATGGGCGTCATGATTGCGCCTGTGGACGGATCTGGTTCAACACCAGCGTGTACTGCTTTGGTTCCGAATTTCATATTGAGATTTTTAGCCCGACATCAGTCGGATTCGCGGCAAATGTATAGGAATCTTTATACTAGCTTCATGACCCAAAGCACCGAACATGGCAGATTCTAAAGAAGGTTTCGTTCCATACGAACCATTGAACTTTTCAGAAAACCAAATGAAGCAGCGGGTGAAAGACTTTTTCCAGTTTATGGACAAACGCAGATCGCTACGTGTTTTCTCAGATAGACCCGTGCCGAAAGATGTGATAGAGAACCTGATCAGAACGGCATCGACCGCGCCAAGTGGTGCGCATATGCAACCTTGGACTTTCTGTGCAGTAAGTTCGGCAGAAATCAAATCTCAAATTCGCGAGGCCGCAGAAAAAGAGGAATACGAGAATTATAACGGACGTATGAGCGAACGTTGGCTGAAAGACCTTGAGCCTTTTGGAACCGACCACATCAAGCCGTTTCTGGAAATAGCACCCTGGCTCATCATCGTCATGAAACGTTCTTATGAATTGGTAGATGGCGAAAAGAAGAACAATTACTATGCAACCGAAAGTGTCGGTCTCGCAACAGGTTTCCTGCTTGTCGCCATCCACAATGCAGGATTGGTGGCGCTTACCCACACGCCTAGCCCAATGAATTTTCTATCCAAGGTTTTGGAAAGGCCTGAAAACGAAAAGCCGTTTCTGTTGATTCCTGTTGGTTATGCTGCCGATGATGCTGAAGTGCCTGATCTGAAGCGCAAACCGTTGGATGAAATAGCTGTGTTCTACTAAGATTGCTGACCTTTAGCATTAGATGCGCTTCACAATAGCTTTCCTTGCATTCCTCACCATAGCATGGTCTGGGTGTGTGGTGAAGCATTACACAAAAGTGCCAAACGCTGTTTCAGAGCGTTTTGGACCTAAAGCTGATAGCACAAAGCGAACAAACCCACTGCGCAATCTCTATTTCGGAGACCTGCACGTTCATACCGCCCTGTCTGCAGATGCATTCATGAATGGCACATTGGCCAGTTCAGATCAGGCTTATCGCTTTGCCAAAGGCGAGCCAATTACAATAGCTGACAGAACTATGAAACTCAGACGTCCTCTGGATTTCTGTGCAGTCACTGACCATGCAGAAGGCTTAGGCGAGATGTACATGGTTCAGTACGAGGGAGCGCCAGGACACAAGGCGCTTATTCCTTCTTACATCAGAGGAATTTATAACCCCGACTCAACCGTCAATCATAAAAGGCAGCAACAATTGGTGAATATCGGTGCCAAACGTTTGCGTAACCCAAAGGAGCTCACGCATCCTTTCTTCTTCCGTGGATATGAAACCACAAAAAGTGCTTGGCAACTTCATTTGGAAGCAACTCAAGAGAATTATGAGCCAGGTGTGTTTACCACGCTGGCAGGCTACGAATGGACGCTGGGCGCAGCGACAACACATATGCACCGCAACATCATTTTCAGAGACATGATGGTACCGGAATTGCCGTTGAGTTCGTTCGAATTGAAGAACGAAAATGACCTATGGGATTGGCTTGCCAATATCTCTGACCAAGGCGCTACCGTAATGGCGATACCGCACAACACCAACCTGTCAAATGGTGGAACATTTACCGAATACAGCGCAGAAAAAGACTCCGTTAACCTGAGGCGTGCACGTTTGCGTCAACGGTTCGAACGTATGGTTGAGGTGCATCAGATCAAAGGCAACTCAGAAGTAAACGCCCTGCTTTGGAAAAATGATGAGTTTGCTCATTTCGAGAACTACACGGAACACGACCCGATTGAACAGAACTACGTTCGCTACGCGCTTAAAAAAGGGCTGGAGCATGAAGAGCATTTGGGCATCAATCCTTTTAAATACGGTCTTATCGGCAGCACCGATAATCATGATGCTAATCCTGGTTCTACTGAAGAAACACCATCCGAAACAAAAGAAAAGGCCGATAGTCTGAGGAATGCGAATTGGCCGCTTCAAACAGGCGGAGTCAAGAAAGTTTATGAGGTAGAGAATCCGGGCGGTTTGGTAGCCGTTTGGGCTGAAGCTAACGCGCGCGAACACATCTATGACGCGCTAGACCGAAGAGAAGCCTACGCAACCAGCGGCAATCGGATAAAACTTCGGTTTTTTGCGGGCTACGGTTTTCAGAATTCCTATGATTCACATAAGGAAATGCTGCGCGATGGCTACGAAAAAGGTGTTCCGATGGGCAGCGATATTGAGTTGGTAATGGGGAAATCTCCAGAGTTCCTGATCTGGGCTGCAAAAGACCCAGAGCTTGCTACATTGGATCGAATCCAAGTGATAAAAGGTTGGTACGAGGATGGTACTTTATATGAAGAGATCTTTGATGTTGCTCTTTCAGACGGACGGAAATTGAACGAAGACGGAACGGTCCCAAACAACGGTGCTACCGTGAATTTGGAAACAGGAGAATGGTCTCGCGATAAAGGCGATAAAGAACTATTCGTGCATTGGCAAGACCCGTATTTCAATCCTGAAGTAAACGCGTTTTACTACCTCCGCGTGTTAGAAGTGCCAACCGCAAGTTGGCGTTTATTGGATCGGATACGCTACGGCATCAAGTACCCTGAAAATGCCGAATTGGTCATTCAAGAACGGGCGTGGTCATCGCCAATTTGGGTTAAACCTTAGCGCTTATTCTTGGCC
>JAGYJL010000021.1 GCA_018402015.1 Flavobacteriales bacterium | reverse complement strand
GACCACACCAGCAACGACAGACCCACTATGCAAACCAATGCGGACGTTGAAACGTGCTGAAGCTCCATTTGCCATCAGAATGGAAGGTCGGGTATTAATGAAATCACGCATTTCCAAGGCAGCACGTATGGCCACTTCGGCATGGTCGGGTCTTGAACTAGGAATGCCCGAAACCGCCATGTACGCATCTCCGATGGTCTTTATCTTTTCGATACCGTACTTATCAGTTATGCGGTCGAAGCCTTGGAAACAGGCATCTATCTCAGCCACCAGCTCTTGTGCCGAAAGCGATTCAGAAATAGCGGTGAACCCGCTGAAATCGGAAAAGATGACGGTAACATTTTCATGGTATTTGGCATTTACACGGCCACGTTCTTTCAATTCATGAGCTACTTGTTCAGGCAGGATATTCAATAAAAGTTCATCTGATTTTCTACGCTCTTCCTCAATCACCAGATTTTTTTCTGCCAACTCCACAGTCCGTTTTTGAAACGTTTCTCGTTCGTACTGTACCTGAATAAGGCGGTTATTAACTTGAATGGCCGTTAGTTTATTGGACACACGATCTTTAGTAATGGAATGGTCTATATCCTTGAACAACTCTTGATACTTAAAGGCTTTTTCATAATCACCATTTTCGGAATAGCAAGCCGTGTAAATCTCGTAGACCAGTTTTTTCAATCGTTTACTACTCTGTTCGAGTAAGTCTTCCTGTATCTGATTGAGTGTTTCAATAGCTTCATCGCGTTTGCCCATGTAGTACAGTGCCATGGCCATCGACTTTCTAATGTTGACCATGTAGTACACCCACAAGGCCGAGCGTTTGCTGGCTTTTGCTCCGTCTTTTTGAGTTAACATCGAAAGACAATGCTCATAGATTTCCAACGATTCGGTATAGCGCTTCTGGTTGTTTCGCAGCGTAGCTAGTAATTGGGTAGCGTACAATCTTACAGACTGTGCCTTATCGGGATGTTGCTTGGAATGAACAGATTCGATAATGGATTCTGCCTCAACAAGTTCACCATTGAATAACAACACGTTGGCTGCGTCTAAGCGCGCCAAAACCCCTTTCACTCTACTTGGTGCGGCTTGCTCTGCTTGCAGGAAATAGCTGCACGAACGCGGATAAAGCCGATGTAACCGATGCAACCGACCCAAACTGAGCGATACCGAATAAATTCTCTTGGAATCAGCAAGGTCTGTTGCAATGTCAAGAATTTGAAGATAGCGGTCAATAGCCTCGGCATGATCCTCCATCTTTTCGTAGATGAGTGCAATTTTCTCAAGTACAGCCATGCGCTCAAACTGGTTATCGGTTCCAGATAAGGCATCTAGATTCCGATGAAGAATGAGTAGCTTTTTTTCGAGCTTGTTTGCCACGATGATTAAGACGGTTAGGTATTCCTAAAGTTGATTCCTCAATCCACGATATTACAACAAAGGCTCCTACAAAAGCAACCATGGAAGTCATTTGCTTTCCTTTCGCTGCCCAAAGTGCCCGAAGGGTAGGTCGAAGCCACATGCCTTGCGGCACATGCACTTGAGATGACCGAATGCATGATCGGAGTAACCGTAGCAAAAGCAAATCCCGTATTGTTTTTCCGAACGCAACTTAAAGGAATCGTTAAAATGTCGCCAAAGCATATTGTTGAATGTGTAGCTGTAAAATGATAGTCTACATTTGTAGACCAAATTTTTATCGATGAAAAAACTTGTACTCCTTGCGCTATCCGCGCTTTTTACCGCAAACCTTCAGGCTCAGTCAACAGATTGTACAGAGCTATTCATATCAGAATACGTAGTTGGTTCTGGCAACAACAGAGCCCTTGAGCTTTACAATCCTACCGATGCACCTATCGATCTTGGTAGCTATCAAGTAGGCCGTTTTCGCGATGGTTCTGGAACGCCAATGCTGTTGCAATTGGCTGGTACTATCCCAGCTTATGGTACCTATGTTGTTGTGGTGGATAAACGTGATCCTAATGGAACCGGTTTTGAGGAACCAGTGGATATGGCGCTTCAAGCCGTAGCAGATACGTTTGTTAACCCGGTTTATGTTCAGGCGAATTCTCCGTTCTATTTCAATGGAGACGATGCGGTTCCATTGACACGTGGTGACGGTACAACACTTTTAGATCTTGTAGGAAAGATCGGAGAAGACCCAGGAACTGCTTGGAGTGATGCCAACGGAACTTGGTGGACAACAGACAAGACATTGATCCGTAAACCAGGTATTCTAAAAGGAGATGCAAACGGTTTGGATGATTTCCTTCCTGAACTTGAGTGGGATAGCTTACCAGAGAACACATTTACCGAATTGGGATGGCATACTTGCGATTGTTTCGGTTTAGGTGTTAATGACAATGAAGTAGCTAAATTCAATATGTTCCCAAACCCTGCTGTCAACAAGGAGTTGTTGGTTTCTGCTTCTAGAAATATTGAGTCGATTCAGGTGTTCAATATCCTAGGACAGGAAGCAGCCAGAGTTAATTTTGAGAAAGAACCAACCAGCAAGCACAACCTTCGATTAAGGCATTTGAACACTGGAATTTACATTGTACGCGTTTCCTTGGAAGGCGGAGCCGTGTTGTCCAGAAAAGTGATGCTTGGGCAGTAGCCCGTTCAATCAATGAGAGTTTTTCTCGTTTTCCTAGTTGCGGCAACCATGGTCGTAGGTACTGCCTACGCTCAGAAAACACGCATATACGGAAGCGTGAAGGATGCCAATTCAGGCGAACCACTCATTTCTGCCAATGTGGTCTATGCTGAAGGAATGGGCGTAGTTACCGACTTTGATGGAAAGTATTCTATCGATGTTCCTAATGGAGATTACACGCTAACAGTTTCGTACATAGGTTATGAACAGCAGGTGGCGGTACTTTCCAACTTGAAAGGAAATGCGTTGGAACTGAACTTCTCGCTTTCAACAATCACTTTGAATGAGGTGAAGGTGGTTGCAGACATGGCATTGGACCGCGAAACCCCAGTGGCCTTTACGAACATCGACCCAGTAAAGATCAAAGAGGAAGTTTCATCGCAGCCGCTTCCAATGCTGCTTAACTCTACGCCTGGTGTTTATGCCACACAGCAGGGTGGTGGTGCAGGAGATGCAAGGGTTACCATACGCGGTTTCTCACAAAGGAATATTTCGGTGCAGATAGATGGCGTTCCGATGAACGATATGGAGAACGGTTGGGTCTACTGGAGCAACTGGTTCGGATTAGATGGTGTAACCCAGCGTATTCAGGTTCAACGTGGATTGGGCGCCAGCAAACTTTCCATCCCAGCCGTTGGCGGAAGCATGAACATTCTTACAGCAGGAATCACCTCCAAGCGTTCAACAGAAATTGGACTGACGGTTGGAAACAACGGTCTGATAAGAACCAATGTGAGCTACAATTCCGGTCGATTACCCAAAGGTTGGGGAGTAACAGCGGCTTTCGCTTTTGATAGACAGGATGGTTGGGTTGAAGCTACTTGGGCAACCCGTTTGTTCTACTTCGTAAAACTTCAGAAACAAATTGGCAATCATTCGCTTAGTGTATCAGGTATGGGTGCACCGCAAGAGCGAGGCCAGCGTAGCTTCATGCAGCCCATCTTTATGTACGATAGAGCATACGCTCAATCTGTTGGAGTTGATCTGAACCATGTTTCTGTAACTTCAAATCCGCTAGAAGGCAACTACGGATCTCGTTACAACCAGCAATGGGGAAATGTGATCCGCAACAGAAATGACCCGAATGCTCAATCTGAATTGCAGAGTGTAGCAGAGAATTTCTATCACAAACCGATTTTCAGCTTCAAACATTTTTGGGCCAAGAACAAATGGGCTGTGTCCAACATAGTTTATGGATCTTTTGGTAGAGGTGGAGGAACCCAACTTAGGGGTAATACGGCCGCATTCGATCAATATGGCCATTTCGATCTCTCTGCTCTGTATCAGGATAACATTACAGGAACGATTTTCGTGCCTCCGTATGACACCACATCGGTTAATGATACGAGCCAGTATAAGTCAAGAAATTTCGTTCTGGCCAATATGAACAACCATTATTGGTACGGTTTACTTTCTACGGTCAACCATAAGTTCAATGATGCTTGGGATTTGTCTGTAGGTATTGATTTCCGTTCGTTTTGGGTAGAACGATACAGTACTCCTTACGATCTTCTAGGTGGAGATTATGTGGTTATCAATTCTACCTCAGAGCCGTTTAATCTTTTTGACCCAGGGGATAAGGTGAAGCGAGAAGGTGACGTTGCGGGATACCGCGCCAACACCAACGTTTATACGGCAGGGGTATTTGCACAGTTGGAGTACAAAAAGGACAAGATATCCGGGTTTATAAGCGTCTCTGGTGCAAACAATTCCTATAAACGTTCTGATCAATATAGAAAGCGCGATCTCGTGCTTGCTGACACAACGTTCCGACAAGCACTTGGCATCAACGACACGATTGAATACAACGGAACCACCTACACAGCCAATAGCAAGGAAGCACGTATTGCCACTACCGATTGGCTTCATTTTCAGGGCGGAACTGCCAAAATGGGCGTCAATTACAATATAACAGATCATATGAATGTGTTTGTTAATGGAGGCGTCTTCTTCCGTCCACCAACTATTTCTGATGTGTATGCAGGCACCAGCTTCAATATTGTGGAAGGGGTTACAACCGAAGTTTCTTGGGGAGTTGAACTAGGTTATTCTGTTAAGTATGCCAGATGGGCAGCCAATGTTAACCTGTACAGAACAACTTGGGAAAGTCGTCCGGAGAAACTGACTGTATCTATTGGAGGTACGCCTACAACCATCAATATTCCCAATTTAGGTTCGGTGCATCAAGGAATTGAAGTTGATGCTGTTTACAAGACGCCTTGGTTCTTTGATATTGAAGGTCTAATATCCTATGGCGATTGGCGTTGGAAGGGTCAGGCTGTAGCCTTTTTCTATGAAGATGGAAATGATAACCCGGTCGGTTCTGTCGATGTTGATGCAGATCGAGTTCACGTTGGGGATGCTGCCCAGTTTCAAGTAGCTGGAAGTATCAAGGTAAAGCCAGTAAAAAATGTTTACATAAAGGGACAGCTAACATATTTTGACAACTACTACTCTGATTTCAACGTGCTCGATCTACAAGGAGACAATCGAGGTCGAGACTCTTGGAAAGTTCCTGCTTATTACTTGCTTGATGTTCATGCAGGCTGGGTTATCAAACTCAAGAAAATGGATGTGATACTGCGCGCTAGTGTGCTCAACGTCCTTAACAAGACCTACATATCCGATGCGCGGAATAACGCTGTTTCTGGTTCTCAGAATTTTGATGCCACTTCGGCACAGGTATTCATGGGTCAAGGAACACGTTGGACAGCCACCGTGGGCGTAAAATTTTAAACACAGAAGATGAAAAACACACTAACACTCATGTCCGCAATGCTGTTTGCGGTAAGCTCCTTTGGGCAAACAGCACTTCCTACATCGTGGAATTTCGATGATCCGCAACCTGCTGGCTGGGTTGAAGAGCTTTCCAACAACCCTGGCAATACGCGCTATACCAACGGAGCTGTTGGAGCCGCCTGCAGATTGGATGGCGATGACGAGTACGTTGAAGTTCATTTCAGCGATGTTTGTGGAGGAGTGACCTATTTTCTGGTAGGTCAGGGAAACGCTAGCAACGATGTATTCTCTGTTCAGGAAAGTGTTGATGGCAATGTTTGGACCGACCTTCGTGTATTTCAGCAAGCCGATTTGAGCGCCATTTCCACATACACTGAATTTACCGATGTGCCGCAATCTAACACGCGATACATCCGTTGGTATTTTACCAATAAACAGAGTGGCCGTAACGTAGGGTTAGATGAAGTGGAACTGATACCTCAGGTGCCAACATCGGCACAGGAGATCGGGGTGAACGTGGCTGGAACTCCTGTGGTAAACAACTCTACGTATGTCATTGGAAACATAGCGCAGACAAATTTCACAATCCAGAATGTGAATTTGGCTGGTGGCAACGTCCTTAATGTCTCTAATGCACAGATAACAGGAACGAATGCGGCAGATTTCAGCTTAACCAATTTAACGATCCCAACAGCAATAAGTGCCGAAGGAAGCATTGACTTTCAGGTGAACTTTTCAGCTGGAGGAATGGGTTCTCGTTTTGCCACGCTAACCATTACTAACGATGATGCCAACGGTGATGAGACTTCGTACGTAATTGATCTTTATGGAATTGGTGGCGATTATGCTACCGAGCCAACTGCACAACCAACAAACCTGGCTTTCAGCGGAACAACTTCTTACGGTTACAACGTAACGTTTGCAGATGCTTCAGAGGTTCCGGAGAACTACATCGTTTTAAGAAACATTGGTAGTGCTGTTACAGAAATTCCAGCGGATGGTGAAACATATGTGAAGGGCGATTATATCAACAATACTCAAGTGGTTTATATTGGGCCAGCCGCACAGTTCAGACCTAAGTATGTTATTGCTGGTACAGAATATCATTTCGCAGCTTTCGCTTATAATGGTCCTGCTGGATACGAGAATTACCTTACCGATTCGCCTCTTATTGGCAATGTTACTTCAAGCGGTTCTATGGTGGGCAATTACTACAACGGAATCGATGCTGGAGCAAATACCTTTTTAGAGGACCTTCAAACGCGTATCAGCCAGAATTACGACCAGATCTTCTACAGCAATTACAGTCCGATCATGCTAGAGAAATTCGCATCTAGAGACACTACAGATGGGCAAAGCGTAATAACGGACGTTTACTCTGGTTTTCAGCACATCTACACGGGCGCATTCTTCTTTGATGTGTTAAGCAGAGAACATTCTTGGCCGCACAGTTGGATGCCAACATTCCCAGACCAAGAAGGAATGGAATACTCTGATATGCACAACCTTTTTCCTGTTCATCAAGACAATGCAAATGCAGTTCGTAGTAACCGCCCGTTAGGCGAAGTGGTAACACAGGCTAGCTTTTTCCTTGATGCCCAATACGGAGATAATGCAGATGGGCAGCGTGTTTACGAACCGCGCGATCAGCATAAGGGAGATGCAGCAAGAGCTATTTTCTACATGGCCACCAAATGGAACGGAACAGGTGGAACATGGGAGCTTCCTAATCCGATCGATTTCATTGTTCAGTACGGACAGGATCAGGACGTGTTGAAGCAATGGCATTGGCAAGATCCACCAGACGCGTGGGAAATTGCACGAAATGATTTTATCGAGAGCGAGCAAGGCAACAGAAACCCATTTGTTGATAGCGTTAATTGGGTATGCTACATCGATTTTGAAACACTTACTTACATAGGCGAGCAGGCCACGCCTTGTACTGTTACGCCCAACGGAATTGTTGAGCAATTGGAAGGAGATTTCTCCATTTTTCCGAACCCAACAGATGGTATTGCTGCGTTGAATCTGAGCTTGAAAGAATCGCAGACATTGACCATTATGGTATTGGATGTAACTGGAAGAACGGTTTCAACAAGAACGAAGAACTTCAGCGCTGGAACCTCACGTGAGATGTTCGATCTATCGAATCTTGACGCAGGAATCTATCACGTTGCGGTTGAGGGAGAGAACGGAAGAACAGCCTTGAAGGTGGTGCTTCAGTAAATTGATAGGAATCAATAAAAAAGCCGTTGTCCGAAAGGTCAGCGGCTTTTTTGTTTCAAGCAATGAACGCGTTTACTGCAGCTACAAAACCTTCTGGGTCTTGAGCGTGTACCCAATGTCCAGTGTTCAAACTCTTGAAAGTGGCATTCGGAAACAGGGAGAGGATTTCTGCCTTGTCGCTTTCTAAAACATACTTGGATCTAGTTCCATAGAGAAAGAGCGCTTCAGTGTTCGAACCCTTCAAAACTGGCAAGCCCATTTCTTCAATGTCTTCAGCCAAAACATCCAAATTGAAACGCCACGCGTAATTCGTTGACCCGTCTTCTTGCTTCTGGCGATAGATGTTCTTCAAAAGGAATTGGATGGTGCTTTCTTCTTCATCCAACAAATGTTGCAGTTCTTCTTCTGCTTCGCTTCGCGATGAAATATTGTGCAGATCCAGTGCTTGCATGGCTCTGATTATAAGATCATGATGAACCGGATATTGCTTTACACCCATATCAACTACTACAAGCTTTTCAAGAAGGTTCGAATGCTCTGCTGCAAAGGTCATTGCACTTTTTCCTCCCATAGAGTGTCCTATCAAAATCGCATCCTTCAGCCCATGTTCTACGAAAAACCCCAACAGATCATCGGCCATTTCTTCGTAGGTATGGGTGTCGGTATGTGGCGATTGCCCATGGTTCCGTTGATCGACCAGATAAACATGATGCTTGTCGGAAAAGGCTTTGGCCAACGAGAACCAGTTATCCAAAGAACCAAATAGTCCATGAAGGATCACCAACGGTTTCCCGTTGCCATATTCTTTGAAATTCAACTTCACCGAAGACAATTCTTGTACATTTTCACCGTGTTGCTCAGTCCGAAATAAATGGCATCGGAAATAAGCGCGTGTCCTATCGAAACCTCCAATAGATTCGGAATGTTCTCCGCAAAGTATTTCAGGTTTTCCAAACTAAGGTCATGACCCGCGTTAATACCAAGACCGACTTCATGCGCAATTAGCGCAGCTTCTACAAATGGAGCTATAGCAGCTTCCTTATCAGAAGCAAAACCAACGGCATAGGTTTCCGTGTAAAGCTCAATGCGGTCGGTGCCAGTCTCTTTGGCAGCTCGTATCATTTTTTCATCTGTTTCAATGAAAATAGAACTACGGATACCAGCATGCTTCAACTTACCAATTATGTCCTGGAGCAGAGATTGATGCCTGATAGTGTTCCAGCCAGCATTGGAGGTAAGCACACCAGGAGGATCAGGCACTAAGGTCACTTGACTAGGCTTCAGATCCAACACCAACTGCATGAATTTCTCGTTCGGATAACCTTCAATATTGAACTCAGTGGTAACAACAGGCTTTAGATCCACGGCATCCTGGTAGCGAATGTGTCTCTCATCTGGCCGAGGGTGAATGGTAATCCCATCGGCTCCGAACTGCTGGGCTTTGATGGCGGCTTCAACAACACTTGGATTAGTCCCACCACGGCTGTTCCGTAGTGTTGCAATTTTGTTGATGTTGACACTCAGTTTAGTTGTAGTCATCCTTGTACGGCTCTCTTTTGGCCGCCAAAAGTAGAGTGTGGCAAACAAATTGATGTTAGGTATTTCGCCAATCGGCATAACAAATTCGAAACAGATTACGTTTACTTTGCAAGCGATCCTAACAAATGCTAGCCAGAGAACTCATATCTAAAGTTGTTCCGCCCCTCAGACCAAATGACGAGGTGGCACGTGCTTTGGCTTGGATGGATGAATTCAAAGTGTCGCATCTTCCTGTTGTTGATGGGCAAGAATTCCTCGGTCTAATTAGCGAAGACAACATCTTGGATGGCGAAAAGGACGATACCGTCATCGCATCAAAGGATGTATTCAACATGTCTTATGTTCTAGAATCGCAGCACATTTATTCTGTAATTCGGAAGTTGACCGCAACAGATCTTTCTGTCATAGCAGTATTGGATTCGAATGACCGATACCTTGGTTGCATCACACTTTCTGAACTTGTTACAAAGTTTGAAGAGCTGGCGGTTATAAATCAGCCTGGTGGAATCATCGTACTCAACCTGAATAAGAACGATTATTCGTTGGCGCAAGTGGCACACGTGGTAGAATCGAACAACGCCAAGATCCTTAGCAGTTACGTGTTTGAGCGACCAGAGACAAGCAAATTGGAGCTCACTTTAAAGGTGAACCGTGAGGAAGTTGGTTCCATCATACAGAGTTTAGAGCGCTATGGATATGAGGTAATTGCATATTTCCAAGAAAGTGCACATCTTGAGGACCTCAAAGGCCGCTATGACGAATTGATGCGGTACATCAATATCTAGTGGTTCAACTCCTTTCCCGTTTTTTTCTCCTTTTCTTCATTCTTCTTCACCTGACCGCAATTGCACAGGACGATGTTATTATTGGTTCCTTAACCTTCGAGGGAAACAAGATAACCCAAGAGCGTATTCTGCTTCGCGAAATGACCATCCGAGAAGGACAATCCGTTCCAAGAAGTCAGGTTGCGTATCACCTGGAGCGATCTAAGGGTAATGTGTGGAATCTTCAGCTATTCAACTTTGTGGAGATTGATACCTGCTGGTACGGTCCGAACGAAATAGATGTGGTGGTTCGTGTTACCGAGCGATGGTACGTTTGGCCTATTCCTTTCGTTGAATTTGCTGACCGTAACTTCAGCGAATGGCTCGAAACCATGCGATGGGACAGATTGGATTACGGTACATTGGTGAAATGGAGCAACTTTCGAGGTAGGCGCGAAGAGTTGACTTTACATCTTCGATTCGGGTACAACAACCAATACGAACTTAGGTACGAGATCCCGTATCTGGATCACGCTCAGAAGTGGGGAATAGAATTTCAAGGTGGCTACAGACAAGGTCATGAAGTGGCGTACGCAACGGTAGATAACAGGCGCGTTTTCTACAAGAATCCAAATCGGAATATCAGAAGAGAAGCTTTTGGAACCATTACACCCCGTTGGCGCCCAAACCTCTACAACGTCCATAAATTGGAGTTAGGGTTTACACATTTCTGGATTCTGGATTCGGTAGCCAAACTTCAGCCAGAGTATTTTGGAGCTGGAGAGAATGTGGTAAAGTATTTTTCGGTTGAATATGAGGTAACCAGAGACCTTACAGATTACACAGATTATCCGTTGAAAGGCTACAGGTTTGAACTTCGAGTTCGTAAAGATGGGTTCCGAATTTTCGATAGTCCCATCGACATGTGGTCCTTAGAAGTAGAGTTTGCCAAGTATTGGCAACTTCACAAAAGGTGGTACTTCGCACATGGTCAAAAGATCAAGGTTTCGTCAACCAATAATCAAGCCTACTCATTGCAGCGAGGACTAGGGTACGAAAGAGATTTTGTACGGGGATACGAACGATATGTTGTAGATGGTCAACATTATGGTTTGCTCAAAACGGGGTTGAAATGGGCCATACTTCCCTTTCGAAAGGTCAAATTGAAATTCTTAAAGTCGAACAAATTCAACACGCTGCCGTTGGCGCTGTACGCAAATCTGAATTTTGACATGGGATTCGTTATCGATAATCAATACAATTTTGGTAATCCACTTGCCGGAAGCCTACTTCTAGGCGGAGGATTGGGAATCGATCTAGTAACTTTCTATGATATTTCTTGGAGAGCGGAATACTCCGTAAACAAGAATTTAGAGCATGGTTTTTTCTTACACTTCACTAAGCACATCTGATCTATGCGTATTGCTGTTCATGGTAGATTAAGGTACGAGACCGACAGACCAAGACTCGAAGCCATCCTACAACTATTGGATCAGAAGTTCCAATCCGTGTTTTTTACGCAGGAAATGGCCCAGATGGGAGGAGTTGATTCTGCGAGAATTATCGGTGAACAACGATTCTTCAAGAATCAGTTCGATGCGCTCATCAGTATCGGTGGAGACGGAACCATCTTGGAATCGGTCCGAAAAGTGGCGGATTCCGCCATTCCTATTCTTGGGGTAAATACTGGAAGACTTGGGTTTTTGGCCAGCACGCCATTCGAAGAGCTTGAACAGGCCCTTGAGCGCCTGGTCGGTGGTAATTTCCAAGTTGATCAACGAACATTGGTGAAGGCTGAGACCGAGATAGGTCTTTTCGGAAACGACAACTTTGCGCTTAATGAAGTAAGTGTTCATAAGAGCGCCACATCATCCATGGTTGTGGTAAAAGCCTATTTGGACGATTTCTTTCTGAACACCTATTGGGCCGATGGATTGATCATTTCCACTCCAACCGGTTCAACCGGATATTCTCTAAGTGCCGGAGGACCTATCATTGCTCCTGGAACAAGCAATTTCATTATCACGCCAATTGCACCGCATAACCTCAACGTTCGGCCATTGGTGATAGGGGATGACCGTAGGATTACCCTGAAAATTGAGGATATAGACCCCAATTTCATGATCTCTCTTGACTCGCAGTCGAAGGTGGTGAATTCGGATGTTGAAATACAGATTTCCAAAGCAGATTTTAAGGTTGGTCTAATTCGATTTGGACCGCACGACTACTTCGATACCTTAAGAGGCAAACTCATGTGGGGACACGATAGACGCAATTGAAAGCTCTAAAACGGTTCCAATTCAATAATAGCTATATTTGCAAACTTAGACCAACTGTCTAAGTATCAACCGCTATGAGCAAAAAGTTCATTATACTTTGTTTATTGATTCTGCCAACGTTGGTCAATGCTCAGCGTTGGAAACGCCAGCGATATGAGTGGGTCACAGCGCTTGGAGCAACTCAGTTCTTAGGCGATGTCGGGGGTCGTAATCAGATCGGATCGGATTGGTTTTTCGATATGGATGCGGCTTCTACCAGGTACGTGCTTAATCTTGGTTTCCGATACAAGATATCGCCTTACGTTTCTGCAAAGACAGGATTCAGTTTTGGAGAGGTTTATGGAGACGATAAGTACACGCAAGAACCGTTCAGAAACAATCGGAATCTTCACTTCCGTTCACCTGTTGTAGAATGGGCCACGCAAATTGAAGTGTCATGGATGCGAGAATCCATCGGAAGTCGATACAAGATCAGGAGGGTTAGAGGTAAAGGCCGAAAAGGAAGTCAGGTTTATGTTTATGGATTTGCGGGCGTTGGACTTCTTTACATGAACCCAATGGCCAATTACAATGGTAAGTGGCATTCGCTTAGAAAACTTCACACCGAAGGTCAAGAATTTGTTCCTTCAAGGAAAGAATATTCCAATTGGCAGTTCGTTATTCCGTTCGGAATTGGAATGAAATACGCCTTGGATAAGAAAAGCAGCATTGGTTTGGAGTATGGTCTTAGGAAGACATTCACCGATTATATGGATGACGTGAGTTTGACCTATGTATATTCACAGTGGGCTCCGAATGCTTCTCAGATCAGCAATCTGTTGGATTATGACGATGTGGCCCGTGCTTTGGCAGATCCTTCATTGAATAGGGCTCCAGATGACATAGAAACGTTCCCTGGCGCGTGTTCAGCATGTCCTGGTCAGCAAAGAGGCGATCCAACCGATTTGGACTCCTACATGTTCTTGATGATCACCTATCAAAGAAAGATTCGTACAACAAGGAAGGGTCTTCCTAAGTTCTAATGACCTAAGAGTCATAGTTTGCGATGAAATATCTAAGCACATTACTGTTATTCGTTCTTGTAAATTCAGCTCAACTGAAAGCTCAGTTTTCGGAGTTTGGATTGATGGGAGGTGTTTCTTTCTATCTAGGAGACCTGAATCCGGATATACCGTTTAAACAAGTGATGCCTGCTGGTGGAGCTTTCTATCGGTACAATTTTAACGAGCGTTTCTCTGTACGAGGTGCGTTCACCATGGGCTACTTGAAAGGCAACGATGCAAAATCTAAAGTCGCATCGCAGATAGACCGTAACCTGAATTTCGAATCGTTCATTTATGACTTTGCCATCACTGGGGAATTCAACTTCTTCAAGTACGCACCCGGAGACATGCAGCACCCGATCACACCATTTCTTTTCGGAGGAATTGCGGTTTTCAAGTTCAATCCGATTACAACTGCCGCTGACGGAAACAAGTACGAATTGCAACCATTGGGTACAGAGGGCCAAGGCACCACATTCTATCCTGACAGAAAAAAGTATTCGCTGACCACAGCCTCTATTCCGTTTGGCTTGGGTATGAAAGCCAATATTTCAAAAACATTTTCCGTGGGTTTGGAATGGGGAATGCGTTACACGTTCACCGACTATTTGGATGATGTAAGCGGAACATATGCCTCTCCGGATGTGATTCAAGCCGAGCGAGGAGATATAGCGTACGAACTTGCTAATCGCTCAACACTTACAGACGAAACCTTAGAGGGAAGACAACGCGGCAACTCAAAGACCAATGATTGGTATTCTTTTGCGCTCATCACTTTTTCGATGAACATTAAAGCGAAACCAGCTAAATGCCCGGCCTATCAGTAATTCTAAAACAGTAGAGTACCTTTGCATCGCCTTTCGGGGCGATTTTTAATTTGTAGATGGCCATAGACCAGCGAATAGACCAAAGTAAATTACCCAAGCACGTAGCCGTGATCATGGACGGAAACGGAAGGTGGGCAAAGCAGCGCGGTAAACTCAGAACTTTTGGTCATAACAATGGAGTTAAAGCGGTTCGCGATACGGTTGAAGCTGCCGCCGAGATGGGTATTGAACATTTGACCTTGTATGCGTTCTCTACCGAAAACTGGAACAGACCACGAATTGAGGTAAACGCACTCATGACCTTATTGGTAAAAACAATCAATAAGGAAACGAAGACGCTTACCGAAAACAACATCAGATTGAATGCGATCGGTCAGTTGAACAGCTTACCTAAATCCTGTCTGAAAGAACTTAACGAAGCAATTGAGAAGACCAAAGGCAATACCCGTATGACTTTAACGTTGGCGCTTAGCTATTCGTCAAAGTGGGAATTGACAGAGGCGGTTAAGGCGATTGCAAAAAATGTTAAATCAGGAAAATTGGATCCAGATAAGATTGATGAATCGGTTATCGATGCACATCTTTGCACGCTTGGAATTCCAGACCCTGAATTGCTTATTCGGACAAGCGGTGAACATCGCATCTCTAACTTTCTGCTTTGGCAGATCGCATATGCCGAACTCTATTTTACAGACAAACTCTGGCCAGATTTTACCCGCGCAGATTTTGAAGCAGCCATAATTGATTATCAAGGACGAGAAAGAAGATTTGGAAAGATCAGTGAGCAGGTCAGTGCGTAAGCTTGGTCAAATAGTGTTGGTTGCCTTCTCGTTGTTGATATTGATATCAACGGCCGGATTCGCGCAAATATCGGTTGGACAGGACAAACTCGATTACTCTGCTCCAAAGCAATATGAGGTTGGCGGTATTACTGTTTCAGGCACAAGGTATCTCGACAAGAAGGTACTGGTGTTGCTGTCTGGATTAAGTGTAGGAGAAAAGATCCAAGTTCCGGGCGAAGCGATAACAGAGGCCATACATAAACTTTGGGATCAAGGGCTTTTTAGCGACATAGATATCAGCGCCACGAAGATCGTAGACGATAAGATCTTTCTCGACATCAAACTTCAAGAGCGACCGCGACTGAGTAAGTATGCGCTTAAAGGCGTGAAAAAAGGAGACGCCAATGATATTCGGGAGTCAATTCGCCTCATAAAAGGAAAGGTTGTAACAGACAACATCATTGTTTCTACGGAGAACATCATTAAGAACCACTACATCGATAAGGGATTTCTGAATGTGACAGTTGAAACGATCACTGAAACCGACTCCACCTTACCTAACAGCGTTATTCTAAAATTCAATGTAGACAGGAAGAAGAAGGTTAAAATTGGGCGAATCATTTTCCGAGGTAACGAGGAAGTGAAAAAGGGAAAGTTGGTACGAGCCATGAAAGAGACCAAGCAACGTACATGGTGGAGAGTATGGAAAACCTCCAAATTCCTTGATTACGAATACGAGAATGACAAAAAAGCGGTGATTGCCAAGTACAACCAAATGGGTTACCGAGATGCTAGGATAATCAGCGATACCATTTATTCCAATCGAGATGGTTCCATTAACGTGGAGATAAACCTGGAAGAAGGCCGTAAGTACTATTTCAGAAACATTACTTGGGCAGGGAACACCAAATATTCGTCTGAGTTATTGGGAAAGGTTCTCGGGATCAAGAAAGGAGACGTATATGATCAGGCGCGTTTGGACGCGAATCTGTTCATGAATCCGAACGGACGTGATGTGAGCTCGCTTTACTTGGATGATGGTTACCTGTTTTTCAATGTGGAGCCAGTTGAAGTGCTTGTTGTAAACGACAGTATCGACCTTGAAATGCGTATCCGCGAAGGGAAGCAAGCAACCATCAATCGTGTTACTGTGGTTGGAAATACAAAGACCAATGACCATGTGATCATGCGTGAGGTAAGAACCAAGCCTGGTCAGTTGTTCAGTAGAGCAGATATTATCCGTACCCAACGAGAACTTTCACAGTTAGGATATTTCAATGCCGAGACCTTGGGAGTTGAACCTAAACCGAACCCGGTTGATGGAACTGTAGACATCGTTTATACGGTAGAGGAAAAACCTTCGGATCAGATCGAACTTTCGGGCGGTTGGGGTGCTGGTAGAATTGTGGGTACCTTGGGTGTGTCGTTCAACAACTTCTCGTTGAGAAACATGGTTAAGAAAGGCGCGTGGAGACCGCTTCCAGCGGGTGATGGTCAGCGGCTCAGCTTACGCGCGCAGTCCAACGGCTTGTTCTTCCAGTCTTACAATTTCTCTTTCATGGAGCCTTGGTTGGGAGGGAATAAACCAAATGCCTTCAGTGTTTCAGCCTACCACTCGGTGCAGTCAAACGGTCTTCAGCGAGGTCAGGAGAACCGCGAGGCCATCAGAATCACCGGTGTTTCCGTTGGTCTGGGGTCAAGATTGAAATGGCCTGATGACTTCTTCTCTATGCAGCACGAGTTGAACTATCAGAACTACATCTTGGAGAACTATCCACTGATCTCAGGATTCAATAATGGTAATTCACACACCTTTAGTTACCGTTTTACCTTAACAAGGAATTCCATTGGTGATCCGATCTTCCCAACTTATGGTTCTACGCTTGTGGCAAGTGTGGAGCTTACTCCACCGTTCTCAGCATTTACGGGCATCGACTACGAAACAGCGGAGCCATCTAAGAAATACCAGCTGATAGAATACCACAAATGGAAGTTCGATGCCAAGTGGTACATCAGTTTGGCAAAGAATTTGGTTATAGAGACCAAGATGCAATTCGGATTCCTTGGCAGTTACAATACACAGTTAGGGGCAGCACCATTTGAGCGCTTCTATGTTGGTGGCGATGGTCTGAGTGGATTCGGATTGGATGGTAGAGAGATCATTGCGTTGCGTGGTTACGACAACAACTCTTTGACTCCGGCAATTAACAACAGACAGGTAGGTGGTACAATATTCACGAAGTATGGAGCAGAGGTACGATACAGAGTTTCACCTAATCCGCAGGCAACGGTTTACATCCTTGCGTTTGCAGAAGCAGGAAACTCATACCTCACGTTCAATGAGTATAGACCGTTTCAACTTAGAAAATCAGCGGGTGTCGGAGTTCGTATCTTCCTTCCAATGTTCGGACTGTTGGGTCTCGATTATGGGTGGAGATTTGATGACGTTCCTGGCTACCCGAACATGGCCCCTGGCCAATTCCATTTCTCAATCGGACAACAATTCTAATCTTATAACAGCATGAAACGAACTGTTTTTACACTGATAATGGCCGTGATAGGACTTACGGCAAATGCACAACGTTTCGGTTATGTAGATTCCAACTACATCCTCGAAAACATTCCTGAATACCAACAGAAACAACAGGAATTGAACGAAATATCCGTTCAGTGGCAGCAAGAGATCGAAGCCATGTATACCGAGATCGACCGAATGTACAAGGACTACCAGGCAGAGCAGATCCTGCTTACAGATGACATGAAACGCAAGCGCGAAGAACAGATCATTGAAAAGGAGAAAGAAGCAAAGGAAAAGCAGAAGCAGCGTTTCGGTTTTCAGGGCGACCTTTTTCAGAAGCGTCAGGAATTCACCAAGCCAATTCAAGACAAGGTTTATGCGGCTATCAAAGAGATTGCCGATGCGCGTGGCTATGCCGTTATTTTCGACAAGGCCGGCACGCTTACAATGCTTTATACCTCAGCTAAATACGACCTGAGCGAAGACATTCTTGACGAGTTGGGCTACTCTGTCAAGACGGAGAAATAATCTTTAATATTGCGCCCCGAAAAACAAGAAAAATGAAAAAACTGATCATAGTATTTATCGCATTGATTACTGCTGCACCAACATTTGCACAGCAGAAATTCGGACATATCGATTCGGCCGCGTTGCTTGAATTGATGCCAGAGAAAGCAGCAGCAGAGAAAGATCTTGAAGCATTTGCAAAAGAGTTTCAATCTGCATTGGAAGCAATGGCAAAGGAATATGAAGGAAAGGTTACGGCTTTCCAAGCAGGAGAAAAGGACATGATAGCAACGGTGCGTAACTCTAAAATGCGTGAGATCGCTGATCTTGAAAGAAGAATTCAGGAATTCCAGCAGCAGGCGCAAGAAGAGATAGGCAAGAAAGAGCAAGAGGTGCTAACTCCTATTATCGATAAGGCCAGAAAGGCAATTGATGAAGTAGCCGTAGCTAAAGGATACACCTACATTTTCGATAGCTCTTTGGGCGTACTTCTTTACGCTAAGGATACCGAAGATGTAATGGCCGAAGTGAAGGTTAAGCTCGGTCTTTAAGAACCTCAGAACATTTAAGGATATTTAGACCCGTCATGAAGGCGGGTCTTTTTTTTGATGGATAATCATCCGATAGGCATATTCGATTCGGGCTATGGAGGCCTTACCGTACTGCGAGAAGTGGCAGCTCTTCTTCCTCAGTACGACTACCTCTATTTGGGAGATAACGCCCGATCGCCATACGGCACGCGCTCGTTCCAAACCGTATACGAGTATACCAGAGAATGTGTCTTCAAACTGTTCGATGCTGGTTGTCCGTTGGTTATTCTGGCCTGCAATACGGCCTCGGCAAAGGCGCTGAGAACCATCCAACAGAAGGATCTTGTAAAGATGGATCCCAAACTACGGGTGCTGGGCGTGATACGACCCACAGCAGAGGTCATAGGCACGTATTCCACTACCGGAAAGGTTGGCGTGCTCGGTACAACGGGTACCGTCCTTTCCGGGTCTTATCCCATAGAGATCGGTAAAACGTTTCCGAATGTGGAGGTTTACCAGCAGGCCTGCCCCATGTGGGTGCCGCTTATTGAGAATAACGAGCACCAAGGGCCCGGAGCCGATCATTTTGTAAAAGAGTATGTGGAGCAACTGATGGAACAGGCCCCCGGAATAGACACCATTCTGTTGGGCTGTACGCACTATCCGTTGTTGGAAGACAAGATACAGCAGTACTTACCTGCACAGGTCCGTGTGCTATCTCAAGGCACAATTGTAGCCGAAAGTCTGAAAGACTACCTGCACCGCCATCCCGAAATGGAGCAACTGTGCAGTAAGAACGGAACGAGAAGGTTCCTAACCACCGATGATACCACCAATTTTGATGAGCACGCCTCCATCTTCTTTGGCAGCGAGCTACGGTCGGAGCACTGTAGCATTCCGCACGTTTCCTGACGAATTCCTTTTTGTCATTCCGAGGAACGAGGAATCTCTGGCTATTCTGAGATGCTTCGTTCCTCAGCATGACAATGGTCGTAGCTTAGGTGTTACCTCCGCTAGCGCGCGTTTAGCTTTTCGCGTAACGCGTGCCCGTGCAAAGTTCAGCACAAAACCCAAAATACGCTGAGCGCACTTCCACGAGCAAGAGAGAAAAAGAACGTTTCACCTCGTCTTACGATCACCCATCTTCATGGGTAAAAAGGAAAGTACTCACAATGGGCGGTTCCATATCGCACCACCTTTCGTATCTTCGTGTATCCGACACGAGAAAACATGGCCACAGTACGTAAATCCATCACCTTTACCGACACACTCAGCAACTGGATGCAATCGCTGGTTTCATCGAGAGTATGCCAACGAGAGCGAATACGTTCGAGAACTGGTAAGAAAAGACCGCGAAAAGAACGCTAAACTGTAATGCGCCGAGAGGCTGACGAATAACGGCAAGCGAGGTACACGCCTGCGTCTGATGGATTCTGAAATCGAAGGAAGCGCAACTGCGCAAAGATGGGCGTCTATAAACTCTCCGTGGCCGCGGCCACCGACCTTGAGGACATATTCGAATATGGGATCTTCCGCTTCGACCTCGATCAGGCTAAGCGTTACGTTCAGGCCATGGAGCAGCATTTTCTATTGTTATCAGATAATGTAGGTCTGGGCAGAGAAGCCGAAGAATTGACCAAGGGTCTCAGGCGGTTCAGTTATGGCTGCATGTGATATTCTACTGGAAATTAGCAACTGAATTTAGCGTTGCAAAAGCACATCAGAGAAGTGATTTTGAGCAACATTTGTGAGATTTCAAACCAAACCCGAAATACACCTAGCGCACTTCCACGGACCTGGAGAGGACAACTGTGAGAACAAAACCTGTTTTTCTGCCATGTTAGTTTTCGTTGATTTTTAATTTGATGGACACAGACCATCATACAGCTATGACCTTCGGCTTTGCCCAGTTACATATGTAGGGCTTCATAGAATCCAGATTGTCTTCTTTCTTTATCTTTACCATATGAGCATTCAGGAACAGAACGTTTGGAGTATGCAGAAGCATCCTGTTGGTAGAGCGCATTTGGGACAGCATCAAGCAGGAGGTCCCGCTTACAGATGCACAGCGCAAGGAACCTTCGACCATAGACTGGATAAGCACAATGCAGGTAAGAACGATTACCGCAACTGGGACGAGAAAACAGAAACTTCAGAATCGAAGATAGGTGGTGTACACCGTTCTTCTTTCGGCCGATTCGGAATCAGACCTATTCGCGGCATCTGACTGGTACGAGGAACAGCGCCCGCATTTGGGAGCAGAGTTTGAACTATGCGTTGAGGCACGACTTCTTTTGAGATTTCCCCGCAACCCCAAGGAATGCCAACTCCGCTATAAAGAAGTTCACATTGCCTTTGTAGACCGCTTCATACGGCATTCATTATCTAGTAGGCAGCAGGTAGATTTACGTCATTGGTATTTTTCATACCAGCAGAAATCCTGACCAATTGGGATACGCGTTCATCTTAGCTCAAAAACCACTATACACTGAGCGCACTTCCACGGACTTGAGAGAAAACCTGAGCACCAATTTTGTCATTCCGAGGAACGAGGAATCTCACATCAAGAGAGACGCTTCCTTCGTCAGCGTGACAAAAGGAGCGTTCCCATGCCTCAGCACAAAACCCAAAAATACTCAAGAAGGCGTTTAGCTTTTCGTAACGCGTGCCCGTGCAAAGTTCAGCCACAAAACCCTGCTCGCTAAGTGTTCCGTAGTGCTCGCTCAGCCTCTGCAGGATGAGTTGTGTGAAACAGAACACGGTCAGTTTTCTGTCTGGCAGAGAGACGCTTCGCTAAATTCCGACCGATCTCATCAGCCGACCATCATACCCCCTACGACCGCAAAATAAAGGGCCGTAAGAGGAGTTAGTCCCTTGACCGTTTTGTCATTCCAGGCACAGGAATCTCTATTCATGCGAGATGCTTCCTTCTGTCAGCATGACAAGTGTGGCTAACGCAATTCACCCACTTAGACCCCATCCAGAGCCCTACTGTGGCAGCAATCAAGTATCGGCTATCTTGTGTGAATGGCGGTCTACTTCTATTTCACAAAACACGCGCTTATCGAAATGAGTGATGATGCAGAACATCACCATTCAGGATGTGAAAGAAGTTATCCGGAATGGAAAAGTGATACGTTCATACCCTGAAGACCCGAAAGGGGAGTCTAAACTGATGCTCGGAACCATTGAAGGTCGTGCAATTCATGTGGTGTGCGCGCAACATCAGCAGACCGTTCACGTCATTACAGCATACTTGCCGAATACCGATATTTGGGAAGAGGATTTTGAAACGAAAAAACATCAGCCATGATCTGTAGCATCTGTCATATTGGAACCTGTAAGGAAGGAATCACCGAAGAGCTGTTCAACAAGAATGGCCGTTTGATCATTATGAAGGACCTGCCAGCAATGGTCTGTACCAACTGTGGTGCAAAATTCTTCAAGGAAGAAACCTCGCAGATCATTCTCGATAATCTGAAGAAAGCGGAGAACTCCAATGCCGAGCTTGAAGTGATCAGCGCAAAAGTGGCTTGAAATTCGTGCTATGCGCAACGCATGCCGATGCCACGTTTCGCCACAAACCCCAAAATACACCTAGCGCACTTCCGCGGACCTGAGAGAAAGAATTGAGAACAAAAACCTACTATTATTTCCCACTAGCATACCACCCGCTGTACATCACATACTTGGCGGCAATGCCTTTCAGTATTTCGGGGGCGGTGTTGGGGTCCAATTGCTTCACCTTTTTGGCGGGCGTTCCGGCATAGATGCAGTTGGGTTCCAACACTTGGTTCTCCAACACTACGGCACCAGCGGCTACAATGGTTCCAGAGGGCACAATGGCGTTATCCATTACAATGGCACCCATACCAATTAGCACGTTATCGTGTACTTCGCAACCGTGTACAATGGCGTTATGGCCCACAGTTACATCGTTGCCAATACGTGTGGCACTTTTCTCGTAGGTTCCGTGCACCACGGCCCCGTCCTGTATGTTCACGCGGTCGCCAAGTATCAGGTCGTTCACATCGCCACGCAACACGCAGTTGTACCAGAAACTGCAATTGTTGCCAGCGGTTATTCGGCCAATAAGTGTGGCGTTTTCTGCAATAAAGCAGTCTTTTCCAAGACTTGGAGTTACTCCATTCAGTGTGCGTATCAATCCCATTTAGAACAACCTGTTTTGCGTTAGTGCGTTAAATAAACGAAACACCTTGGTAAACGTCCATCTGTAATCTGTATTGGCCGTAGAAATTCCGTAAAATTGTAGCTACTGCTCGAATCATGTTGAACACCTGCTTTAGATTCATTCTTACCATCGCTTTGATCGTTGCATCGTGGACCGTTCGCGGCCAAGAATGTGGAATCATTTACGTATCACCAACTGGCGCCACATCGGGTGTTACAGGAACGCGCAACAACCCGGCCGAACTTCAGCACGCATTCACCTTGGTGGACGCGGCCAATAACCACATGCGTTTGGCACATGGTGTTTACGAACTTACCGAGACCTTGGAATTGCCATCAGACCTTGTTTTCGAAGGTGGTTTTGAAGAAGGATCTTGGTACAAGACCAATGCAGATTCAACCATTCTTCATCGCGATGCGAGCAATTATGATGTTGCGAACAAGGCATTGATTGCCGTAAAAGCTGAGAATCAATCGAATTTCAGATTTCAAGACCTTACGATCAAAGTAGATGACGCTCCGGATAATGGCGTGAGTATCTACGGGCTGTATCTGGCAGGATGTCAGGATTATTACGTCTCTAGATGCATTGTGTTTACGGGCGATGGATCGGATGGGCTTCCTGGTACGCAAGGCACACCTGGAATTCCCGGTGCCAATGGATTGGATGGGGAGACAGGAGAGGACGAAGGTCCTTGTTGCAGAGCAGGTGGAGCTGGAGGTTCTGCATCGTTCGCTGGAAGCAATGCAGGCGGAAATGGCGGTGACGGAGGCGAGTGGGGAGGATTTACAATAGAAGAGATCTGCGACCCGATCTTCAATTTCTGTGCGTGGTACGTGGAGGCCGAGATGGCGAGTTTGCCAATCCGGGCGATAATGGAGCGGCGGACAAGGTTCTGGTGCTGGCGTTGGAGGACAACAGGCGCTGGCCTTTGTGGGGTTACCATACCACCAACACCTGTGCCGCAACCAACCTCAACCATGGCGAGATGGAGATGATGGTTTGGAAGGAGTTGACGGGGGACAAGGGTACAAGGTTACGCTGGCTATGCTGGCGGATTCTACGCGCCAACCGTGCTACTGGAGACCCAGGCCTTACCGATGGTGCCGGAGGTGGCGGTGGCAGTGGCGGTGGCAGCAAAGGCTGCGCCGAAACCTGATGAATGTTCGAAATATTACCTCTGGTCGTCACCTTTTAGCAGCGATACTGCTTACAACACAACTGGTACCGGAGGTGGTGGCGGAGGCGGTGGAGAGGGCGTAACGTGGAAAATGGCGGAATTGGTGGCGAAGGTGGGTGGAGGTGTTTTTGCATTTTCACGTATAACAACGGCACAAACGGAGTTATTCAAGATTGTCAGTATCTGCCAGGTTTTGGAGGCCAAGGCGGTCAAGGAGGCCCAGGTGGTATTGGTGGTGTAGGTGGCCAAGGTGGTATTAGGAGGTTATTGGCGATAACGGACCCAATGCCAGCTGCAACAACGGCAAGGTGGAGATAGCGATCGTGGAGGCGATGGTGGCTTTGGTGGCGAAGGAGGAAAAGGTTCTGATGGAGCAAGAGGTCTTTATCAACTGGACGGAACCTTGGTTCTCGTCCCAACATCTACAACCAGTTTGAGCCGGAGGTACAATGTGGAGTATTTCGGTTGTACCAATTCCAATGTACGGGTTGAGGACCAATGCAACAGGGTGATCGATTGGATATTTGGCTTCGGAGCGAGCCTCAGAACAGTGGCGCGCAGATAGATACCGTGCAGTATTCAGGGCTTTGGGTTCTAGAAACCTGACTCTTATTGTGGATGGTTTCAGCACTTCTATAGAACATTCTGGTGAAAGACTTCGATCACCGTTATCGATGCAAGCAGAACTACGATTTGCGAGGCGAAACAACAGACCTTTCTACCACTTTCCAAGGAGATACCTACGAATGGATCGTTTCAGGGAGGATCGTCGCATCGTCTAGATGAGAATCCTGGAACGGTAACATTCGCTACCTTAGTGATTACATTGTGCAGTTGATCGCTTACTGGCGCTGCGGTACCTCTAAAACCACCGACACCATTCATGTATTGGAGCAAGTTGATTTGACCTTGGAAGACCTGAGGCCTGTTTCCCTGGGGACCTGCCTGTGCTTGACGGAAATGGAAATGATGGTGCTTCTTACCTGTGGTCTTTGAACGGATTCCCAACAGGATTTGCCTCAGCAGTTTTTAGAGACCACCATTGCAGAACCTATTCTGTGGAGGTCAGTTACGGCCCTGGATGTACGGGTACAGATGAGGTTGAAGTAGAGATATACACGATTTCACCGGTCGATGTGGAGATGATGAAGCACTGTGCGAAGGAAGCCCACTGCCCGTTCTTCAGCAACGCAGGTATTGAAGATGCAAACTATGCTTGGACAGTGAACGGGTAACCCTATCGGAACAAACAGCATTGAACTGGGAGTGAATCTGCCAGGCATTTATGTTGTTAATGTAACAGAAGAAGACGGCTGCACTGGAGAAGACGAGGTTGAGGTTCTTGTCAGCGATCCTACAGTTTTCTTAGGAGCAGACATTAACGTCTGCGAGAACGAGTCTTATCCGGTTCTCAATGCATTGAACCAAGGCTCAACCTACGAATGGTTCTATGAGGGAAACCCCCTTCCTGGAGAAGCAGACCAAACCCTGCAAACCTCTCAGGGCGGTATCTACAGCGTCACCATTACCAACCAATACGGCTGCCAAGCGTCCGATCAGTTATTGATAAATACGTTCCCTGCAGTCAATGCAAGTATAACAGGCCCACCAAATGCTACTTTGGGAGCTACGGTTTCGTTTCAAGACAATACCACGCCAGCTGTTAACGGATGGACCTGGAATTTCGGAGATGGTACGCCACTCGTCACACAGCAGAACCCTAGTCACGCTTTCATTCAGGTTGGCGTTAGACCAGTGTTCATGATCGCATCTAATGGCATTTGTTCAGATACGGCTTATTTGGATGTAAATGTGAATTGGGATTGTCCTCAAATAGGACTTTCCGCTGCATTTACCATGAGCACAAATACAGTTGTCCTATCTGGTTTAGGTAATGTAGAGCTGACCAACAACAGCACGAACGCCACAGAATACATCTGGGATTTTGGAGACGGAACAGGGTCAGACCCAACAGTAAATCCAATTCACGTATACACTGATCCGGGTACTTATACCATCACATTAACAGCCATCAATTACAATTGCACCACCACTACAAGCCAAAGCATCGTGGTGGTGGAATTCGGAGTTGGTGTCGGAGAGATATTATCTGAAGATGGTTTCACAGTGTATCCCAATCCGAATACTGGAATGTTTACCGTTGAGTTGGATCTGAACGAAGCAACCGATCTGCAGATCGAACTGAACAATGTTCTGGGTCAGCGGGTTTACCAGAATAGTTTGCAGCAGCGTAGCTATTGGAGAAAGGAGTTTGACATGACCTCTTACGTCAAAGGAGTGTATCTGCTCAGAATTGCTACCGATAAAGGCGTGTTGCAGCGCAAAATCATCATAGAATAAACATCATGGAAAAAACCATCCCATATACCATTTACGCAGAAAGTACGCCCAATCCTACCACAATGAAGTTTGTGGCCAACCGAGTTCTCTTGGAAGATGGTTTGGCAGAATATACCAGCATGGACGAAGCCAAGGGAAGCCCGCTTGCTATGAAGTTATTCGGGTTTCCGTTCGTAACTGGGGTTTTCATTCAGTATAATTTCATCACAGTGATGAAGTCGGATATGATCTCGTGGGAAGACGTGGTCATTGAATTGCGTGAATTCATTCGCGATTACCTCAACTCTGGAGGAGCCATCATTACCGAGTTCGACCCGACTGTAGTGCAGACCAAAGAGCAACTTGCTACCACAACGGTACATGCCGAAGCACAATCGGAATTGGAAGAAAAGATCATAGCCATTCTAGATGCTGAAATTGCACCAGCTGTGGCTCAAGATGGTGGTAATATCACCTTTAAAGGATACGAGAATGGCGTGGTAAACGTAGTGCTTCGTGGTGCCTGCAGTGGTTGCCCATCGTCCACAGTAACGTTAAAGAACGGTATCGAAACACTTCTTAAAAACCGTTTGCCAGGCGAAATTTCTGAAGTCGTGGCGGTCAATGGTTAAATAGGTAAGTGTCGGCCAGACTCCGTTCGGTCTTATCCTCCACGCGTATCTTCATTCGAAATTTACAAGTATGAGAGCTTTACTATCGGCCGTTGTCCTTTTCTCCCTTAGCGCAAGCGCAGACAACTTCAGATTTTACAATTACAGATGTAGATGGAGTAGAGCGCAACCTTTTTACTGAGTTGAATAATGACAAGATCGTTGTGCTCAAATTCTTCACCAATTGGTGCACCATTTGCAACAACACGGCCGATGAAGTGGTAGCTATTTACAACGACTATCAGACCAATAGCGACCCAGTAGTGTTTTGGGCACTAGATCGCGATCGAATGAGACGAATGCAGATGCAACCGCATACCCGTAACAACAACAATATCCATTGCATTATATATGATGGCGACATGCCGATTACACAGCAGTTCCGGAGTGGTATATCAGCCAGAGTACTACCTTCGTTCGACCCGACCGTTCGTACGTAAAGCGCACGAATTTTGATATGGGGTGGCTGTTGACGAAGCATTGGAAGCCTGAACGCACTTGGAATAGAAGATGAGCTGAAGAAGGCCGTTGCGTGTTACAGAGCGATGTTACGTGGTTGAAATCTGTGAACGAACGGCAGAACTCCAGATTTTGATGCCAGTGGAAGGATGGTTTGGACAGACGTATAAGCGGCCAAAGCCATCAATCTCGAGTTGAGCGCAGGTGTTTACATCTACCGCGTAACAGCAGAAGGTTCTACTTTTACGGGTAAAATCGGTCTTGCCCAATAAGCGCGCGCCCGCAATCAGAAACAGTTTGTACAGCGACTGAAACGGATGAATCCGCGGCAGTTGGATGAAGTAATGCATGATGCACATGAGAAGGCCTTCTCGTGTATCGATTGTTTACAGTGCGCCAATTGCTGCACAACCACTGGGCCGCTGCTCACCATTACGGATATTAAGCGTGTTGCAAGCATCACAAAGATGAAAGACGCTGAGTTTGTGGACCAATACGTTCGCGTAGACGAGGATGGCGACGACATTCAAATCGATGCCGTGCCCGTTTTCTAGGAGCGGATAACTACTGCTCGGTTTTATGAACACGATAAAGGCTTGCAGAGAATATCCGCATACCGATGGGAGTGAAGCAGCACCAGTACTGACACTGCACCTGAGTGATCAGCCACCTGCCGTGAGCCAGGCTGTTAGGGGAGATATTTTCAAAACTACTTTTAAATGCATTATCTTATTGCCTGGAATTTGTTTCAGCATCCTTTAAATTGTTAAATAGCATGAACTGGTTCAAGGAGTGACGAATCAAAGTCCTAAAGAACCTCTTCACCCGATTTACCACCAAATAGCATGGTAGTAGGGTTTTCGAGCATGTTCTTCACTTTCACTAAGAACAGAAACAGACTCCTTTCCATCAATGATGCGGTGATCGTAACTCAACGCCAAATACATCATTGGGCGAATAACAATCTCACCATTCTCCACAACCGCTCTGTCAACGATATTGTGCATTCCAAGGATTGCACTCTGTGGTGGATTGATAATCGGTGTACTCATCATCGAACCGAAAACACCACCATTTGTGATAGTGAATGTTCCGCCTGTCATGTCTTCAACGCTGATCTTACCATCGCGTGCTTTGATAGCCAATCGTTTGATCTCGGCCTCAATCTCAGCTAGGCTCATTTGCTCGGCATTGCGCACAACCGGAACCATTAAACCTTTTGGAGAACTTACTGCAATACCGATATCGCAGTAATCGTGGAAAACCATTTCCTGACCATCGATCATGGCGTTTACAGCCGGAGAATCATAAAGCGCTTCAGTAACAGCTTTGGTAAAGAAGCTCATGAATCCAAGATTCACTTCGTGATGTTGAGCAAATGCTTGTTTGTACTTGTTACGAAGATCCATGATCGGTTTCATGTTCACCTCGTTGAATGTGGTGAGCATAGCGGTTTCGTTCTTTACAGAAACCAGACGCTCGGCTACTTTTCTGCGTAGCATACTCATTTTCTCTCTGCGCTGTTCACGACCGCCTTCCCAGCTTCGTCCAGCATCACCAAGCGCAAAACCAGACGACATGGCCGACAGAACATCTTGTTTTGTGATTCGTCCGTCCTTACCTGTTGCCTTTACTTGATTGGCTGAAACGCCATTCTCAGACATCATTTTCTTAGCTGCTGGCGATGGCGTTCCGCTTGCGTAAGACTCTTGTTTCTTTGGAGCCTCTTCTTGTTTTTTGGGAGCCTCGGTCTTTTTCTCTTCAACCACAGCCTCTTCCTTCTTTGCTTCAGGAGCACTTCCTGCAGGCGCTTTGGCATCGGTATCGATCGTGGCAATAACTCCACCTACAGGCACCGCATCGCCTTCGGAAACCTTCCAAGTAATGGTGCCAGCTTGCTCTGCTGGAATTGCCAATGTGGCCTTGTCTGAATCTACCTCACAAATTTCCTCATCAAGGAATACGTAATCGCCATCTTCCTTCAAAAAAGAGGCAATTTCTACTTCAGTTATCGACTCTCCAGGACTCGGTACTTTGATCTCTACTATAGGCATGCTTGTGATCTTATGTTTTGGTTAGGCGGTTACCGCAATATCGGCAAACGCTTGATTCATCAATTTGGCTTGTTCTGCACGGTGGCGCTGACCAGAACCTGTGGCTGGCGCACCCGAAGATGGACGGGAAACAAGTTCTAGGTTAACCTGGCGAAGCTTACGCAACAAATGCGACCATGCACCCATGTTGGCTGGTTCTTCCTGAACCCAAACCCACGATGCGTTGGCGTATTTTTCCTGAAGCTTGGCTATCTGTGTTCTTGGAAGCGGATCTAATTGCTCCAAGCGAACGATGGCCACTTCTTCGGCATTCAATTCTTCTTTCTTTTCCAATAGGTCGTAGTACACTTTTCCGCTACAAAGCAGTACACGCGTAATTTTCTTGGCATCAGCCGTAGAATCGTCTATCACTTCTTGGAAATGACCTTTTGCAAGTTCTTTTAAGGAAGAGACGCAGCGCGGATGACGCAACAGACTTTTTGGAGTGAAAACCACCAACGGCTTGCGGAATTCCCGCTTCATCTGCCTTCTTAACAAGTGTAAGAAGTTGGCTGGAGTAGAACAGTTGACAATTTGCATGTTATCGTCAGCGCAAAGCTGTAGGAAACGCTCCATTCGTGCACTACTGTGCTCCGCTCCCATTCCTTCGTAACCATGCGGAAGAAGCATCACAATTCCGTTCATTCCTTTCCACTTTTCTTCTGCGGAAGAAATGAACTGGTCGATGATGATCTGCGCACCATTGTTGAAGTCTCCGAACTGAGCTTCCCAAATTGGAAGGCAGTTCGGACAGCCGAATGCGTATCCATAATCGAACCCAAGAACAGCGTATTCTGATAGTAATGAGTTGTAAATGAAGAAGTCGCCCTGTCCTTCTCCCAGATGATCCAATGGAACGTACTCTGCACCAGTATCTTCAATTTTGAGAACTGCATGACGGTGAGAGAAAGTACCACGTTCTACGTCTTGGCCAGATATACGTACTTGGTGTCCTTCCTTTAGCAACGAGCCATAAGCCAAAAGTTCGGCCATTCCCCAGTCTAATTTGTCGGTCTCAAAGACCATCGTTTCGCGGTCTTTGAGGATCTTCTGCATTTTGCGGAAAACCTTAATGTCTTTCGGAACCGAGGTCAACGTTTTGGCTATTTGCTTGAGTTTATCTTCAGCAACTCCTGTTTCCAGCGAGTTCTCAAAATCTTCCTTTTTAGCAAAACGATACCCTTTCCAAGTGTCTTCCAAGAACTGGGTTACCGTTGCTTTCTGAATCTCTTTTGCCTCGATCAAGCGTTCTTGAAGCATGTCGCTGAATTCCTGCTCCATTGACTTGACAAGATCGGCCCCAACCACGCCAGACGAGGTCAGTTTCTTGGCATAAATGGCCAATGGATTGGGGTGTTTAGCGATAATGTCGTAGAGATTCGGCTGTGTAAAACGTGGCTCATCACCTTCGTTATGACCATACTTTCTGTAGCACAGAAGGTCTACAAAAACATCACTTTTAAAAGTCTGACGGAACTTCATTGCCATTCGCATGGTGTGCGCAACGGCCTCAGCATCGTCTCCATTTACGTGGAAAACAGGAGAGTGTGTCACTTTGGCCACATCGGTGCAATAAATACTCGAACGCCCGTCTGTATAATTCGTTGTAAATCCTACTTGGTTGTTGATGACGATATGAACGGTTCCACCGGTTTTATAGCCATCAAGCTTTGCCATTTGCACCAATTCATAAACCACACCTTGGCCTGCAATTGCGGCATCGCCATGGATAAGAATCGGGCATAGTTTACTGTCGTCTCCTTTGAATTTCCGATCGATCTTTGCTCTGGAAATCCCTGCCACAACTGGACCAACGGCCTCTAGGTGCGATGGGTTCGGGCAAAGGTTCATCTTCACATCCTTACCGTTATCGCAGGTCATGAATGATGTGTAACCCATGTGGTATTTCACATCGCCTTCTATATCAGCGTCTTCGTAATCTTTCCCTTCAAACTCGGAGAAGATTTCTTTGTAGGTTTTATTCAGAATATTGGCCAGTACGTTCAGTCGGCCACGGTGTGCCATTCCGAATACGAACTCCTCAATTCCTAGCACGGCACCTTCTTCTACCGCCATGTCCAATGCCGGGATAAGCGATTCGGCCCCTTCCAATGAGAAGCGTTTCTGCCCAGTGAATTTCTTGCCTAGGAATTCTTCGAAAAGAACCGCTTGACTGAGCTTTTTCAGCACTTGCTTCTTCTCTTCGAGAGAGAAATTAGGCTGATTCTTGTTGCTTTCAAGTAGGTTCTGCATCCAACCAACAACTTCTGGTCTTCGCATGTACATGTACTCCACACCAATGCTTTCGCAGTATGTTTTCTCTAGATGCTCTATGATCTGGCGCAGGGTAGCCGCACCTATTCCGATCATTGTTCCGGCTCGGAAGGTGGTGTCTAGATCATCATCGCTCAACTCAAAGTTCTCTTTGTCAAGCGTTGGTACGTATTTTCTTCGTTCGCGTACCGGGTTGGTACGAGTGAACAAATGACCGTTCTTACGGTAGCCTTCAATAAGGTTGATGACATCAAACTCTTTCTTTACGTTGGCAGGAATGCCAAAAGAGGCGTCATCCTGATCGTAAAGCTGTTCGGCAAAGTCAAAGCCAGCAAAGAATTGCTGCCAGTCTTCCGATACAGATTCGGGGTTCGATTTGTAAGATTGATAGAGATGTTCCACTGCGGAAACATCCATGTTTGAGAGGTACGAGAACTTATCCATTAGTGGCGGACGGTGTCGGTTCTTTTGATTTCGGCAAAGATAAGATTATCAATTGGCGTTAAGCACAGAATATGCACATGTTAACAGCAATGTTACGGTAGTTGTTTACCCGAGTAGAAATTTCGGATGACAACCTTCTGCAATTCGCGTTTTAGAATAAGGTCGGTAAGTTGTCCGATGGCATCAGAAACCTCTTCTTGACCAAACAGGATGTGCTTCACCTTGTTCTCATTCAGGTCAATACTGTAAATGAGATTCCAGAATGTATCGGGTTGATGCTCAAGCATATAGTCGATAACCGGGGCCAGTTGCGATGAGAGTTCTTCGTAAGCCGTTTCCCCTTGACCGGAAAATTCTACGTCAAAACCATTCAACCGAAAATCCTTATTGATCTGAGCAACTACCTCTTGAAGGAGTGAAACGCTGCGTTCGTACCGCTCAAAATCTGAAGTGGAAAGCGGAAGGTCCATTGTCAATGTTCGCGATGCATTAATTGGGTGCTGAACGCGAGGAGTACCTGTTTCCACTCGGCACTTCCTTCAACTTGGTTCAAACAGCTAACGCCTTTGTTGAAGAAGCTCCACATTTCTGCTTCTGCTAGTTTTCGAACATCCAATTTGTGGTAAAGATCAAGCACTGCGGATACCTTGTCCTGATCATTGTGATTCCCATTTATCAAGTGGTTCAACTTGCTGAGGTCTTCATTATTTACCAGTTGCTTGGCCTTTAAAAGAAGGAAGGTTTTCTTGTTGGATATGATGTCGCCCCCTTGCTGTTTGCCAACTTTGGAGCTTTCGCCATAGGCATCAAGAATGTCGTCTTGAAGTTGGAAGGCGATACCGGAGTTCAAACCAAAATCGTACAATAACTGAGCGTCTTTTTCGGAAGCACCACCGATCATTGCTCCAATTTTCAGGCAAGCGGCCAAAAGAACGGCTGTCTTCAACCGTATCATATTCAAATACGCATCAATGGTCACATCATCGCGTAGCTCAAAATCCATGTCCAGCTGCTGACCTTCGCAAACCTCTATGGCCGTAGTATTGAATAACTTCAGAATCGGAAGTGCCACACGTTCATCGGTCATGATCAATTCTTCGTACGCCTTGATCACCATTGCATCGCCAGAAAGAATGGCCACATTGCTGTTCCATTTCTTATACACGGATGGCATGCCGCGTCTGATAGGCGCTTGATCCATGATGTCGTCATGGATCAGGCTGAAATTGTGGAATAACTCCATACCCAAGGCAGGATGCATTGCATTGGTTAGATCCTCATTAAAAAGTTTGCAACCAAGCAGAACAAGTAAAGGACGCATTCTTTTGCCGCCATTACCAATGGTATAGGACATTGGCCGGTAGAGCTGCTCTGGTTCTTTGGGAAGTTCAAAATCTTTTAGAACAAGCTCAAAATCGCGTAAGAGACCTTGGATTTTATTCATTCACAATAGCGAGATGAACTGTCCGTGTTGGATTACTTCGCGCAGACCGTCCTCAAGTGTGGTAACTGGCCGATCGAGTAGCGTTTGCATCTTGCTTGTATCAGGCAATCGTCTGGTCATATCGCCTTCCTCCAATGCAGGAAGGTGAATCAACTTCGATTTTGAGCCGGTTACTTCAATGATCTTCGTGGCCAGCTCAATTACCGGGACTTCGATATTACCGCCAATGTTTACCACATCGTTCACGTACATATCGTTGTAGAAAGCGGCTACGCAAGCGTCTACGTTATCGTTTATGAAACAGAATGTCCGTGTCTGAGAGCCATCTCCATAAATGGTGATGTCTTGATTTTGAAGCGCTAACGAAAGGAAACGAGAGATCACGAACTCCTTACTTTGCTTCGGTCCGTAGGTGTTAAAGAATCGGAAAATGGTGTATTCCAATCCGAATTCTCGCTGATATGATTTCAAGTAAGCCTCGCCCACGTTCTTAACAATGGCGTAGGGCAGTCGTGAGTTGAGGGGTGTTGTTTCCTCGTTCTGTGGAAATTCTACCGGTTCGCCATATACTTCCGAAGAACTGGAATAATAAATCCTTTTTACCCCAGTGTTCTTGCTTAAGGCAAGAACGTTGTTCAATCCTTCTATGTCCTTCAGAACCATTACAGGATTCTGAAGAGTTCTTTTTACACCTACTACGGCTGCGTAATGAAAAACGTAGTCGAATGTATAGGCGTAGAAAACGCTTGATATGTCTTTGTAATCGTTTGCATCGCATTTGATGAAACGAATGTTGTTGTGTTCTGATTCGGGAACTTTTTTGAGCGAACCCGTCAACAGATTGTCTACAATCACCACGTAATTCTCTGGGTTTGCAGCCAGCTTTGCAGCAATGGCGCTACCTACGAAACCAGCACCGCCTGTTACAAGGATCTTGTTCTTTATTTCTGCGGGATATTTCATGTTATTTCACCAGTTTCATGAGGTAATCTCCGTAACCGCTTTTCTGAAGAGGTTCTGCAATTTTCCGAAGCTGTTCTGCCGTTATGAATTTCTGTCGGTAGGCCACCTCCTCAATACAGCCAATGGCCAAACCTTGTCGTTCTTCAATGGTTTGAACGTATTGGCTGGCCTGCATCAACGAAACGAAAGTTCCGGTATCAAGCCAAGCCGTTCCCCGTCCTAACAGACCAACCTTGAGTTTGCCTTCTTTCAGATAGTACTTGTTCACATCCGTGATCTCGTATTCCCCGCGTGCGCTCGGTTGTAGGTTCTTAGCCACTTCAACTACCGAATTATCATAGAAATACAGGCCGGGAACTGCATAATTCGACTTTGGTTGAGTTGGTTTTTCTTCAATTGTCAACGCATTGAAATCCTCATCGAACTCAACGACACCGTAACGCTCGGGATCGCTAACGTGGTAGGCATAAACCACGCCTCCATCAGGGTCGTTGTTTGCCTTCAGTGTTTGCTCCAACCCGTGGCCGTAAAAGATGTTATCGCCTAGAACCAGTGCAACTTTATCATTGCCAATGAATTCCTCACCGATAACGAAAGCTTGCGCCAGTCCGTTCGGAACTTCTTGAACCTTGTAAGAGAATTTGCAACCGATCTGTTCTCCTGAACCCAATAGCCTTTCGAAGTTCGGAAGATCTTGAGGTGTTGAGATGATAAGGATCTCTCGGATTCCGGCCAGCATAAGAATGCTGAGCGGATAGTAGATCATTGGCTTATTGTAAACAGGCATCAGCTGCTTGCTTACGGCCAGTGTAAGCGGATGCAATCGGGTTCCAGAACCGCCCGCAAGTATGATTCCTTTCATATGGTATGGTTTTGAGTGCTCAGTTCGGCTTCGGTTTCTTCTTCAAGATCGTCAGGATCGATGCCTGCGGCTTTAAAATATTTGGTTGTTAATGAGCGCTCTAAAGTTAATAATAGCGATGGTAGGAGGATAAGATTGGAGAACATGGCCACCAACAATGTGATTGAAACCAACATACCCAAAGCTTTGGTACCACCGAATGTGCTGAGGTTGAAAATGGAGAACCCGAAAAACAGCACAATTGAGGTGTAGGCCATGCTTAGTCCAACTTCGTGCAATGCAAGAATAACGCTCCGTTTGATGCGCCAGTTATTTACTTCCAACTCTTGGCGATACTTGGCCAGAAAATGAATGGTATCATCTACAGAAATACCGAATGCAATGCTGAACACCAAGATGGTTGAAGGCTTGATGGTTATGCCTAGAAAACCCATCAGCGCACCGGTTATGATCAATGGAATGATATTGGGAATAAGCGACACGGCCACCATGCGCCAGCTTCTGAACATGTATGCCATCATCAGCGCAATAAGTACCACGGCTATACTTAAACTGACAAACAGATTTTTGACCAGATAATCTGTTCCGCGCAGGTAAACAACAGATGTTCCGGTTAGAAGCGTTTTGTATTGATCCGGATTGAAAATGCTATCAACCTTCGGGCGTATCTCCGCCAACAGACGGTCCATTTCGTCTGTTCCAACATCTTTCATCTGAAAGCTGACTCTGGTTATCTGTTTCGTGCTGTCAATAAAACTGTTGAGTAGCTCAGAGCTGTTGCTTGTTCCTTGATTGTTGGCGTAGGAAAGAATAAAGCCGCGCTCAGCTCCATTAGGAAGCGAATATTTACTTGGCATACCACCGTAGTAGGCCTGTTTCAAGGATTTTACAACTTCGGCCATGCTCACCGCTCTGGAAAATTCCGGGTAGGCAGAAATGGCTTCTTGTAATTTGTCTATACGTTTCAGCGTAGCTGGAGAAAGCGCCTTGTCTGGTTTCAACGCGTCTATCTGAATCTCGAAAGGCATAACCCCGTTAAAATGTTTCTCAAAGAATGCGAGGTCGGTCAACACAGGACTGTCCTTCGGGAAATCATCCACAATATTTCCGTTGGACGTAATGAGCGTAATGCCGTAAATACCCACAACCACCACAATACCGAAGAACCAGTAGACCCGCGTACGATAGCTAAGTACAAGTTCAACGATACGTGAAACGAAAACCTGCGAATACTTACGGTCGAGGTGTTTTACGTGGCGTGCTTTCGGTTCTTTCAGGAAACTGAATACAATCGGGACGAGCAGCAGCGAAAGCACGAAAATGAACATGATGGAAACGGAAGCCACAACTCCGAATTCGCGCATTACAGAGCTTTCAACTACCGTAAAAGTTGCAAAGCCAGCAGCGGTAGTTGCATTGGTAAGCAGCGTTGCTTTACCCACTTTTCTAACCACACGTTGCAGTCCTTTTATCTTGTTTCCGTGAGAGCGGTACTCTGTGTGGTACTTGTTCAGCAGGAAAATACAATTGGCAACCCCTATAACGATAATGAGGGGAGGTACCAATCCTGTTAAAATTGAAAGTTGGAACCCGAGAACAGACACCAGACCAATGGACCAAATAGCACCAATGGCAACAACCAACATAGCAACCATTACCACTTTGAACGAGCGGAAGAACACGAACATGATGAGTGCAGTAACCAGAATAGCATACAGTATGAACAAGACCATTTCGCTTGCTACCACTTTTGCCAGCAAACTGCGGATGTAAGGCATGCCCGAGTACCGAAGCGTAGCACCTAAAGCAGATTCATATTTAGAACCAACGCTCACAATCTGGTCGGTCAAGGCAACGCGCTTCTTGCTGTCAAGCACTTTGGCATTCATGGTTATGGCCATTACCGAAATGCCAGATTCCTCATCCCAAAGCATACGATCGTAGAAGGCCAGATCGGAGATGGTTCTTTTTAACGAATCGGCAGTAGCCTGATCTGCCACTTCTCCTTCGTGCAACAACTTGAAATCAAAACGTTTCAGACTGTCATTCCTAACCAAATGATAACATCTGGCAGCGGAAACAACCTGTTCGATACCATCTAAAGCAAGAATCTCCTGGCCAAGTTGCTGCCACGCATTGTACTTCTTTACAGAAAAAAGTGCTGGTTGCTCAATACCG
>JAGYJL010000208.1 GCA_018402015.1 Flavobacteriales bacterium | reverse complement strand
GGGAGCCATGTTGGTCGATGATGGCGAAGGAAACCAAGTTCCGTTGGTGGACCTGCAAGGCAGATTCCGCCCTGAAGTGACCGACTTTGCTGGAGAATACGTGAAGGCCGAATATTACTCGGAAGAAGAAATCGCGGAGCAAACCAAGAAGCAGGGAAGAGATAATTACCTGTCGGTTGATGAGCGAATTGCCATCAAGCTGAAAGAGGAGAACAAGGCTTTCCGAGTTGAGAAATACGAGCATAGTTATCCGCATTGTTGGAGAACAGATAAACCGATTTTATACTATCCGTTGGATTCGTGGTTTGTGCGTACGACCGATGCGAAAGACCGCTTGATTGAACTCAACAAAACCATCAACTGGAAACCCGCAAGCACTGGAACTGGTCGTTTCGGAAACTGGCTGGAGAACCTTCAAGATTGGAACCTTTCGCGAAGCAGGTTTTGGGGAATTCCATTACCAATTTGGTCCACAGAAGATAAGACCGAGCGCAAGTGCATTGGTTCTGCCGAAGAACTGAAAGCAGAATGCGAAAAGGCAGTTGCTGCTGGTTTGATGGACAAAAATCCTTTGGCCGATTTCACGCCAGGAAACATGGATAAAGCGAACTATGATGTGTTCGATTTGCATCGACCGTATATGGATGATGTGGTGCTGGTTTCTGATTCAGGTAAACCAATGCATCGCGAAGCAGATTTGATTGATGTGTGGTTTGATTCGGGCGCTATGCCGTACGCACAGCTTCATTACCCATTTGAGAACAAAGAACTGATTGACGAGAAGAGTTACTTCCCTGCTGATTTTATAGCTGAGGGAGTGGATCAAACGCGCGGTTGGTTTTTTACGCTTCACGCTATCGGAACGATGTGTTTTGATTCTGTGGCTTATAAGAATGTGGTGTCAAACGGACTTGTGCTCGATAAGCAAGGACAGAAAATGTCTAAGCGTTTAGGAAATGCGGTTGATGCTTTTGAAACAATTAAAACCTACGGGCCAGATGCCACGCGTTGGTACATGACTACCAATGCGGAACCTTGGGACAATCTGAAATTTGACATTGACGGCA
>JAGYJL010000207.1 GCA_018402015.1 Flavobacteriales bacterium | reverse complement strand
GATGACGCTTAACAGCTCATCTGCGGGCACCGATGCATTCGATTTCTACTACTACTTCTATGATATTGAAGTGCGTGAAATACCGTGTATTTCGTTGCCCGTAAATGTCACTGTAAGCCCGGTTTCAGCAGATTTCAGTTTTGTAAACAACAACGGAACCGTCTCGTTTACAGACCTATCTACAAACGCTACGTCTTGGTTTTGGGATTTTGGTGACGGAAACACTTCCACACAACAGAACCCAACGCATACATACAACCCTGTGGGAAATTATACCGCCACACTTACTATAAATGGTCAGGCCAATTGCCAAGCAGATTATGATGTTGATGCATTGGTTGGAATTGCCGACCGTGATGCAAATCAAGCAACGATTCAGCTTGTTCCAAATCCTGCAAATTCTGAAGTAATGGTGCGAATGCCCGAATTGGAAGCCAACGCAATGCTTTCTGTTTACGCAACAGACGGCCGACTGATCAAGACTCAATTCTTGGCAAAGGGAACCAGTACGAGCGTACTATCCGTAAACGAACTCGCTAACGCGATGTACTGGGTTGTTCTCAGTCCTGAAGGAGGAAATCCAGTCAGAAGTAAGCTGTTGGTAGCTCACTAACTAGGATAAAAGCGCATCATTATCCGCACCCAACTTCGGTGCTGGCGAAAGTGCAACTGAACCAAAAGCTGTTGGGAATCCTGTTTTGAAAAGGGAATGCTCTGCGGCTTCCTGCACCGTTAAAACTGGAGACAAGCAGACATCCTCGTTCTCCAATTTATCGGTCCAGTATTTCATTGGTTGCGTTTCGAAAAGTGCTTGAACCTCTGCAATCAACTCCTTCTCCATCAGCCTTCCGCCCCATTCGGGATGCCCCATCAGGTTGCAGAACTTTTGCCAAAACTTAGGCTCTAAAGCACCCAAAGCTACGTGCCTACCGTCAGCACATTTGTAAATGTTGTAAGAAGCAATTGCTCCTGAGAGATAACCTCCACTTGCGCCCGTTTCCAATTCTTCGGCAATCCGCATAGTCTGTAGCACCGAAACGTTGTGAGTCATTGACACATCCACGTGCTGGCCTTCGCCTGTCCG
>JAGYJL010000206.1 GCA_018402015.1 Flavobacteriales bacterium | reverse complement strand
TTGAAGCTCGCTTAATCGCACTTGGTACTTTCGAACTTCTTCCCCATTCACATCAATCAATTTGAATTGAATGAGCGGGTCAGTCTGTTCCCAATCAATTTCAATGATGCCCGCATTGTTTGGAGCAAAAGCTTCGCCAACGCGATTGTCGTTCGGTTCGATATGGCTCCATTCCTGCGTGATACCGCTTGAAGTGATATCATACAACGGATAGCAGCCATCAGCTTGCAACTTGGAAATCTCGCCCCAATGCACATCTCCGGAAATGAATAAGATGCCGTTGGCTTTGGTCTTTTTAATGAGCTCAACAAATTTCTCCTGCTCGCGCGGCATGTTTGCCCAAGCCTCATATCCGTTGTAGCTGATACCGAATTGACTGCTCGACATTACGATGCGGACATCGGCAGGTTCCTTCAAAACCTCTTCCAACCAAGCCCATTGTTCCTTACCAAGAAAGGTTGCAGACTTCCGCTGAATGGGGATGTAATCGTTCTTCCACTTTTTCTTTATTCCGAACAGATGTCCGCCAACATTCAATCGCAATGGATCGCGAAATGTTCGCGTGTCGAGCATGATGAACTGAACCCGCTGTCCGTCTGGCCCAACAGTGGTTGAGTGATAGATTCCTGGATGATTTTTGCGCTCTGAATCCTGCGGTTCGCACCAGAATTCAAGGAATAATTCTTTCGACTTTTTCTTCTTCGTGTAGAATTTCCCGCCATCATTCTTACCGAAATCGTGGTCATCCCAAACAGCGAGAAAGTATGCTTCATCGTTTAACGTTCGAAATTCTTCGTGGCAGCCGAGCTTCGTGTATTTCTCGCGAAGCACCTTCATGTTCTGAGAATCACCATAAATGTTATCGCCCAACCAGCAGAAAACATCGGGTTTGCGTTCCGCAATTTTCAGCAGCACAGGATAAGGTGCATTCTGATTGGCACACGAGCCAAAACCGATGGTCGAAACCATTTTCAGTTCCTTGCCTTCGTTCACTTTTCCGCAGAATGGTTCATCTTGATTTTGAGCTACCGCGATGGAGCAAATGAAAAAGGATAAAAAGAAAAACGTGGCTTTCATGCTGCAGAATTAGT
>JAGYJL010000205.1 GCA_018402015.1 Flavobacteriales bacterium | reverse complement strand
GGTTAGATGATGACAAAGTTGCTTCTATCTGTGGGTCAATTACTGAAGAAATCGTTGTTCCGGCCAACTATAACTGTCCTGGTCAAATCGTAATTTCTGGCAGTAACAAAGGTGTGGATATTGCTTGCAAAAAACTAACCGAAGCAGGTGCACGAAGAGCGCTAAAACTGAATGTTGGTGGTGCATTCCATTCACCTTTAATGGAACCCGCAAAAATTGAATTGGAAGAAGCGATACATGCTACAACTGTAAGCAAACCAATCTGTCCAATCTATCAAAACGTAACTGGTCAGGTTGTTTCAAATCCAGACATCATCAAATCAAACTTAATAGCGCAGCTTACTGCCCCAGTAAAGTGGACGCAAACGATAGATGCGATGCTTCGCGATGGTGCTACTTCTTTTACAGAAGTTGGTCCGGGTCGCGTACTCAGTGGGCTCATTAAGAAAGTGAATCGACAAACAGAGACCTCTTCCGAGGGATAAATCGGTATCTTCGATTTCTCAAAAAATCGAATTGATGTCTTATTTGAAATCAGGCTTTCTGAGCCTTCTAGCTGTTGCTTTTCTTATCCTTCCTACCGCATGCGAAGATGATCGTCCTGAGCGAATTCAGGATATTGAAGTGAGAACTTCTCCTGATCAACTTTCAGACTGGTTGGAACAGCTCCCAAAGATTATCCGGTCTACAGGAATGACAGGAGCTGAGGCATCGCGAATGTTGGCGTACGCAAGCATCGCATATTATGAAGGGTACTCTTTGGGTTTTGATGACATGCGTTCGCTTGTAGGGCAAGCTCAAGGTTTAGATGAACTTCCTGTGCCAGACTCATCATTAAGTTACAGCTTTGGAATCATTGCTGAGTCTGCAATGAGAACGGTCCTTATCAATCAATTCCAAAACGCAACTAACAGTATTAAACTTATAATCAACTCAACCTACGCTGTTCATGAACGTGAGTATATCGTTGCAGGCGTTGGTGATGTGGTTATAAACAGATCAAGAGCATTTGGAGAGTTACTTGGAGATGCGCTTAACGTGTGGGCCGATCAGGATGGATACTTAGATGTTTTAAACTGCCAATCTACTATT
>JAGYJL010000204.1 GCA_018402015.1 Flavobacteriales bacterium | reverse complement strand
AATCAGGCGCTTCATTCAATTTCAGTTTACCATCAACTCCATGACAGGCCATGCAATATGTCTTGTAAAGCTGCTTTCCTTCGTTGTCATTTGCGGCTTGCGAATTCACATCTCCGCAGGCATAAAACGACCCCAAAATGATAAGTGCTAAAATCTGGTTCATCAGAACCAACCTCTTCCTAATGCCTCTCTGAATGGCCATGGAATGGTTGCTAAGATCACGAGCAATCCAAGGGTAAAAAAGACGGCAATTTTCTTGAACTTGGCTTGGTCTGTAGCAGCTTTCTTAGCAGCAATTCTTCCAACCGTAATGAGTGCTATTCCAATAAGCATTCCTGTTAAATGTTCCACTAACCAAAAGCGCATTACTGCGTCTTTCATGGCTACACCCATTCCTGCTTCCATCGCAGCTTTTACAAATGGGCTGATGAAATAAAGCCCAAATCCGAGCAAAAGTTGAATGTGTGCAAAGATCAACGAGAACAGGGAGAGTTTGTCATCCAACGGAGTGAATTTGCCTGATGACATATTGGTGAAAGCGCGAAAAATGGCGCCAAGAACCACGGCAAGAAGAATCCAACGTAATCCTGAGTGTGAGCGAAGTAGTATTTCGTACATGTTTTCTGTTTGAGCAACAAAGCTAATCATTTCGCTTCCTGCAACTATAGCGACAAAGGTTCAGTGTTCAATTTCAGTAAGTTTGCGCTCCTTCTGATACACATAGAAATGACCAGAAAATTACTCTTGCTTGTTCTGATACTAGGAATTGGTTCCAGTTTCACCTCACAAGCTCAAAGCACTTTCCCAAGAAACGGGGTGCAAGACAAAGACGCTGCGGTTTACGCTTTCACAAATGCCACCATTCATGTTGATGCGAAAACCGTGTATCAAAATGCCACACTTCTTGTAAAAGAATGCCGCGTAATTGGCGTAGGAAGTGGTCTTTCTGTTCCTAAAGGAGCGATAGAAACCGACCTTTCAGGCAAGCACATTTATCCATCGTTGATTGATGCTTTTTCGACTTACGGAGTAGAGCAGCCGAAGAAAGAAAAGAAGGATAAACCTGGACCGCAATACGATGCAGATAAGAAAGGAGCTTTTGCTTGGAACGATGCTTTGAACCCA
>JAGYJL010000203.1 GCA_018402015.1 Flavobacteriales bacterium | reverse complement strand
CCTTAACCTTCGGAGGAATTGCCAGCATTTTCGAGAACCTGAAAGATGACGAACACAAAAAGCAGATTGCCGCTCATTTTGGCACATTCCCTTCCATTTTAGAATCTTGGATGAAAAGCATGCTTTTCATCAGGAACTGTTGCGCTCATCACTCTAGACTTTGGAATAGACGGATTCCGTTAAAACCAATGATTCCAACACGGAAGAAAAATCGATTTCTGAATCACGTTGATCTGGAAACAAATCAGCAGCTTTTCGGAATTCTTTCATGCATCGTTTTTACTTTGAATCAGATCAATCCGAATTGTGAGTTTAAAGAAAAGGTGAAGCAACTCTTTCAGGAATTCCCAGATGTAAACGTCAGATACATGGGGTTTCATGACAAATGGGAATTCGAACCACTTTGGCAATAGCCCAATTGAAACTATCTTACAATAAGGCACGACAAGCTTCCATTACCAACGAGATCCTCGAGATCGTTGGTGGAGCGGCTGCATTGGAAGAGGGATAATACACATCAACCAAGAATACCAATGAACGCCTGTCAGACTTCTGACAGGCGTTTTTGTGATAAAATATAGGTACATACTTATATTTTAACTGATTCTCTTACTTTTGTGTCAACCAAACTCGGCACGCCTCTGATTCAAGCGCACTTTGCCGAGTCTTTTTTTGCCCTGATGTTTCATGGAATTCAATAAGACCTCGCAGGACACAGAATACCACATTCAGCTACTTCAGAAGCGTGGTCTGGTCATTGAAGATGCCGATAACTTGGCCTATTATCTTGATAACATCGGCTATTATCGCCTTTCTGGTTACATGTACCCGTTTCAGTCAAATGATGGAACACATCATTTTAGAGGTGGAACTACATTTCGTCAAGTTCTAAACCATTACATCTTCGATAAAAAGCTTCGGTTCCTGGTAATGGATGCATTGGAAAGGATTGAGATTTCGGCAAGGGCCAAGCTTTCTAACATTTATGCTCAACATCACGGGGCGCATTGGTTTATGAACAGTGACCTATTTAACAACCAAATCATTCATTCACATCTTATCACAGATCTAAACCAAAGATGTACAGCCAGTAACGAACGGTTCATCAAAGCATATAAGAGTAAGTACAGCCGCCCCGAACTTCCTCCTTCATGGATGGCATTTGAAA
>JAGYJL010000202.1 GCA_018402015.1 Flavobacteriales bacterium | reverse complement strand
GCTGTAGCTGTTACTTTCAATTCAGGTTCACCAAGAATTTTGCGTGTTTCATTAACAAGCTTCATCTCTTCTTTGGTATAGCCGTTCTCCAAAAACACATCGCAATGCGGTATGCAGTTGCGGTGGATTTGATAGTTGTATGCTGGAGCGCTTGCTTCCTTGCCGCTCTCTTCTTCTTCAAGCTGTAGCATGGCTGCCTTGCCAGTTCCGCTTACCGATTGATAGGTACTGATGACCACACGCTTTAAACCGAAAGCCTTGTGCAACGGAGCCAAAGCAACAACCAGTTGAATGGTAGAGCAATTCGGGTTGGCAATGATTTTTGAATCACGGCTTGCAGTATGAAGGTTTACCTCAGGAACAACCAATGGTGTGTTCTCGTCCATTCGCCAGGCCGATGAATTATCAATGACAACCGTGCCAACTTCTGCAAATTTTGGGGCCCATTCCAATGAGGTTACACCTCCAGCCGAAAACAGAGCAAAGTCTGGTTTAAGCGCAATGGCTTCCTCCATTCCAATTACAGAAACGGCATTTCCTTTAAACTGAATTTTTTTGCCTACCGAACCAGCAGAGGCCACAGGAAACAGCTCGGTAACAGCAATTTTTCGCTCTTCAAGCACGGCTAGCATTTCTCTACCTACCAGACCCGTGGCACCAACTACCGCAACTCTCATGATTTTCTAACGAAAGGTTAAACTTGAAAGGGGTGCAAAAGTACTATATTTACCCGCCTTGTTCATAGGGCGAAACGCATTGCATGTCAACACTTTCACAACGTTTTATTACTATTATTCTTGCGCTGATACCAACTGTTGGTTTTGGTCAGTTCGTAGATGATTTTTCAGATGGCGACTTTACCACCAACCCGGCCTGGAGTGGTGATGCGGCCAATTTTGAAGTGGATGGCTCGCAACGGCTTTGGCTCAATGCTCCGTCAGAATCAGATACATCCTACCTTTCTGTTTCGAGCGAGGCGATAGACGATGCGACTTGGGAGTTTTTGGTTGAACTGGATTTCAATCCTTCATCAAGCAATTTGGCGCGTGTTTATTTGGTTTCAAACAATCCAAACCTCAAGGCAAGTTTGAACGGTTATTACGTTCGGTTAGGAGGAGAAACCGAAGACCGCATCAGTCTTTACAGACAGGACGGAACAAACTCAGAGCAACTGATCACATCTGTAGA
>JAGYJL010000201.1 GCA_018402015.1 Flavobacteriales bacterium | reverse complement strand
GAGCTGTAAAATATTGCCTTAGGAACGTAGAACCCGCTTTTGGAAAGCCAATATGAATGCCTATCGGTGCCATTTCAATGTGGTATTTTTGTAGCTCAAACTTGACCAAAGATGCATAGAATTGTCTCATTCAACCTATCATGGGTACTACTCTGTATACTTATTGAGAGTTGTTCCACCAGAACTGTAGACGAAACTTTAGCTCCCTTGACGACCAATTCAACGTTCTCCCATTTGCTCAATGGCAATATGAGTGGGTTTGAAAAAGCATTGGTTCTGAGACGGGCAATTGCCGACACCTTGGATGCTGGATTTACCACTGACAGCCTATGCCTGAATTTTCACACCATATCGTTTGAGGATTTTGTGGTCGATTCATTCTTAGTGCGCTTCGGCAATAATACCGGCACCGGAAAGTGCGGTTTAGCTGCGAGTGTGTTGGCCAAAACCCTCAACGATAACGGGATTGAGGCCTATACTTACAATTACGGTTTTACAGACACCAGACTTACCCACGTGGTGGTACTGGCTGAAACGGAAGAAAATGTTTGGACACTGCATGACCCCTTTTTCAATTACTCCATTACAGATACGTCTGGCAATCCAAAGGATTTCTTTGTTCTGTTAAAAGAACTTACCCAGAAACACCACTACAACATTTCATTTACTCAGGATACGGTAATGAGAGAAATCCACTTCAGCAAAACCATGCCTATCCCCCATTTCGTAAGCGAAGTTTGCCAGGCGTTCTTAGCATCTGAACTTCCTTTGCAGGATGATAACCAGCCGATCATTTTGCCAGTATGTCATTCCTGCGTGTTCGATTCCGCCTATTGTCCAGAACTGAACATCTGGTACAATCTATCTCACAGAATGGTGGATTTTGGCTTACCGCAACAAGCCGTCTATGGCTACCTGTTTCAGATCAATGGGGTATGGGGTCCTCGGCCGAACGATATTCAGCAAAAACTCGACTCCACCTTCGCAAGCATCAACCGAAGCGACATGATCGGAGATAAGCGAAACAATTGAGTCTGTGTGGCCCGAACGCGGTTTACAACGACTTCCTGTACAACGAAAGGAACTCAAGATAATGTGCGCACATGGCACCATACGAGCCAAAATAGGTGTTAGGCGTAATGTCATCGATTTAAGATTGAATATTCTGGAAGAGCAAGCCATTACTTTGCAAGGTTT
>JAGYJL010000200.1 GCA_018402015.1 Flavobacteriales bacterium | reverse complement strand
GACACAGACCCAGCGATTGCGCGGATCCGTGTTACGCGAACCGGTAATTCTGATTGGGAATTGCTGGCAGACACAACAGGTGGAACCACCTTCGCTTCTTACGGCACCGCAAACGATACTACATACGAGCAGAGTTTGTATTCTGGAGTTTGGTGCAAGTACACGAGCACGCGATCGGACAAGTTCTACTTCGATGACTTTAATGTAACGGGAAACCCTTTTGTGGATTCCGAAGCCCCAACAGTTTCTGCTGTAAACGTCATTTCTGATACCGAACTTGATGTGCGCTTCAGCGAGATAGTTGACCAGACAACGGCCGAAACACTTTCTAACTATTCTGCTGATGGTGGCTTGGGAAATCCAAGTTCTGTAGTTCGAGAACCTTCAGACCAAAGTCTGGTTCGACTGACTTTCGCAACGCAATTTACCAATGGAACGCCTTATAATTTGACCATTTCCAGCGTGCAGGACCTCTCAGGTAATGCGGTTGTTACGGTAACGCAACCGTTCATTTATGTGATTCCATCGCCAGCATCGTTCAGAGATGTGGTCATCAATGAATTTATGGCTGATGAAACACCCACGCAAGGCACGCCAGAAACCGAGTATGTGGAGGTTTTCAATGCCACACAGGATAAATTCATTGAAATGACCGGTTGGAAGTTGTGTGATAACAGCAGCTGTGGAACAATTCAGGAGTTGACCCTCGGTCCGGGGGATTTCGCGCTGCTGGTTCCAACGTCAGGAACTGAGTTGTTTCCATTCACACCCAACGTCACTCGGGTCACTTCATGGGCCGCACTCAACAATTCGGGAGATGATATATCGCTGCTGGATACAGCAGAGAACCTGATCGATTTTTTGAGCTACACGGATGATTGGTATCAGGATGATACGAAAGATGATGGCGGTTGGAGCTTGGAACAGGTAGACCCCAACCGTAACTGCTCGGCAGTCAACAATTGGAGGGTTTCAGAGAACCCTAATGGAGGAACGCCCGGGTTTCCCAATTCGGTTCTGGACCTTACGCCCGATACCATTGGCCCGGAACTGACAGACATTGAGGTGCTGCAGCCTGATCAAATAAGACTGTTGTTCAATGAGCCGCTTGAAGAAACCACCATCACTCAGAATACGGTGACGGTCAATCCGCCACACCCGATATTGGTTGTGGCCGTCACGCAACCTGACCTCATTGGTATCGATGTACTATTCACAGAACCCATAGATA
>JAGYJL010000020.1 GCA_018402015.1 Flavobacteriales bacterium | reverse complement strand
GAATTCCTCCAATATGAGCCCACCAACTAACGCGCTCGATAAGATGCAGCGTTTCGGGACTCATTCCCGCCAACAGACCAGATATCAATCCGCTAATTAAGAATGAACCTGTTACACCATGGTCTGCTAGCGAATTAGCATCTGCAGCATTCATTAGCAGTAATGCGGTCATCAGTGTTATTTCAATTATCAAGATGTAGTTAGCATCCTTGAACGGCCAGCCTTTCATCTCGGTACTATTGAAGCGCCCGATCTTCATTACGTTTCTTCGGTACAAGAAAACCAAACAAGCAATGATCACAAGTACACCAAGGAACTCGAAGAAGTTGATTGCAAAAGTGTAGAGACCACCAAGAATTGGAGCAAAGAATCGATGGGTTCCGAATAATCCATCAATGATTATCTCCAGTAATTCAATATTGATCAGCAGGAATCCAACGTAAACAATGATGTGAAGTGTTCCAGCAATTGGTCGCACAACCATTTTCGATTGCCCCATGGCAACCCGCGCCATGGTTGACCAACGCTCAGAAGAATTATCACTTCTATCTACATCTTTACCTAAAAGGATGTTACGTCTGATTCGCATCAAACTCTTGCCAAACAGGCCAAAACCAGTGGCAATCAATATCAGAAACAGTATTTGCGGAATGTATTCCATAGCTAAGTATTACTTCTTTTTCTTCTCTTTTCTACCGAATACCGAAACATGAACGTAACGGTTCGGGTTGGCTTTAATATCTACGAACAAACTATCTAGATCTCTTGTTGCGGCTTCCAGGTTGTCATAGACAGAATCGTCTTTAAATAACTTCCCAATAGTACCTTCTCCATTGTTGATCTTTTCCATTGCTTCTGCCAATTCTGCAAAGGTCTTGTTTGCGTTATTGATGGTTGAAGCCAACTCAGCCGCTGCCAACGTATCGCTAAAAGAGGAAAGATTGTTCAGAAGATTATCAATCTCGTCCTTATTCTCGTCCAACGTTTTGGTGAACCCCTCTACATCGGCCAGAATCTTTCCGAGTTTACCATCATCAGACAGAATGCCATCGATCTTGCCAGAAGCCTTCTTCAGGTTGTCCATAGTTGCGGCAAGGTCCGTTATTGCTTTGTTTACGCTAGAGTTACGATCGCCCGGACCAAGCACATCTCTAATATCACCGACCAACGAGTCGAGCGATTCAAACAGTCTATCTGCTTTTACTTTGGTAGTTGCCAAACTGGAAGAAAGATCCGTGATGCCCGCCATCAGGCCCTCTTCAATATCTGATGTCAGCGTATCTCCTTCATTGTAAAAACCTTCTTCTTTGCCTGTAACCAAATTGATACTGGTTGTGCCCAAAAGATCTGCTACCAACACGGCTTTCGTTCCCTTCGGAATCTCGTAGCTATCAGCCGTTAGCATGAATTCAACAATAAGGTACTCGCGATTGACCGGCTCGAAATACACGTCTTTCACCAATCCAACCTTAAAACCATTTACTGTTACAGCATTAGATGTGGTAAGTCCTCCAACATTGGTGTAAGCTGTGTAATACACACGTTGCTTACTGAATATGTCGTTCCCTTTCAGAAAATTATAGCCCCAAACAAAAGCAAAAATGGTAGCAATAGCTATAAATCCCGTACGTACTTCCCTTGAATATTTCATTCCGTAGTGTTTAGCATTTCCCGTGCTTCCGAAACCTTAATTCGTTCTCCGTCTTTAAAAGCAACAACAAATGCACCTTTGAATCCGAGGTCTCTTAATTCGGATTGCAGTTTAGTGATTTCCTCAAAATCCTGTGTACTACCGACAGTATATTTATAAAGACCGCCTTGTTGGTATTCCCAAACCTTCTGACCTTGAAATTGAGGACTATCGCTTGACAACGGATTGGCGGATGTAATTACCTGAACACGAAGAACAAGACCTGAAACTGGAGCATCATTCACCTTTTTAGCAGGTTCTGGTTTTGCCGCAGCTCTTTCTTCTATTTCGATGACCGTTGGTTCTGTTACGCTTTGCCCACGTAGTTGAGCAATGCGCTGTTCCAACTGCTTTTTCCGCAGTTGAAGGAATAAAAGTTCTGCTTCTTCTGGCGAAGTTGTTTTCTTCCGTTCTACTTCTGCCGAAAGCGCCTCTGCTTCTGCCTTTCTAACCGCAGCAATGGAGTCTTGCTTGACTTTATTTCTAGCAGCAATTTCCGCCTGCTTCTTTTCTTCTGCAAGCTTTATTGAATCTGCTGCTGCCTTTGCCTTGCTTTCTGCTGTAGCAATGGAATCCAATTTTGCTTGTTCTTTTCTTGCTTTAAGATCTTGAAGTTCAATTGCTGAGATCGAATCCTCTTCAGCCTTCTTTCTCGCCTCTTCTAATTGCTTTAACTTTTCTGCCTTAATGGCTTCAAGCCGCTCCTTTTCAGCATCAATTGCTGCTTGCTTCTTGGCCTCTGCTAGTTCTCTTTCTTTTTCGGCCTTTATCTCCTCCAACCACTCCTTGGCGTTTTCCTTGGCCTCCTTAGCTTTTCGTTCTTCCTCTTCTTTTGCCAGTCTTTCAGCTTCTTGCTTGGCCTTTTTCTCTGCTTCTAACTTCGCTAGTCTATCTGCTTCTTCTTTGGCCTCTTTCGCTTTCTGAATCTCAATTTCAGCTTGGCGTTTTTTCATTTCTTCCAACTTCTGCTGTTTCACCGTTTCCAGAGAATCTGCTTTCGCTTTCAATTTTGCTTTTTCATTCTCTTCCTGCTGGGCCAACTCGGCTTCTCTTGCCGCTTTCTCGGAAATCAACTGCTGTTTCCTCCTTTCTAGAGAATCGGAAACAGCTTTGATCTTTGCTTGATCGGCAGCCTTTTGAGCAGAATCCTGCTTGGCCTTTTCGGCAGCCTTCATCTTTTCATCCAGTTCCTTCTGCTTGCTTGACTCGTCAGCAGGATTGACAGCTTCAGTCACATAACCTTCGGGAAGTGGGTCTTCTACCAACTCCTTATATTCTTTAAATCCTCTGAAAATGGCTGACGACATATAAGATTTGCCATTCTCTGAATTCAGAAAATCTTCTTCATCCGCGTTGGTAAGAAAACCTAGTTCGATGAGGACACTAGGCATGGTGGTTCGTCTCAACACAAGAAAACCGGCTTGTTTTACGCCTCTATCTCTTCTACCAACTCTGGTTTTAAACTGCTGTTGAATGTAAGATGATATAGAAAGACTCTGCTGCAAATAGGCACTTTGCATTATGGTAAGCGCTATGATGCTTTCTGCCGAGTTGGGATCGAAACCTTCGTACTTGGTCTTGTAATCAGCTTCTAAAAAAATGGCAGAGTTCTCTTTCATAGCCACTTCAAGGTTTTCCTGATTACGGTGAAGACCAAGGGTGAAAGTCTCCACGCCAATGGCCGACTTGTTAGCGGCTGCATTGCAATGAATACTTATAAAAAGGTCGGCCTTGGCCTTATTGGCAATATCTGCGCGCTCGTTCAGTCCAATAAAAACATCTGTACTTCTTGTGTAAATGACGTTGATCTCTGGAAATTGCGTCTTAATATAGCCGCCAACTCGCAGTGCCACATCCAATGCTATATCCTTTTCCCTTGTTTTGTAACGCCCTGTACCTAGGTTGCCAGGGTCGTTTCCACCATGACCTGCATCGATCACAATGGTCTTCATTCGATATGGCGTATCAGCATTTTGAGCCGATCCAAAAAAATGAATCAGTGATAAGGCAAGAAAAACAAGAATTGACCGTTTACCGATCGGTTGCGCCTGCATCATTATCCAACCCGTGTCCCCGATGAAATGGTTAGCTTTGATCGCCTAAAAATAAAGCCTTTTCCCCGAATAACAGGAGGTATCGTTGATTAGTGTGGCGACCGTGATAAAATCCTTTTCAGTATGCCTTCTTTTTGTTGTGCTGGCCACCGTTGGCTACGCACAGAAACTGCTTCCTACAAGCACAACTGATTCTACCGTGGTTACCCCTGGATTGTCGGGCACCAAACTATTCTCCAGACCTGATTCCATTGCTCCATTTGTAGCAGATACTACCTTTAATCTGCTTAAAGACCGAACAGCCGCAAGAGATTCTTCCGCAATTGACTCAATTAAACCACTACCGAAACAGCAAAAAAAAGGTACAGACCTAGAAGAAGAGATCAAGTATCACGCAAGAGATTCTATTCGTTTTGGTGTTGAAGAAAAGAAGGTTTACCTCTACGGAGATGCGCAGATCAATTATCAGGATATTGAATTGAAGGCCGCTTATATTGAGATAGACCAGGAAACGAAGGAAGTTTATGCCGAAGGTGTTATTGACTCAACAGGAAAGAAAATCGGTAAACCACAATTCAAAAGCGGTGGTCAGGACTTCTCGGCCAACAGAATGCGTTACAACTTCGATACAGGAAAGGGACAGATCCTGGAGGTGATAACACAGGAAGGTGAAGGAAATCTAAGAGGGGAGAAAGTCAAAAAGACGGAAGAGAACTTCTATTACATTGAAGATGGCGGCTATACGACCTGCGATGCAGAAGATCCTCATTATCTTATCAAGGCCAAGAAACTAAAGGTAATTCCAAACGACAAGATCGTTAGCGGACCAGCGTTTCTGATGTTTGAGGGGGTTTACACGCCTCTAGTAGTTCCTTTCGGATGGTTTCCGAACAAATCAGGAAGATCATCCGGCATTCTTTTTCCAGAGTATGGCGAATCTCCGACCCAAGGTTTCTTCTTTCGGAATTTCGGTTACTACTTTAATTTGGGCGATAAGGCTGATCTGGCTCTTACAGGTGACATTTACACAAAGGGTAGTTATGGCGTCCGAGCTGTTTCCAATTATAAGAAGCGCTACAAGTATAATGGTAGGGTCGAGTTAAGCCATAATAGCCTCAGAAACAGTAGACGCGAATTCCCTGATTACCGTGTACAGAACAACTTCTTTTTCAAATGGCGTCACCAACAAGACCCAAAAGCGCGGCCAACTACATCGTTCTCAACGGACGTTAACGTAGGTTCCAGCACCAATTTCCAGAACGGAATTACCACCAGCACACAGGATTACCTTACAAACACCTTCACCTCAAGTATTGCTTTCTCTAAGCGGTGGATCGGAAAACCTTTTTCAATCAACGTGAATTTGAGTCACAGCCAGAACACGCAGACCAAAATTGTAAACGTTACGCTGCCTCAGATATCGTTTAACGTGCAGCGTATCTATCCGTTCAAAAGAAAGAACCAGATCGGAAAGCAACGATGGTACGAGAAGATAGGCGTAAGCTACTCTCTCCGAACAGAGAACCGTGTTACTACAGCCGATTCTGTATTTTTTACTAGAGCAACGTTGGATAAAATGCGTAACGGTGTTATTCAGACCATTCCTATCTCAACCTCCTTTAAAGCTTTCAAGTACTTTACCGTATCGCCTTCGGTAACTTACAACGAACGATGGTTCTTTCAGCGCCTAGACCGTGGCTGGGATAATGAGACGCAGACCGCGTTTTCTGATACGAGCTATGGTTTTTTCAGTAATCGGGATGTGAATGCGAGTGTTAACATGAACACCACACTTTATGGATTGGTGCAATTCAAAAAAGGGTGGATACGGGGCATTCGCCATGTTTTCAACCCACAGGTAGGTTTCACCTATCGACCTAAACTCGCAAGCGATGAAGTAGGTTTTTTTGGAGACAACGGTTCGTTGATAACCTACAGCCACGATGCGCTTAGTATTTACGGTAGACCCCCAACAGACAACACGGGTTCGATAACTTACGGATTTGGGAACCAATTGGAAATGAAGGTGCGATCCAAAAAAGATACGATTACCGGTTTTAAGAAGGTCAAGATATTGGAGCAGTTCAATGTTGGAGGAAGCTATAATCTGTTTGCCGATTCGCTCAACCTTTCGGATATCCGGATTAACGGGAGAACAAGAATTTTGGAGCGCTTGGGGGTGAATTTCAACATGAACCTATCTCCATACGCGCAAGACACCAACGGCCGTACCATCAATAAATGGTTGGTGAATGAAACAGGACAACTGACCCGTTTAACAACAGCTTCTGTTGCACTGACGTTAAACTTGAATGGTCAAAGCAGACAAACGGATTATAACAGCAACAAAGGAACAGATGCGGAATTGGCGCAGATAAACGCAGCAAAAAGCAGCCACATAGATTTCAAACATTCCTTGGCGATTGGATATTAGCTACAACCTCACCATCAACAATTTGGCAAGCGCAGCTAATCGATCGTTTCAAACCCCCCAATTCAAAGGTGATCTTTCCATTACTCCCAAATGGAAGATGGGCTTTAGTTCTGGATATGATTTTGTGAACAACGACCTGAGTTATACGTCACTAAGTATTTACCGCGACTGCATTGCTGGGAATTCAGCATGACCTGGGTTCCATTCGGTGCGCAGCAAATGTGGAGTTTCGACCTAAAAGTAAAATCAAGCATCTTGCAGGATCTTTAAACTTTCAAGAAGAAAGGATTACTATGATTTTTAGCAGATGATGCATCTCGTTTCAATCTTCCTATCATGGCTACTCGCTATTCTGGCTTGGAGTCCTGTTGGTCTTTGGCTGTTAAGTCAAGTTAAAGGTCAACAACCAGGCAAACCTGTACATGATTTTATACTAGCAACTTTATTAGGCGCAGCCATAAACGCAACAGTACTTGGCTTGCTTTCCTTGATTATGCCAATTACAGCTAAGCTTTCTTTATGGTTAGCAATATTGGGGCTACTTCCTTTCATACCACAATTTTTACAAGGCTGCCTTACCGTTGCATTCCGCATTCGTTTGTGGTCCGTATCCAGTTGGCTAGGTTTTGCAGCACTCGCGTTTATTAACGTTAAGCTCTCGTTGCACACATCGTTAAACAATGATTCTGGGCTTTACTACATCCAATTCATGAATTGGATCAACAGTTATTCTGTGATTCCCGGCTTAGCCAATCTGCACGATAGATTGGGTTTCAACTCTCACTGGCACTTACTCAATGCGGCCTACAACATGAAAACCTTGGGGCTTCATGCAACCAACGACCTGAACGGATTACTTTTTATTCTTTTAGGTCTTGGTGCATTCCAAGCAGCAACCGAACATGTTGGAAAGAACACGTTTGGAAACACGGTTTGGGTGCTTTTGCCTATTTCCCTTTTTCTACTGGCCAGATTCGTTACAAGTGCTGCGCCAGACTTACCTGCCGCCATAATTCCAATGGTGTACCTAACCTATCTGGTAGCTCAAAAAGAAAAAAGTTCGTTGCCAGTACTAATAGGCCTAATAGCCTTTACAACTACGATAAAGGTGCTATCGGTCATACATATTCTGGCAATCCTTCCGGTACTATATTGGACCTTGGCGAACAAGGATTTCAAGGCCATTTTACAAACAATTTTGATCGGTTCTTTAATTGCAGCTCCATGGTTGACACGAAACGTGATACAGACCGGCTATCTCGTTTTTCCTATGGAATCTATCGATCTGTTCTCATACGACTGGAAAGTTCCGCAACAATTGGCTGCAAACACCCGAATGATGATTGACACCCATGCGCGAACGGGGAGTTATGATCTCACCGAATATGGAAAACCAATGACTTTCTGGTTCGACACTTGGCGTAGCGCGCAGTCTAAATCTGTTATCGCTATTATGATGCTTGTAGCCTCAAGTAGTGTTTTGATTATGCTAGCTTCGTTTTTCAAACTGGCTAAAAAACGGATATCCAACCAGGTATTCGTTAGCATTTCGTTGGCTCTTACGCTTCAGTTCAGCATCGCATTCTGGTGGTCCACCGGCCCCAATCCCAGGTTCATTTATGCAGTTGTACTATTCTTTTTAGCCTATTCGCTTGCTGTGGTAGGCATTGCATTGAAATTAGGAAAGTGGATGCGCTTTGCTCCGCTTTTGGCCCTTATTCCACTACTAGTTATAACGAGAACGGTGCTGAAAGAAAGCGGTCCCACCCGTCCAACAGAATTTTCCTCCATGCTAATTAATGGAAGACCTGTTTACTACCCAGTGAGTACAGATAAATGTTGGGAACATGAACTTCCATGTGCCAATATGCAAAGGACAGATCTTCGGTTCAGAGGAGAAAAAATTGAAGATGGATTTCTAAATACTGATTCAGGAAATTGACCTGATCTGGTCTGATAGTTCGGGATTACTCAACCACCGAATCTCCTCATCCTTCTTAAACCAGGTCATTTGCCGTTTGGCAAAACGTCTGGTATTCGTCTTGATTTTTTCTATTGCTTCATCCAAATCTATTTCTCCCGATAGATGAGCGAATAGTTCTTTGTAGCCAACAGTATTCAATGCGTTAAGATGCCGCCTTTCAAATACTGACTCTGCTTCTTGCATCCAACCATTTTCGAGCATTACATCTACGCGCCTATTGATGCGTTCATTCAACTCTTCTCTTGGCAATTCCAAGCCGATCTTCATGATTTTGAAAGGTCGGTTATGTTTCTCCAGCCCATGAAAGGATGAGAAAGGCTTCCCAGTGGAAAGGCATACTTCCAACGCTCGTATAACGCGTTGCGGATTCTGCGCATCCATCTTCTTAAAGTGAACAGGATCAAGTTGTTTTAACTGATCTTGAAGAGAATTCAATCCTTCGGCATCAAGTCGGTCTGAAAGTTTCTGACGAAGTTCTTCGTTGGCTTCTGGCAACTCATCCAAACCATCGCAAAGTGCTTTAATGTAAAGTCCTGTTCCTCCGCAGCAAACAACCTTATCATGTTTACAGAACAGTTCTTCGAGGCGAAGCAAGGCATCACGCTCAAACATTCCCGCATTGTAGTCCTCTTCTATAGAGCGCTCTGCTATGAAATGATGTTTAACCAAGCCCAATTGCTCCACAGAGGGCTGTGCCGTTCCGATCGGAATTTCGCGATACAGTTGACGGCTATCTGCCGAGATGATATCCGTTTTCAATCTCTCGGCCAATTCAATGGCCAGATCGGTCTTGCCAACAGCCGTTGGACCACAAATAACAATCAAGGTTTTGTTTGCCTCAATAGGCATTACATGAGGTCGTCCATATTGAAATCCTCGAAGCTTTCCTCACTATCATCGTCTTCATCGTCATCCGAATCTTCCTCATCCGAATCATCATCATCCGTGATGGCACCCAGTTTACTAAAATCGATGGCCGGTGCTTTGAAATCAGCCTTTTTACTGGCTGCTTCAGCTTCCTTCTGAATACGTTCAATTTCGTCTTCAGACGGGCCATCGCCATCAAACATGTCCGCATCGTCATCAGAGGAAATATCTTCGTCAGATTCGGAAACAATGGGTTCTGGTGGTGGCTGCGTGTAATATGGCGGATCTCCTTCGCTTTTAGCGGTTCGAGGATACGTTACTCCAGCCTCTTCCTGAAGCACCTTTTGCAATTCCAACGCCAATTCCACCACTTTATGGCTCATTGTAGCACACAGAAATCGCTGGCGCGGTACATTAATGTGGTTGACTATTTTCTGGTGGTCGCCTTCCAAGTTCGAATCGAGTTCTACAACAGTATCTCCTGCGTACCATTGTTGATCGGAACTATAATATTCTGCTGCTTGATTCTGCTGAAAGTTGAAACTCCTGACGATTTCTTTGTGCAGGTCAGCAAAACGCTGTTTTCCAAGCACATCAATATCACGATAGATCTCGTGATCGTCTTCTATACAAACTCTAAATCTGTAAACTGCCATGGGTTAATTGAGACTGCAAAATTAGTGTTACGAATCAGTTTCGAGCCGCTGTACGAGCTTTAGTCCTAAATCGTTGCCTTTCTTTTCCATAAAGCGATCGCAGCCTCACGACTGTTCTCAATTTCGCCATCCATAATGGCATCTTTTATGGCATCTTTATGGTTCCAACTTCGCGGCACGGCCTGATTCCGAAAGCTTTCATGATCTCTTCTCCGCTCACGGGAGGTTGCCAACTACGAACACGATCCTTCTCCTCAACTTCCTTCATCTTCTGACGAACGATCTCGAAGTTCTTCATATACCGTTTTACTCGGTCATCGTTCTTACTGGTGATATCGGCTTCGCAAAAGCGTCATCAGATCTTCAATATCATCACCAGCTTCAAAAGCAATCTGCGCACAGCAGAATCGGTAACCACCTCTTGCACTAACGCAATGGGACGTAAGTGCAGAAAAACGAAGTTTCTGAACATATTTCATCTTCTCGTTCAGTGGAAGTTTCAAATCGCGAAGATTTCAGGAACTGCCCGTGCACCACGGTCTTCGTGGCCATGAAAAGTCCAACCCACTTTTTGGATGAAAACGTTTCGTAATTGGCTTCTCGATATCGTGCATAATGGCTGCCCAGCGCAACCACAGATTATCTGTGTTTTCGAAATATTATCAAGTACCTGAAGCGTATGATAAAAGTTGTCTTTGTGTGCCTTTCCATTGATAATCTACCCAAAAAGCTCTGTCATTTTCGGAAGATGAGATGCAATAACCCTGTATTGAACAGCAGCTTGAATCCCTTGGAAGGCACTTTTAGCCAGAATGATCTTGTTCAATTCATCGGTGATGCGTTCCTGCGAAACGATAGATATCCGCTCTCTATTCTCGTAGATGGCTTGAAAGGATTCTTCCTCTATCTGAAAATCAAGCTGCGTTGCAAAGCGGATGGCACGCATCATACGCAGCGGATGCATCCGCGTAGGTTTTGGCAGGTTCTGGCGGTGTGCGGAGAATTCCATTTTTCAGGTCTTCTACCCCATTGAATGGATCTACCAGTTCGCCCCAAGTTCCATCATTCAAACTGATGGCCATGGCGTTGATGGTGAAATCGCGCCTATCCTGATCATCTTTAATGGTGCCGTCTTCCACTGCAGGTTTTCTCGAATCTTCGGAATAGGATTCTTTTCTGGCACCAACAAATTCAACTTCCAGATCCTTATGATTGATCATGGCCGTTCCGAAACGTTTGAATACGCTGATCTTGGAACCGCCCAAGCGCGCAGCAACCGCTTGCGCCAACTCAATTCCCTTTCCGGTAGAAACGACATCGATGTCTTTGGTATCGCGACCAAGAATGCAATCGCGCACGTAACCACCAATCACGTAGGCCTCTACATCAAGTTCTTTGGCTGCCTCGGAAATAAGCTTGAAAATGGGGTGCGTTATGTGCTGCTGCATTTGCATTGGGGGCGCGAATTTACCAATACGCCCCTAGAGATGGGAAATCATTTCGTTCACATCAATTGAATGCCCGCACTTAAAATGCCCTTTCGGACATGCTGATCTGCCATGAATTCCGCATGGACGGCAATCCAGATCTTGGTTCGTTTGAACCATGAACGATTTTTCTGAAAGTGGTGTAAAACCGAACTCTGGAACAGTAGAGCAGAACACTTCAGTGATCGGAGCATTAACGGCTGAAGCGAGATGAACCGGAGCCGAGTCGTTCGCGAAGTTCATTTGCGCGCCTTTCATTAACGCAGCGGTTTGCAGAAGCTTCAGCTCTCCTGTAAGATCAAAAACCTTGCGTTGCGATTTCTCAGCAATCTCATCAGACAGCGCTGAATCCGACTTAGCTCCTATCAAATAGACGTTTATCGATTCTGGAATACGATCGATCAATTCAATCCATTTTTCTGCTGGCAATTGCTTGGTAAACCAAACAGAAGCGGGCGCAACAGTAACATACGGTTCCGATTGAAATTCTTTCACTAACAGAAAATCATTTTCTGAAGGATACAACACAGGATTCGTGCGAGTTGAATTACAACCTACAAGATCAAGCACTCGGTCCACTTCGTGCACTTTTTCAAATCCATTACCAAAACGGTGCTCAACTGATTTTGAAAAGAGAAACGAGAGCGGATTATTCTTGTAACCAACCTTGATCTTGGCAGTAGAAAATCCGGTCAGAAATCCGCTTGCCGTGTATCGCTGAATATTGAAAATGGCGTCATACTTTCTGCTTCGAACTTCACGAAGCATCTGCCACAATTCCACATATTTCGAATCTTGTTTATTCCAAACGAGCACTTCATTCAGGAATGGATGATCGTTGAATAACGACTGATTTCCGTCACGGACCAAGTAATCGATCTTAGCATTTGGATGATCTTGATGAAGCCTTTCGAGAAGCGCGGTTCCCAAAATAGCATCACCGATAAAGGCGGTTTGAATAACCAGCACTTTATCCATGAGGCTGGCTCTCGTTAACACCAACACATGCAGGTTGGTCATGCTGAACTTGTTTCAGCATCTGTTCAGACCCTGAAACAAGTTCAGGGTGACACACTTCGTAGTCCTTTTGTGGCTCAGCAACAATCATTATTCGCATCAAACCGCCACGTTGAACTCGCGAAGTGAATCGTTGAGAGAGGTTTTTCTATCTGTGCTTTCCTTACGTTTTCCAATGATGAGCGCACACGGAACGTTATATGTTCCAGCGGGAAATTGCTTCGGATATGTTCCTGGAATAACCACCGAGCGTGGTGGAACATAGCCTTTCATTTCCTTTGGTTCAGAACCTGTCACGTCAATAATTCGAGTGCTCATCGTAAGTACCACATTCGCTCCCAAAACAGCTTCTTTTCCAATTCGAACGCCTTCAACCACAATGCTTCTCGAACCTAAAAATGCATCATCTTCAATAATAACAGGCGCTGCTTGAATCGGCTCTAAAACACCTCCAATTCCAACACCTCCACTCAAATGCACATTCTTTCCTATTTGCGCACAAGACCCGACAGTAGCCCAGGTATCGACCATGGTTCCACTTGCTACATAAGCTCCGATGTTGACATACGATGGCATCATGATAACACCACTTTCCAAGAACGAACCATAACGGGCAATGGCGTGCGGTACAACCCGAACACCTGCCTCTTTGTGCCCAGTCTTCAACGCAATCTTATCATGAAACTCGAACGGACCTACTTCAATGGTTTCCATCTTTTGAATTGGGAAGTACATGATTACTGCCTTTTTCACCCACTCGTTAACTTGCCAGTCATCTCCTTCAGGTTCAGCAACACGTAAAGTTCCACTGTCCAAAAGAGAAACAACTTCGCGAACAGCTAAAACGCTCTTTTCTGAACTCAGCAACTCGCGGTTATCCCACGTTTGCTCCACTATCTGTCGTAAATCATCTATCTGCATGCCGCAAAGATAATCCTTAACTTTGCCGCGCCTCAAAAACAGGTGAAATGGGTAGAATTCTCGCCATCGATTACGGAACAAAACGCGTTGGTGTAGCTACTACCGATCCATCGCAGATCATTGCTACAGGGCTAACTACCATTCATCCGAATGAACTTATTGCATACCTGAAAGAATACATGAAAACCGAAACGGTTGATCGTATTGTAGTTGGCGACCCCAAGCGAATGAATAACGAACCCTGGGCGCTGCGGGTGCCGATCGACTGACAGAACGGCTGAAAAGGTTCCCAGACGTTCAGTTTGACCGTATGGATGAACGATTCACCTCCAAAATGGCCTTTGGAGCAATGATTGAAGGTGGTTTTGAAGAAGAGTAGCGCGCTGATAAAGCGCTGATAGATAAAATGAGTGCTACGATCGTTTCTACAATCGTACATGGAACAACAGAGTGAATGCTTAATAGATGGTAAGACCAAGATTTTGCCGATTGTGGCGTACGGAGACCCGGTTTGAAAAAGTTGCTGAAGAAATTGAACCGGATTACCCCAGTGGGGCAGTTGGTAGACAACATGTTTGAAACCATGTACAATGCTTCGGGCGTTGGATTGGCCGCTCCACAGATGGGGCCAGCATCGCACCTTTTCATTGTGGATGCTACACCGTTTTGCGAAGAACACCCAGAATTGGATGGTTTTGTAAAAGTGTTCATCAACCCGATCGTTCTTGAGGAAGAAGGAAAGAAATGGGACTTCAATGAAGGATGCCTGAGTATTATAGATTCGGGAAGATGTTTCTCGCAAACCGAAGATTCTTAGTAAGTATTACTATGACGAGAATTGGGAGCTGAAGAAGAGTGGTTTGAGGCATCACCGCTCGTATCATTCAACACGAATACGACCACATTGAAGGTATTCTTTTCACCGACCATCTACCAGCATTGAAAGAAGAATGCTTAAAAGGAAAGTGAATGACATCAGTAATGGAATTACTGATGCAGAATACAAATGAGGTTTCAAAATGAAATTCGTGTGATGCTCCAGCAATGCTTGCATGCAGCGCACCGAAAAGAAGCTCCGAAGCAGAAATGAGTTTAGCAAAAACAGACAGCATGGAAGCTGTTCTTTTCTCTGATACTGAAGCAAAAGCCGATTCAGAAGGCTGGAATGCAGCTGATCGAAAGAATACGCCAAGTATTATCAGAATAGCCAGAGCAAGGATAGTTTGGCCATTGACATGCTTTTTAAAGTAGGTGAGGTGAGCATGGGGTGGTCAGGGGAGGTGGCTGTAAAGTACTTCAAGACTCTAACGAACATGGATCGTTTACAAATCGCAGGCCCCTTTTTCTATGCGGTTTCTCTGAAGAGAATCTTAATCGCGATACAGCTGGGCCCGATTCTATTGAGAAGTTTGTAAAGGAATTCCCAAACCACAAACTGGCCGAAGATGCCAAATTCTCCATTCAGAATATGAGTATGACGGATGAAGATCGATTCGAATGTTCCAGGCAGAAATTGAACCAGCAATAAAAAGGCCGCTTTATTACGGCCTTTTCCTTTCTCTGCTGCGAATGGTCATTTACCAACGAGCCCTATGAGTTTATCAAAATCGATCGATTTCAAGGAAAGCTTTGGCCTTCCCCGATTCCAAACCTTGTAGTGATTTGAACGAACGCGCCACCAACAATGTGTGCCTCTTCCGTCTGTGGCTGATTATCCATTGCTCCCATTTCCATTCCTCCATTAGGTACGTCTTGATCGACGCGCGATACCCTTTAACTCTTATTGAAAACCAGACGATCATTGTTTACCATACCTTCATCGGCCATTGAATGAGCATTCATGACCTCACTGGCCATCATCATGTTTGTGGTAATCCTGAACCCTGACCTCCAGGCTGCATGCCCATATTCATAGCATCCATCTCCCCTTCCCGCTACGGTCTCTTCCTGTATAGGTTTTCGGTAGGTTTTTCTGCACACTTACTCCCTTGGCCTTCCATTCCGTAATTCATCCTATCCTTAGATGGTTCAAATTCGTCAAACCGAAGGTAATACTGCCGAGATCGCGTACGTCATCAGGTCGTTAACCTTTTTCTTTGCCCGGTTCAGGTCATCCAAAGCGGCTATGTAGTCCTTCTTGTCAATGTTTACAGTGGCAGATTTCAATTCTTCCTGCTGCGCAAATAGCAACGAGGAAAAACCAAAAAACGCTATTACGATAAGAAATTACTGTCTTTTTCATTGTCATTTTTGTATTAGTGTAAGTTCCTGGTGAAGAGCTAACTGGTAGAAGCAACCTTCACAATTGTACTTTTGCGCCAAGATAAAACGAAGATGGACAACACCGTTCTAGAAAAGGCAAAAAAGTGGACTTCGGATACATTTGATACCGAAACGCGCAACGCAGTTCAAAACCTGATAGACACCAACGAAACTGAACTTGTTGAGTTTCTATAAGGATCTTGAATTCGGCACAGGCGGGCTACGAGGAATTATGGGTGTTGAGGCAATCGGATAAACATCTACACGGTTGGTATGGCCACTGAGTTTGGCCAACTACCTAAAACGTCTTTCAGTGGCGAAATCGGCGTAATTGCGCACGATTCAAGAAATAATTCTTCGCTATTTGCCCGTAAAACAGCCGAGGTTTTTGCTGCCAATGGCATAAAGGCCTATTTATTCAACGAGCTGCGCCCTACTCCTGAGCTTTCGTTTGCTATCCGCCATTACGGTTGCAAAAGTGGTGTGGTTATCACGGCTTCGCACAACCCGAAGGAATACAACGGCTATAAAGCCTATTGGGAAGATGGCGGACAATTGATAGCTCCGCATGACAGGAATGTGATTGCCGAAGTGCAAAAAATTGCCGGTCCACAGGATGTGAAATGGAACGCGGATGAATCGTTGATCGAGATGGTAAGCGATGAAATTGACAACGCTTACATCGCTGGACTGAAATCACTTTGTCTTTCGCCAGATGCAGTTAAAACTCAGTCTGACTTGAATATCGTTTTCACATCGCTTCATGGTACTGGTGGAACAATGGTTCCGCGAACGTTGAAAGAACTTGGTTTTGCAAACGTTACCACGGTGGCAGAGCAAGATGAGCCCAACGGGAATTTCCCAACAGTGGTTTCTCCCAACCCAGAAGAAGCTGCAGCGCTTAAAATGGCCTTAGAACAAGCCGAGAAAGTTGGTGCTGACCTGGTGATGGGAACGGACCCAGATGCGGATAGAGTTGGAATTGCAGTTCGGAACACAAAAGGAGAATTGCAATTGCTGAACGGAAACATGACGGGCTCTCTGCTCGTGTATTACCTCATTCAACGTTGGAATGAACTCGGAAAGCTGAACGGAAAACAATTTACCGCCAAAACGATAGTTACCTCTGCGTTGATCAAGAAAATCTCTGAATCGCAGAACGTTCCTTGCTACGATGTGCTTACCGGATTTAAATACATAGCTGCGCTGATACTGGAATTGGAAGGAAAAGAGCAATTCATTGGCGGTGGAGAAGAAAGCTACGGCTATTTGGCTGGCGACCTTGTACGCGATAAAGATGCTGTAATGAGCTGTGTTCTTATTGCAGAAATGTGTGCTTGGGCCAAAACCCAAGGCAAAAGTCTTTACGATGTGTTGATGGATATTCACGCTGAGTTTGGATTCTATCTGGAAGACCTTATCAGCATTACCAAAAAAGGAAAAACGGGCGCTGAAGAAATTGCCAAGATGATGGAAGAGCTACGTAGTAACCCTCCTAAAACCCTCGCGGGTTCTGCTGTGCTCACGCTGCGCGATTACAAACTCGGAAAAGTGACCAATTTGGCTGATGGCAGCCAAACAGAAACGGGTCTACCAAGTTCCAATGTGCTTCAATTTGAAACAGCTGATGGAACGGTTGTCACCGCTCGCCCTTCTGGAACAGAGCCGAAGATCAAATTCTACTTTTCGGTAAATGCGGAATTGAACGATAAAGCTGAATACGATTCGGTTCGTGATTATTTGAAAGGAAAGATTGAAGCTATTCAGGTTGATCTTGGTTTGATTTAATTAACCCGTCACCTTGAACTTGTTTCAGGGTCTTGATGGTTAGATGCTGTTCCGATGGCTATCGGAACGAGTTCAGCATGACGCCACTAGTTGTGGGTATCTTTAATTCCTAATTATTCATCCCTAATTCCTAATTGAACCATGTGTCTTTGTCTCTTCGCCATAAATGAACACGATGAATTTCCATTCATCCTGATCGCGAACAGAGACGAATTCCGGAAACGCCCTGCTGCAAAGGCCAATTTCTGGGAAGATCACCCGAAGGTGTTGGCTGGCCGCGATCTGGAAGGCATGGGCACTTGGCTTGGCACCAACAAGGCTGGAAAAATTGCCTTCCTTACCAACTACCGCCACCCTGATTACTTTGGTAGAAAAGGCCCCACACGCGGCACACTTGTATCCAATTTTCTTGTTGGAAGTGATGATGGTGAAAGCTACCTGAAAACCATAGAAAACCCGAAGGCGTACAATGGTTTCAATTTGGTGGTGGGAACAGCACAAAAGTTGTTCTTTTATTCCAACGTGGAAAACGAAATCAAAGCCATAAGCTCAGGCGTTCACGGATTGAGCAATGCTTTCTTAGATACTTCGTGGCCCAAGGTAGATGACGGAAAGGCCAAACTGAAGGCAGCCATTGATAGCAACGCGCTCGACTCTGACAGTCTCTTCTACATCCTGCACGATAGCAGCTTTGCCAAACAAGAAGACCTACCCGAAACAGGCGTTGGCCCCGAACTGGAAAAGGTACTCTCCGCCAAATTCATCAACACACCCGATTACGGAACGGTGTGCTCTACCATCATCAAAATTGACCGCAATGGCACCTGCTTTTTTGAGGAAAAGAGCTTTGACTACGATGGGAAAGCCATCGGAAAGGTGGATTTCAAGCTTTGATCACTGCACTTGGAAGCGAATACGGTTACTAAAGTACCTTACTCATGTTTGCGACCAACAACTTTTGGTAAACAACCAGTTATTTATAATAATATATCATATACTTTTAATAACCAACTAACTACTTTTTATAAAAAACTATCTATTTTCAATAAGAGATTGTTTACTTTTAGTAATAGACCATGCATTTTGATAATAAAATGTTAATTATCCGAAGTATTAAACAGATACATCATGGCACGAAGAGTTGTACGGGTAACAGTTCCCCTCAGGAGTGTGGACCAGATGATAAAGCTTACGGAGGACATCCTTCAGCGACATGCAGTTCTTGGAGCATCCAGCCCATTGAACGGACAGTTGGACACAGCAGCCCTCACCGACCTGCTCGATAGCGCACGCACAGCGCGCAACACCTTCGTATTGGCCAACGCGGCCAAACAGGCGCTTAATGAAAAGGCCAGTGCAATGATCGGTTCGGCCAAGGGGCAGACAGCGCAGACCCTCGACACCCTTCGGTGGTACATTGGAAAGGTGTGCAACTTCTTGAAGTTCCGCTACAAAGGCAACGAGGAACAGGCCAGCTTGTGGGGCTTCCAAGTTATTGTAGGCCGCACCAAAGGCCGAAGAGATGTAAAATTCAACCTGCCCGGTGCCTCTGCGCCCAACCTTATGCTACTGGCCCGATCCATACTAGAGAAGCACGTGCAAGATGGCGCTGGCAGCATACTTACCCCACCACTACTGAACATGGCTCAGATGCAAGCGGCCTACACCGAAGCGGCCCAGTTGCGCACCGAGGCCCAGACCAACGAACAGGAAGCGCAGGCCTCCAACGAGTTGGCACGCAAGCTCTGCGGCTTTGGTGCAGGACAGACCTCGCTTACACCCGATACGCTATACAACTACGTGGTGCGCGTACGCGATCTGCTCCTTACCGTGCACATCGGTAGTGAAGAACAGCTCGGTCTGTGGGGGTATAGCGTACGTGTAAGGTGATGGCGACCATCAGGGAGCAAACAGGTCAGCTTGCTAGAACGCCAGTTACCAATTCAAATTCGTCCCGATCTTCAGGTCAAGATAATCGGCCACTTGATTGTGGGCCTTTAGCCCAAAGCTTGCGTACAAATAGGGCAGAATTTGAAACGTGAGCTCGTGCCGATGATACCATATCTGATCAATCGGAAATTGGTCGAAAGCATAAACCCCAATATGCTGTCCGAACTGAATTTTACCTAGCCAGAACTCATGTCCAACAGAAAAGGAAAGGCGCAAGTGGCTACGCGATGGGTCTTCTGAATTCAGGATTCGTACACGCCTCGAATTATCCATTTCAAAATTGGTTCCAACAGCAATGGCCGTGCTTCGATGCAGCCATCTAGAATACTGAAGATTTGTGTTAAGAATCCAATATTGAGCGGGGTCTCCTGCACTGGCATTCTTCAATGAATTGCCAATATCCAGTTCCATCCTATTCTTCTTTTCCGGTGGGGGTCTTCGCATCTTTCCCCTACTCTTCAGATCGAACGGAGTGATTGAATAATCAACCCCCAAGTGAGCCGTAGGATAATTGAGCCCCTTGTTCGGGTTCTTGATTCCACCATTACTGATGTGGTTGTAATTACCACCCAACCGAATATTCAAATACTTGTTTACTCTGTAGTTGAATCCTATGCCAAGTGCAAGCGGAAACGCCACATAGGTACTGTAAGCCAAGTTATTCGGATTGGAATCTTCATTGTATGGCCTATCCATAAAAGCCACTCCAACAAGCGCTATTCTAAACGAAAGATTGAATCTTCTGGGAACGAAAAAAACCGGTTCTACATACGCTAAAGCGTAGTACGCAGAACCAAGCACAGGACCATTATCAAAATTCATGTAATTGACCGAAAGGCCAACACGCGGATAACAGCTGCAGAATGCGTATGCCTTTTCTCCGGTCAATTGCCACGCTATATCTGCTTCAAATCCCCACGGATAAGATTCTTTCAATGGATTGAGCGTGCTTGAATGTTTGAGAAAATAACCGCCATGACCTCGTAACCCAATAGAGAAGATGTTTTTCTTGGCTGTAGAATCTACCGCCATCTGCCCAAACGAGACTGTGGAATAAATCAGTATAACGAATACAAAAATGCACCTCATGACCCTGTTAAATTCAGCAATTTTGTTGAAAATCTAAACAGATGGACAGAAGACTGGAGCAATTTGAACGCTTGTTGAATATTATGGACGAGCTGCGCGAAAAATGCCCGTGGGATCGCAAACAGACCCTTGAAAGCCTGCGCCATTTGACCATAGAGGAAACCTATGAATTGGGCGATGCCATTCTGGACAACGACCTGGAAGAGATAAAGAAGGAATTGGGCGATATTCTGTTGCACATCGTTTTCTACGCCAAAATAGGAGCCGAACAGAAAGCCTTTGATATAGGCGATGTGGCAGAAGGAATCTGCGAAAAACTGATATCACGCCACCCTCACATTTATAGCGATGTTGTAGTGGCCAATGAAGAAGAAGTGAAGCAGAATTGGGAAAAACTGAAACTGAAGGAAGGCAAAACCTCCGTTCTGGAAGGTGTACCCCGTTCATTGCCTGCATTGGTCAAAGCCACTCGTATTCAGGATAAAGCACGTGGAGTTGGGTTCGATTGGGACAATCAGGAACAGGTTTGGGCCAAGGTTCAAGAAGAGTTGGGCGAGCTGAAGGCCGAGATCGATTCCAATGCCGATAAGGCAGAGATTGAAAGTGAGTTCGGAGATGTGCTTTTCTCCATGATAAACTATGCGCGTTTTATTGATATCGATCCCGAAATGGCCTTGGAGCGCACCAATAAGAAGTTCATAAAACGCTTTCAGTACCTAGAATCCGAATCGAAAAAGGACGGTAAGGAAATGTCGGAAATGACCCTGGAGGAAATGGACGAATATTGGAATGCCGCTAAGAAACTCTGATTCTTAGAGTTTAATGAGCATGGAATGTTTCTTATTGTGCTCATCAACCCGCAACACGTACATTCCGTTTTTACGATGCCCGAACATCTTTCTGTCCAATACAGATTCTGCCACGCCTTGGGCAACAAGTTTACCTCCTGTGGAATACAATTGCCAAGCAACAGGTTCTGCAACATTGAATTTTAAATGATCGAACCGTAATTCGTTGTTGTAAACAGGTTGAAGTTCCGTATCAGACCTCTCATTCACAGCAACAAACACATCCGGATGTAAGCGATACATCTTCCCTCCCAGCCCAAAAGATTCTTCGTCTGTAATGTATATGAAACCATTTTTAAAACAGACGCCTTCCTTTTGCGAGAAAGAACCTAACTGAAGTTCAGATACATCGCCCCCGAAGTAATTGGTACCATTAAAATTGCGGAACAGCCAAACCCTATCTGCACTTAGCAGAACGACCTGATCGCCATTTTCAGAAATATCGGCAGCAGTTACCGCAAATACAAAACTGGTGTGCCCAGCATAAAAACTATCAACCAACAAAGCTGTGTAGTTTCCACCAACTGCAGGTAATCTATAGTGTTTTGTATACCCTGTAGATGGATTAGACCGGTCTTTACTGAACAGGTGTAACGAATCCTGATGCCAAAACATGGCCTCCATATCGAAGTTGCCATAATTGCCAACCGGTGGATAATTCTGCTGATCCGGATAAGAAAAGAGGATCGTATCGGTAACGTATGCTGTAGTGGTGCAGGTATCGATACTCGGAATCTTTACTATTCTGAGATTTGTTCTACTAAGCGAGTTGTTACCAAAATTGCCAATGTAGATGTTGCCATCATCATCCTTGGCCAACTCTTCCCAGTCTATGTTATCATCGCCAATAACATCGACTGTTCTTACAATTGTTCCAGTAGTATCTGCGCAATATAATATTGCTGGATTTCCACTGTCATTATGTGTCCAGAAACAGCCTTCTGGGCCAATCTCAAGCCCTGATGATTCAAGGATTTCATTGGGCATCTCACAGAGTTCTGTCAGGAAGACAGTCTGCGCGTTCACCACAGACTGAAAAACAAGTACCTGAAACAATGTGAGTGCTATTCTCATGAGTCGAAATTACGGCAAATAAAAACCCCGCTTCAGATACTGAAGCGGGGTTTCCAATACCTATAAGTTGATTAGTTAGACGCCAAATAATCAGCAACTCCTTCATGCGTAGCTTTCATTCCAGCTGAGCCTTTAACCCAGTTTGCTGGACAAACCTCACCGTTCTCTTCGAAGAAGGTAAGCGCATCAACCATTCTTAATGCTTCATCAACATTTCTTCCCAACGGGAGGTCGTTAACCAATGCATGACGTACCGTTCCTTCCTTATCGATAAGGAAAAGACCACGGTAAGCGATCATTGGACCGGTTGCCATTAGGCTACCATCCTCATCCATGTCGTAATCTCCAAAAAGAACTCCGTAGTTGGCAGAAATACATTTTGAAGTATCTGCTACGATCGGATATGTAACACCTTTGATACCTCCAGCTGCCTTATCCATTTGCAACCATCCCCAGTGCGTTTCTTCTGTATCTGTTGAGCAAGCTACAACAGCTGTATTGCGTGCTTCAAACTCTGCTAGTTTTTCTTGAAACGCGTGAAGCTCTGAAGGGCAAACAAATGTGAAATCCTTTGGATAGAAGAAGAATACAACGTTCTTCTTCCCAACGTACTGATCCAACGAGAAATTCTCTTCTACGATACCGCCATTAACTACCGCGGCTGCCTTGAATGATGGTGCTTTCTGTCCTACTAAAGTTGACATGTTTTTATTTGATTTTGATTAGAATTCTAAAAGTTGCGCAAAGATAACAGATAGCTGCAAGGGTTGTTCGCAAAAGGCTGCCTAAACCGCAACAAATGCCAACACAAACCCCAGTAAGATGGCCATCAGTTTGGTAAGGTTGAACGCGTGTCCTTTGTCTGATTCGAAAATAATGGTTGTTGCAATATGCAAGAAGACACCTACGAGTATTGCAAGTACAACGCCCTGAAATGGTCCTACTTCAAACACCTGACCTTCGAGAAAATGCGTTATCAATCCTCCCAACGGTGCCATGGCCGCAAAACCAAAAACAGCCAGTGCACCTTGAATCATTGAAAATCCTGAGCCACGGAGTACAGTACCGAGAATAAAAGCTACTGGAATTTTATGAATGATCACGCCAGCCAAAAGAGAGTGATGTTCGTGTGCGTGCGCCCCACCAAACGGTAATCCTTCCAATAATGCATGTAGACCCAAACCCACAAATAGCGCAAATGGAATTTGTTTTCCATGCAGTGCGTGGGCGTGTCCATGTTCCATTCCCTTGGAAAGTACTTCTAGCATTATCTGAAGCATGAAGCCCACCAACACCCAAATTCCTGCATTACTGCCTAAAACCTCGTACGATTCTGGCAATACATGAAAGAACGATAGACCCAGCATGAAAGCTCCACTGAAAGCCAGTACAATTTTCATATTGTGGGAACTCACCTTGAACGCCCAAGCCAACATTCCTCCAACAAATGCACCCACAAAAAGTATGATCAGCTCCATTAGAGTGCAGTTTTCTTAACAACCATTATTAGTCTATCTGATGTTTTAGGATTGAAAGGCGCAAGATCGTAATTCCCAAATGTAGATTGAAGTTCAAGTCCTGCTTGTTCAAAGTATCTGAGAAAATCTGAAAGCACAAGCGCATCTACCTGCTCTTCAAAATCCAATTCAACATTCTGGTCAATGTCTTCTATGTGAATGCGTTTACTGATAATGCCGTCTTCAACCGACCTATTCAATTCAAATTTCACACCTTCTACGATCTTCTCCTCATAACTCACCAATGTCTCTTCAACCTTCACGGCATTTAAAAAATCCATCACAAAAATGCCATTTGGCTTTAACGAATCTGCAACGGAACTGATGGTCCGTTGATCATCTTCTGCATTGTGGAAATAACCGAAGCTTGTAAACAGATTAACAACAAGATCGAAATGACCGGTCCAATACAGCAAGCGCATATCGTGCTCAAAGAACTCCAGCCCATCCGCTTCAAAACTCTTGGCTTCCTTTATACTCTCTTCAGAAAGATCGATCCCGGTTACTTTAAAACCTGCTTTATGCAGCTGCAACGAATGTCGCCCTTTACCGCAAGCAAGATCGAGCACCCGCGAGCCTTTCGGAAAATCCAGATACCTTACTAATCTGGCTATGAATTTCTCGGCCTCGTCATAATTCCTATCGCTGTATAACAGGTGATAGTAATGTGTGTTGAACCATGAAACGAACCAATCTGCCACTGGGTTTTATTAAGGCGTCAAATTTATTCAAATGTGCTTGTACTGGGTTTAGATTATTGCACTGTTATTCGAAGTCGAACAATTCGAACCGTTTTTTTAAAGAAATGAGGTAACCTATTTAAAAAGTTGATAGTATACTGACCCGAAACCGTGAAAGAAGACTGTAATTAATCGATACAGACTTAGTAGTATATGACCAATAGATTTGCCACAACAGGCGTAACTGTAGCAGAAAAAGAATCAACGATGAACATTTACGACTTATACCACCGGATGGAATCCAACAAAGTGGTGCTGTCGTTTAAGGGAGACGTAACATCTCAACTAATGTCATCCATACTTCAGATCATTGAACAACGAATGGATGATCTGAACGAAGCACCACGACTTCGCAAGAAGGTGTATAATGTGCTGGTTGAGTGTCTTCAGAACCTGTATCATCACATTGATGAAGTACCTTCTGAAACAGCGAAAAATGGTACTGACCGTTCTGCTATTTTTATGATCAGTTTAAATCCGAAGGGTTATTCAATAACCACGGGTAATTATATTCTTGCTAGCAGAAAGAGTGATTTTGAGAATAAATTAGAGCGCATCAATTCCATGGACAGAGAAGAATTGAAGCGCCTATACAAAGAAGTACTGAATAGTGAGGAACGATCTGATAAAGGTGGAGGAGGATTAGGAATGATTGATATTGCCAGAAAAACGGGTAATAAATTGAATTACGACTTTGCACCATTGAATGACGAGTACGCATTCTTTAGCTTGAACATTAACGTAGAAGAACAGTAAAACCAGAAAAAGACGAAACATGGATTCGATTTTTATTGAAGGAACACCAAAAACACCGAACGTACGTTTTGATAATGAGAAGGGAGCGCTCCTGCTTAAAGGACGTTCAATCCCTGAGAACTCAATAGAATTCTACAAGCCTTTGGTAGACTGGCTTGAAGCCTACTCCAACTCTCCACAGCCAAAAACAGTATGCGAGATCCAGTTGGAATATTTCAACACCAGTTCGTCCAAATGTTTGCTTGATCTTTTCAAAAAGATGGAGAACATGAACAAGGACGGAAACGAAATTGTGATAAACTGGTACTATGAAGAAGATGATGAAGACATGCTTGAAGCTGGTGAAGATTACCAAAGTATCATCAACGTACCATTCAAAATGATCGAGCTACAAGAATAACTGAATAAGTTCTTCTACAGTGTAATAAAGGCCTCAGCAGTAGCTGGGGCTTTTTTAGTCTAGTAAACCAGTAACTTCTTGGTAACTACTCCTCCATCAAATTGTAATTGCAACAGGTAAGTTCCTGCAGGCAGATTCCAATCTGCACTTAGCAAGCTCAAAGAGGTTGAAACGGATTGTTCTGCAACGAGTTTTCCATTTACATCCATAACTCGTATCGAGTTGACCTGCTCTGCCTTTGGCAACTGAATGGTAATATTCCCATTTGATGGATTTGGGAACAACGCTATTTCCGCTGCACTTGGAATGTCTGAGACGCTCGATGGTTCCACTGATCCATCTGCCAATTCAGTTCTGGCAGTTTCAAGCATTAGACGCATAATATCAACTTGTCCTTGCGTAAATAGATTCATACACCGATCCTGCGCATAATCCATGTAATTCTCAATCATATCAGGAAAATCAACTGGAGAATCGACACACGTATTATTATTGAAATTGCAGACCTGCGCAGCGTTAGACGAGGCGTTCGGGGTGTCGTCAATTCCATCATCTTCCGTGCAACCATCAGTAAAAAGTGCATCGCCCCAAATGTGGCGTAATCCAAGGTAGTGTCCTACTTCATGCACAGCCGTCCTTCCCTTGTCGGAAATACTTAAGGGTCCTACCGCTAACGGATTCCCATCTCCAAAAACCTCATAATGAATAACAACCCCTTGCAGTTCATTGCTTGGTGCAGAACTGTTTGCTGGCCAGTTTGGAGCCGTTGCGGGCGGATATGCAAATCCGAATATTTGAAAAAGTGGATTGGAACCAACTAGGTCACACACCCAAATATTGAGATAATTGTCTGTATCCCAAGCATCAACCCCATCAAGCGAACTCTGCTTCACGTCATCTAATCCATTTCCAAAGAAATCTGGAGCAAAATCGGTTCTAGTGGTCTGAGTTCTTGTAATTCCTCCGGAAGGATTTCCATCAGGATCGGTTCCTGCCAAATAGAACTCTATTCCTGCATCTGCAGCCACAGGAAGGAACTCAGTGCGTGTGTCAGATGTATCCTCGTTCAATCTGCGATAATCTCTGTTGAGACGAGCAATCTGAGAATAGACCAGATCATTAGAAATATTCTGCTCTGGAGAACTGTAAACGATGTGCACTACTACAGGTATTCGAAATATCGAATCGGAATTGACTCCTTTATGACTCACAAGATCCTTTACCTGATCGAACGTACGATCAACAGCAGATTGATATCCCGGATGTGTTTTCTCTTGAAGTCTAATGGCCTCCACTGTAGCACAGCGGTGTAGATTCTGTGCTTGAGTATTCGTTAAGAATAGAAGAAATAAGATGGTAGTAATTGTTCTCATCATCACATTTGAGCAATTAGTTCTTTCATTATCAGGGTCATTTTTGGTTCGGCCTTAGCAGCGACTTCAATCACATCTTCGTGGGTAACCTTGACAATTTTGCCAGGCACACCAAGATCTGTTATTATGGACATGGCAAAGCATCGCATACCACCGTGCCTTGCTGCAATTACTTCAGGTACGGTTGACATCCCAACTGTATCGGCTCCTACATTACGAACGTACATGTATTCGGCTGGCGTTTCCAAACAAGGCCCGCTCAATCCTGCATAAATACCTTCTTGCACTTTAATGCCATTTGCAGCAGCAATTTCTTTCGCCTTAGCTATCAATCCTTTGTCGTAAGCTTCGCTCATATCAGGGAAACGTGGACCGAGTTCTGGATAATTCTTACCCATCAAAGGATTTGTTGGAAACAGGTTAATGTGGTCGTTCAATATCATCAGATCTCCGATCTCGAACTCAGGATTAACGCCTCCACTTGCATTGGAAACCACTACATCGTTCAATCCCATTGCTTTCATAACACGAACCGGAAACGTCACCTCCTTCATGTCGTAACCTTCGTAATAGTGAAACCGACCTTGCATAGCCATTACGGAGCGTCCTCCCAAGGTTCCGAAAATCAACTTGCCAGAGTGGCCTTCTACCGTTGAAACTGGAAAATTCGGAATCTCCTCATAGGGAACAACATGAGATGCCATTATCTCTTTCACCAGACCCCCTAGACCGGTACCCAGAATAATTCCTACTTGAGGTGTGGCCCCAGTTCGCTGCTTCAAGTACGCTGCAGTCTCTTTTATCTTCTCAAGCATATTTTCCATTTCCCAAAATCATTTTGTCAAAATCCGCTGCCTTGCCAAACAAAATTTCCATATCAATTGGCAAATAATAAACAGGAATTTCTCCGAATTCATTTAAAAGCGATGCGTTCATAAGTCGCACAGCATCTTTTTCCGTAGTTACAACTGCCTTAGCAGCCGTGCCAAAACTATCTATTTTTTTCCTCAGCCTTTTGATGTCTGAAGTGCTGTAATTATGATGATCTGAAAAACTAACATGTTCTAAAACATCGAAATTTCGGTTCACCAATTCCTCAAATCGGTCTGGATTCGCAATTCCACTGAAGCTGATTATGGTTTCAGCCAACTTCAGCTCTTTTTCAAATCCAGCTATCTGCACTTCCTTTTTTACGATAGTGGCTGTCTGGAAAGTATCTTTGGATGCGGACCGTGTCGAATCAGAAGTTTCTATTACATCCATGAACAACTTTATGTCAGCACGTGCCGCTGCAACTGCGGATTCCCGAAGCGTACCAACAGGAAATAGCGAGTTGCGCATGAAGGGAAATTGCGCGTTTGTTACGAGCATTGACAAGCTTGGCTTCACCCATCGATGCTGAAAACCATCGTCCATAACCACATAATCTGGTTTAGGAACCATCTGTAACAAATGCTCAATTCCTTTTACTCGATTCTCGCATACAGCAACCATGCATTCCGGATGTCTTCGCTTTAATTGCAGAGGTTCATCGCCAACTTCGGTGGCATTACTATCAGTATCAACCATACGCAAGCCGGTGGTTTTACGACCGTATCCCCTACTTATTACTGCTACATTTTTCCCTTTTGCAAGCAGCATTTGTACGATGTAAATCACAACACGAGATTTACCTGTTCCGCCCATTTCCAGGTTGCCTACACAAATTACAGGCACATCAAACTGCTTGGACGGAAGTATCCGAAAATCGAAAAGCAGGTTCCTAAGACCTACAAAAAAGCCATACACAAGGGCAATTGGCCAAAGAAGATGTCGGTACCACGGCATTGGTCGAATATAGTCAGGAACACTTCATTCTTCTTAATATTGCTTCAAATCAACAGAATGAAAGCAGCAGAAGTAATTGCATTTCTTGAAAATTTTGCCCCACCGTCTCTACAAGAGAGTTATGATAATGCAGGTTTAATTGTTGGCGACCCATCTACCGAAATAACTGGAATCTTGGTGAGCTTAGATTGCACCGAAGATGTGATTGATGATGCCATATTGCAAGGTTGCAACATGATTGTTGCCCATCATCCGATCATTTTCAGTGGACTGAAAAAACTTAATGGCAAGAACTACATAGAGCGAACCGTTATCAAAGCGATAAAAAGTGATGTGCTGATCTATGCCATTCACACCAATCTTGATAACGTGATTGATGGTGTGAATCGGAAGTTTGCCGATCGATTGGGATTGCAGAATGTGAAAATTCTAGCACCGAAGAAAATGCTACTCAAAAAAGTAGTTACCTACGCTCCAACTGAGCATAGCGAATCTATTCGTTTGGCCATGTGCGAAGCTGGTGGCGGAGCAATTGGTAATTACGACCAATGTTCTTTCAATATTGCTGGGACGGGTACTTTCCGCGGCAACGAAAAAACGAACCCATTTGTTGGCAAAAAGGGAGAGATACATGCGGAGAATGAGATCAGAATAGAAGTGGTTGTGCCTGATTTCAAGGTTAAAGATGTTCTCAAAGCGATGCAAAAAGCTCATCCCTACGAGGAAATTGCATTTGACGTTTACGCTATGGAGAACAGTTGGCAGGAAGTTGGTTCTGGAATGGTTGGAGAGCTACCCGAAGAAATAGATGCATTGGAGTTTATCAGATCTTTAAAAACCTCCATGAAAACAGACTGTGTGCGCTATACTTTACCACACAAAGCAACTGTTAAAAGAGTGGCTATATGTGGCGGTTCAGGCAGTTTTTTATTGAATAATGCGATTAGCGCCAAGGCCGATATTTTCATCACTGGCGACTTCAAATATCACCAGTTCTTCGATGCCGATAACCAGATCATTATTGCGGATATTGGACATTATGAGAGCGAACAATTCACCATTCAGCTTTTAGCAGACAAACTCGCGGAGAATTTTCCTACCTTTGCACCCCGTTTGACCAGGGTAAAAACGAACCCAATCAATTATCTATAAAGAATGGCGACTAAAAAAGCTTCAAAAGGTGCAGATTTCTCAGTTGAGGATAAACTGAAAGCGCTTTACAATCTTCAAAGCATTGATTCTGAAATTGACAGAATCAGAACAATCCGTGGTGAGCTTCCTTTGGAAGTGCAGGATCTTGAAGACGATATTGTTGGTCTTGAAACAAGACTTCAAAATCTTACAGACGAAGTAAATGCATTTGAGGATGCAATTGTTGAGCGTAAGAACATGATAACTGACGCTCTCTCTGCTATCAAAAAGTATGAGGCTCAGCAAGGCAAAGTTCGTAATAACAGAGAGTTCGATTCTTTGAACAAGGAAATCGAATTCCAGAACTTGGAGATTCAACTTTGTGAGAAGAAGATGAATGAGTTCAAGGCGAACATTGAAGCCAAGAATGTATTGATCGAATCTGCGAAAAACAATCTTGAAGAGCGTCAGAAAGACCTTGATGCTAAGAAAGCAGAACTTGATTCAATTATTGCTGAAACCGAAAAAGACGAAGCAAAATTGGCAAAGCAATCTACTGCTGCAGAATCTGTTATCGAAGATAGATTGCTGAACGCTTACAAGCGAATCAGAGAGAATTCTATCAATGGTCTGGCAGTTGTTAAGATTGAAAGAAGTGCTTGTGGTGGTTGTTTCAACTCAATTCCACCACAGAGAATCTTGGATATCAGCTTAAGAAAGAAAATCATTGTTTGCGAGCATTGTGGTCGCGTGTTGGTAGATACCGACATTGATAATGATGGTTCTGATGCTTAAGCATAATTAGGCTTGAATATTGAAGGGGATTCGATCTGAATCCCCTTTTTTTGTACCCATCAATGCGCAAATTTCTCATAGTCGGGCTGCTTTTCTTCCACTTCCAAATGGGATTGGCTCAGCATTTCACTGCCACTCCGGAATACACAAAAGCATATTCCTTATTACTTGATCTGGAATTCGATGAGGCCCAAAAACAGATTGCTATTATTCGAGCAAAGGATAATTCAAACCTAGCAGCGGTTTACCTCGAAGATCTTTCCGATTTCCTGTACATAGTAGTTACGGAGGACGAACAGGCCTATGAAGTAAGAAAGGAACTGCGATCAGAAAGGCTAGGACTTATCAACCAACTTCCATCTTCATCTCCATATAAACTACTTGCAGAAGGTGAGATCCATTTGCATTGGGCTTTTTCCATGATGCGCTTTGGAGATTACCTGAGCGGAGCACGTGAAATAAACAAAGCATTCCATGCTTTGGAACAGAACAAGAAACTTTACCCTGATTTCTTGACTACTGACAAAAGTCTTGGACTTCTGCATACGTTGATCGGAACCGTTCCTGACAATTATAAATGGGCAACCAAACTGATGGGAGTTGATGGAACTATCAATCAGGGAATAAGTGAAATGGAAGGTGTTGTCAACCGCAGCGGCAACAAAGCTGAATTGAAAAACGTGAAGAAAGAAACGTTGTTCCTTCTCACATTCCTGCATATTAATCTCATTAACGATAATGATGCGTTGATCAACTATTTGAAGGAAGTTGAAGCAGAAAAAGGCCCGCTAATGGACTTTGCTCACGCAAGCCTACTTAAGGAAACAGGAAAAACCAATGATGCCATATTGTTGTTGGAACAAAAACCTAAGTCCTTAGAGTCGTTTCCATACTTGAAATTCATGCTTGGTGAAATGAAACTGGCAAGGATGGATGAAGACGCAGATAAGCATCTAGCAAGTTTCGCTGCTTCATTCAAAGGAAGCAGTTACAAGAAAGCTGCATATCAAAAACTGGCTTGGCATGCGTTGCTTGTGCGTTCTGATATTGCCAATTACAGATCCTACATCTCCAAGATTGACGGAATTGGCAATACCATGATCGATGAAGACAAGGCCGCTCAGAGAGAATTCGAAAGCGAAATTCAACCAAATACCGTTCTTTTAAAAGCACGACTACAGTTTGATGGAGGCTTTTACAAAGAGGCATTGAAAACGCTCATAGCTTCCAACTCCAAATCGTTTACTACAGAAGACGAACGACTGGAGTTCAGTTACCGACTAGCAAGAATTCATCATGAGTTGAAAAATCTTCAGCAGGCTATCGATTACTACAGACTAACAATTGAAAAAGGTTCTGATAGCAAAAGGTATTTCGCGGCTAATTCGTCACTTATGCTTGGAATGATCTACGAGAAACAAGGATTAATGGAAGCGGCAAGAACGAGCTTCGAAGCGTGTTCGTCATTCAACAATTCGGAATACCGCAATAGCATCAACCAAAAGGCCAAAGCAGGAATTCTACGCCTTGAGCCTTAGAACCTGAAGCCAACCGTAAAAATAACGCTATGATCAAGCGTTGTTGTCTCTGCCAATGGAACGTTGGTGTAATCGTATAGTTGGTACGCTCCAACTGTTCTGTGCAAGTTGTAAGCCAGATCAACAAAAAATCTTTCCAACCTCAAACCTAGCCCTAGAGAATATCGCGTGTTATTGAAATTAAGTTCGCTTGTATTCGGGTCAGCATTCAGACCAAAACCACCGCGAATACTAATCGCTTTTATTCTCCACTCCGTTCCGATTCTGATATTACCAGCCCAACTTAATCTGTTCCTTACGTCAAGGTTCTCGCTATCGAACGCATAATCTCTTGAACGGAACTGTGCCAAGCTGTAATTAACGTATTCGTAATCAGCAGATATCAAACCCATTTCTCCGATAACGAACGCCAAACTACCAATGGCTCTAAAAGGTGTTTGAAGGCTATACCCGAAAGTTCCTTGAAGTGTGGATTGATTGAACTGAACGCCATCGAGATCGGACGACAAAAAGCTTGAGAATGATTCATCGATCTCAAAATACGTTGGCGTATGAATGGCTGCTCCGATTCGAACCCACTTCGCTGGGCGATATATCATTCCGAATTTAACGTTGAATCCTGTTCCGCTCGCTTTCAGGTAATCTGTTTGGGTAAACGAGTTGAAGTTAGAGATCGTATCCTGAGAATCGCTTTCTGTGTAGCTCCGTTCTAACTCGTAATTCAATCTAGGAATACCTACCGTTGCACCGAAGTACAAGGAATTTCCAAAGTTGCCTCCAAAGGAAATCGCCACTTCGCCCATACCGCCTTTTGTCAATTCCCGCACACGCTGAGTTTGTCCATAATTTGGCATAACGTTTCGTAGGTAACTTGTTGTAGAACCTGGAACGGTATCTATCAGAAACGATTGCCACCCCATATAAGCTCCTGTAGATTGCCCACCGGGAATGAATTCTGCAGGAATATCGGGATACGGAATGGCTTCGTTATTCAATTGGTTCACCCAACTGTCTATGAGCGAACTGGAAGAATTCGTATTGATAATAGATGTTCTGCGATGAAAATTGGCCGTTCTGTTGTAGGAAACCCCAAGGTGCAGGGCCTTCAATGCCCACTGTCTGTCGCTGGCCTTTTTGCGTTTGAAACGAGCAACAAAACCAGCATTGGCAATATTGAAATTGAGTTTATTATCGGATGTTGTTGTCCCGGAAAAATTGGCATCTGTAGAAGCGGATAGAATAGAAATAGTAGCCGAACCCGTTGTTCTGGTAAAAACCCCAATTCCAGCAGGGTTCGTGCTCATTCCAGCCATGTCACCACCTAGAGCACCGAATGCTCCGCTCATGGATGCATACCGTGCAGAACCTAGAACGTCTACTTGAGAATAACGCAGTGCATCTAATTCATTCTGGGCAATCCCAGTCTGAATCATCGATCCTAATGCTATACATACAAATAACCACCTCATGGTTCAATCTTTTAAATTAAGGTCTTCCACCTCTGGAACCGCCTGAACTTCGGCTAGGAGAGCTTCCACCTCCTCTACTTCCAGAGCTCGGAGAGCTGAATGATCTAGAAGGAGTACTGAAACTACCGCCATTTGACGAGCCTCTGCTTGGAGGACTGACGCTTCTAGTAGGTTGTGTACTTCTATTCGGAGTTACAGATCGATTTGGAGTAGTTGACCTATTGGGAGTGGCCGGTTGGGTCCTTGTGGGTCTTGGAGCAGTATAATTCCGACTAGGCACCTGCGGCTGATTCGAAGGTCTGTTAAACTGGTTAGTCCTAGTGTCAGTGCCAGATCTTGACGGTTGTACATATCGATTCGGTGTTGACGAATTCGGTCGCTGATACTGGTTCGTTGAATTAGATCGCGATGGCTGAACATACTGTCTATTCGGATACTGAGTAGTTGAACTTCCACGTTGATACGTGTTGGAACGAATAGAAGGATTTACAGAGCTCCTATTCTGATCGGTATAACTTCTCTGCCTACTTCTATCTACTGTTGAAGACTGAGGACGGCTAACTGTACTTCTTTCTGTAGTTGGTCGCTGATACGGATTGACACGCGTGGATGAAGAAGTTGTACTTCTGACGTTTGATCCTTGATTTGCGCTACGTTCTGTGGCAGCAGTTTGCTTAGATTCTATAGCACGAATATTACTAACGCTCGACCTAGGTTCATTACTTACAACACGTCCTTTTACTGCCTTAGCATCTGCTGTCTGCAACACATTATTCAAATTGGCATGGTTAACTTTTCCTTCTTGCGCAGCCTTATTATATACGCTGGCAAAAGACGTTGTTCTATATCCTGTACCAATTCCTCCAGAATTTCCCGAAGACCCTCTCGGTCCATTATATATACCACTGTTTAGGTCGTAAGTATTGTAGTAACCTCCAATTGCGAGCCCATCGTTGAAACCATTCCAATAACCTTGGTTGTAAGCATTCCAACCCAAGCCGCCTCCCCAGCCCCAATTGTTCCAACCACCTCCCCAGCAATTGTTCCATCCAAATCCATTGTTCCAACCCCAATTATTCCAGCCGCCTCCCCAGCCCCAGTTATTCCAGCCACCACCCCAGCCCCAGTTGTTCCAACCGAAGCCAACATTCCAACGTGGCCATGCGCCAGCATAAATGCTGGTACCCCAGAAAAACGGATCGTATGTATACCAATACATGTTGGTATACCATGGATCGTAATATCCCCATCCTAGGTTACCACTATGGAACCTGTTGATGCGCGCTGCATATTCAAAGTCATTATCATCCTCATAATAATCTCCGTAATAGTTATTTACAACTGTATTTCCATTCTGATCCACGTATTGTTCTGAATTTTGCTGACCTGAATTGTTGTTCTGTGGCGTGTAACCACCTTCGGGGTAATAATCGTCAACAGTAGAATATCCATCCAAAGGAGATACAGAATCCGCTGGATCCACATCCGTCTGCACTTCCGGTGTTTCATAGATATCACCGTAAATACCATCATCATCCTGCGCTATCGCAATGGAGGATGCTCCAATAAACAGAGCACATATCGCAAATTTCATTCTTGAGGTTTTCATGGCTATATGGCTTTAATAATCCTTGAACTAATAAAACAGTAAGCGTAGCTAAAAGTTTAATTTTGGACTTCCACAACTGTCATAGAACTTTAACAAACATCATACCAAAATGGCGAAAGATTTCGCAACGCGTGAAGAAGATTACTCTAAGTGGTACAACGACCTGGTTGTAAAGGCAGACCTGGCCGAAAACTCTGCTGTACGAGGCTGTATGGTCATTAAACCGTACGGTTTTTCAATTTGGGAAAGCATGCAGCAAGAACTAGACCGTAAGTTCAAAGAAACGGGACACTCCAATGCTTATTTCCCACTATTCATCCCAAAAAGCTTCTTTGCAAAGGAGGCCAGCCACGTTGAAGGTTTTGCGAAGGAATGTGCTGTGGTTACGCATTATCGACTTAAAAGCACCGAAGATGGCGGGATTGAGGTAGATGAAGACGCCAAACTTGAGGAGGAGTTGATCGTTCGTCCAACTTCCGAAACCATTATCTGGAATACTTACAGAAATTGGATTCAGAGTTATCGCGACCTACCGATTCTTGTAAACCAATGGGCGAATGTGGTACGATGGGAAATGCGGACTCGACTTTTTCTACGTACGGCTGAATTTCTTTGGCAAGAAGGACACACGGCCCATTCAACAAAGGAAGAGGCCATTGAAGAAGCAGAGAGAATGATGAATGTTTACGCAGATTTTGCAGAGAATTTCTTGGCAATTCCTGTTTGGAAAGGAACGAAATCTGCCAACGAACGATTTGCAGGTGCCATTGAAACATACTGTATTGAAGCACTTATGCAAGATGGAAAAGCGTTGCAGGCAGGAACTTCACATTTCCTTGGGCAGAATTTTGCAAAAGCATTCGATGTGAAATTCACTGGAAAGGACGGAAAGCAAGACTATGTTTGGGCAACATCCTGGGGCGTTTCTACAAGATTAATGGGTGCGTTGATCATGACACATTCAGATGATAATGGACTGGTATTACCTCCAAATCTGGCACCATTCAAAGTAGTTATCGTACCTATCTACAGAAAAGAAGAAGAGTACGAATTGGTTTGCGCCAAGGCGAGGGAGATAAAACAGCAGTTGGAGGCGAAAGGCATTTCTGTGAAGTTGGATGACCGTGATACACAGAAACCCGGTTGGAAATTCGCAGAATACGAATTCAAAGGGGTTCCAGTACGAATCGGTCTCGGACCTCGAGACCTTGAAAACGGAACTTTGGAAGTAGCGCGCAGAGACACACTTACCAAGGAATCTATCTCTCAAAATGGCATTGCAGAACATGTTGAATCGCTTTTGAAAGAGATTCAATCCAATTTGTACCAGAAGGCGTTGAAACATCGCAAGGAGAATACAACCAACGTTGGATCGTGGGAGGAATTCAAAGATGTGCTTGAGAAAAAAGGTGGTTTCTTGTTAGCTCATTGGGATGGTACTCCTGAGACAGAACAGAAAATCAAAGAAGAAACCAAAGCAACCATTCGTCTTATCCCGTTGGAGGACACCTACAAAATACCTGGAAAGTGTGTTTATTCCGGTAAGGATTCTAACCAGATCGTTGTTTTCGCTAAGTCGTACTAATGATTGATACAAAGGAGCAATACAACTCAATTGTTTCATCTCTGAAGGATAAAAGCACGTACAAATTAGCCGTGCTTAAAAACACAAAACAGCAATTTGATCAGCTTAAGGAGGAAGCTGAGAAATTAGCTGAAGAACTTTGCGCTGAAGTTGATTGTGTGGATGACATCACCGTTTCATTCAGTTCCAAAGGTGAATTTCAGGCCGAAATACGATTTGGCGAAGATATTATTGTGTTGTTTTTACATAACGATGTCTTCGACTTCGAAAAAAGCCACTCGATTTGGAAAAGATCATATGTTGAAGAAGACCGTAAGCATGCTTACTGTGGAATGATAAGCATATTCAATTTCCTGAAAACTTCTTTTGACATGAACCGTGCGGAAGACGTTGGATATCTGGTAGGCAGAATCTTCATCAATCGAGATTCGCACTACTTCGTTGAAGGCAAAAAGCAACTCGGATTTTTGTATAACGATTTCGGTACAGCTGTTTTTGATCGGACAGCAATGCGTTCTGTGCTCATGTCCGCCATTCAGTATTGTCAGGAATTCGACCTTCTAACACCACCATTCAACAGCGTTAGTCAAATACAAGTAGGCATGATACTGGATATTTCTAATAGGATGAATGTGAAAACAGGTAAACGTCTTGGCTTCCAATTCAGCTGGGACGCAGAATCACAAGAATAATTTTCGCACTAAGTGTTTTTCACTTTTGAGAAAATTTTACATTTGCACTCCGTTAAACAAAACGGCCCGTTCGTCTAGGGGTTAGGACGCCAGGTTTTCATCCTGGTAGCAGGGGTTCGAATCCCCTACGGGCTACAAA
>JAGYJL010000002.1 GCA_018402015.1 Flavobacteriales bacterium | reverse complement strand
GCCTGAGTATTGATAGCGTCTCAACTTTTCGTTGCTGAACAGTACGGTTGATGTTCCCTTGAGCGCATAACCATACTTGTGTGTATCAGCAGAAATAGCAGTAACCCCAGGCAGACGGAAATCGAAAACGGGACACTCAATTCCCAACGGTTGAGCCCAAGCCAAGATGAATCCACCAAGGCAGCCATCCACGTGCATTCCGATACCATGCTTTACTGCTAGATCAGAGATTTTTTCCAGTGGGTCGATAATGCCATGCCCGTAGTTACCAGCTGAACCGATAACCATTACCGTGTTGGCTGTTATTTTGCTTTCCATATCGGCCACATCTGCTTGGAAATTCTCATCCAATTTGGCGACAACAGCTTTCATATTGAGGTAATGCGCAGCTTTAAAAAAGGCCGGATGGGCTGAAACGGGAAGCACAATCTCTGGTTGGGTGATATTCTTCTGATCAACACCCCATTCTCTATGAGCATAAACCGATTGGAAAATACTATCGGTGCCACCTGTTGTGAGTGACCCACAGGCTTTTTCATTCGGATTTCGCTTGTTCACGGCATCGCCATTGAAAATATCAAGCGTCATAGCTATGATCTCGCCCTCGTACTTGGTAAGCGAAGGACACACATCGCGCTGAATGGAATTCACTTGCGAATAATAGCCAAATGCCTCGTTCAGGAAATCGTAATGATCCTGATCGCCATGATAGAAGGAACCGCTGATCTTACCGCCTTTCCAAGGCGCACTTTCAAGTGCGTGCATTTCTTTGATCTGAGCTAGAATGTCCTCTTTCGACATCGATTTTTCGGGCATCTTTGAGTTGACCGGATATTTATCGCGGTACGGGAAAAGCGAATTCACCATTTCTGGATCGTTCCGCATTTCGTTCATTATCAGGTCAATCTTCTTATCGTCATTCATACTGCGTTGCACAGCGCGTGCAACAGAAGGCAGGTGTTTGATGATCTTCTTCTCTATAAATTTCGCAATGCCCATTTTGATAAATATCAATTTAGATGATGAGGTAAATATAGAATGCAACGACCGTTTTGGTCCAGTTGTTCTGAACAAAAGAAATTACGGATAAAGAAGAATGAATGTGCGGTTGGATTTAAGAATGGTAAACTCAGATCAGCGCTGTTTTAAGCGCGTAGCGCACCAATTCTGTGGTAGAATTCACGCCTAACTTCTTAAAGATGTTCTTACGATGCGTGTTGATGGTATGAACAGATAGGCACATCTTATCTGCCACTTCGGCTGCTGTGAGACCTTGAGCTATGTATTCGACCACTTCTACTTCGCGCTGCGATAACACGGTCGGAGAACAATCGTCTCCTACCCCATCCTTCTTCGATTCGGTCACCACATCAAGAATGCGATTGCAATAGAACTTATCTCCCTTAGCTGTGGCGCGAACGGCATCCAAAATCTCTGCTTCGCTGCATTCTTTAGACAGTAATCCTTTGATTGGCTGACGGATGATACGATTGACAGTAGTAGTATCTGTATGGGCCGAAATAACCAGCACGTGCGTATCTGGCGCTACTCGGAACACTTTCTGAAGGTCTTCAAAAGAGATGTAGTCGGCATGATCGTAGTCAAAAACCAGCACGTCCAAGTTCTCTTTCAAAAGCTTCGGAATGTCCTTTCCATCCGAACATTCGCCAACGACTTTAAGCTGCTTATCGTGCGAAAAGACATACTTCAGCCCCTCTCTCACCACAAAGTGGGCATCAGCTATTCCTACACGTATATCGCTCATTATTTAGACAGATTCTAAACAAGCGCAAAGTAACGCGCTGGAACCCAAGAAAACAAGTAAAACTATAATCAGTTGTTGGTCTTGAATGAAGCCTGCCCAGCATCCAACCAGTTCACAAACTTTTGGATATCGGGATCGTAAGCTGCGTGCGGTCCTAATTGTTCTTCCTTATGGTTCAGAACCACATAATATGGTTGAGAATTGGTACCGAACCGTTGAGCTTGCATATAGCTCCACTTGTTACCTACCGTACGAAGTTTCTTGGTTTTTCCACCGATCTCTACTTCAATCTGCTCATCCTTTGGCAGTTCCAGTTTTTCATCTACATACAGAGAGATGAGTACATAATCTTCGCGAAGCCGCTTCAAAACAGCTGGATCGCTCCAAACCTGCTCCTCCATTTTTCGGCAATTGACACATGCCCAACCTGTAAAATCAAGCATGATCGGTTTTCCAGACTCCTTGGCATATGCCAAACCTTCCTCGTAATCGTGGAAACAAGGCAATCCATGCGGGCAGTGCTCTGGTTCTCCTACAATATTGCCTTCGGCAGATAAAACAGCCGTAGCCACCGTTGACCCACCACCGAAGCCGTTAGGACTTTCGCTGTAAAAATTGGGAGGTGGAAATCCGCTGATGATCTTAAGCGGTGCGCCCCACAATCCTGGAACGAGATAGATGGTAAATACAAGAACTACCAACCCGAACAAATATCGTGGTATTGATATGTTATTCATGGGGCTATCATGCGGAAAACGAATGAACCCGAAGAGATACAATGCCAACGTTCCGAAAATACCGATCCAAATTGCCAAGAACAATTCGCGTTTCAGCAAACCGGCCTGAATAACGAGGTCGGCATTGCTGAGGAATTTCAACGCCAAAGCTAATTCCAACAGACCGAGGACCACTTTTACAGAGTTGAGCCAACCGCCAGATTTTGGCATGGAATTGAGCCAACCCGGAAACGCAGCAAACAATCCGAATGGAAGTGCCAGCGCTAGCGAGAAGCCGGTCATCCCCATGATGGGCCCCATAACGCCACCGTTAACAGCAGCTTCAACCAGCAGTGTTCCAATGATCGGTCCTGTGCATGAGAACGATACGAGCGATAGCGTAAAAGCCATGAAAAAGATTCCAATGATTCCTCCTTTGTCTGACGCTTGATCGGCCTTATTTACCCACGAACTTGGAAGTGTGATCTCGAAAGCTCCTAGGAACGAAATGGCAAACACCACCAACAACACGAAGAAGAACAGATTGAACCACACGTTGGTGCTCAACGCATTCAAAGCATCAGCCCCGAATGTTACTGTAACCAAGAAGCCGAGTACCACATAAATGAAAATGATAAAGAAACCGTAAAGCAGTGCGTTGCTGATTCCTTTTGCGCGGTCTTTGCTTTGCTTGGTAAAGAACGATACCGTCAATGGAATCATCGGGAAAACGCATGGGGTCAGCAGTGCAAGAAATCCCCCAAGAAATCCAGCGATGAAAATGCCTATCCAAGATTTATCGGGACCTGAACTTTCGCTGGTAGAGGAACTTCCTTCTGACACCTCACCGCTCAGTTTGAACTCGAAATCGACCCACTCAGGAGCCAAACATTGATGGTCGTCACAGGCCATGAAATTGACAGCTCCTTTTACAGATCCATTTGTTTCTGTGAGGCGGATTTTCTGCCGGAAGGTGACTTCATTCTCAAACCACGAAAGTTCTTCTTCGTTCACTTTATCAAACTGTGTGATCGGATCAGGTTCGGTTACAACACCATTCAATTCCACACCCTTCAAGGAGTCGAATTGAAACTCGGTTGCCACGGTCATCGTTTCTTCTGGTAAATGCATAGAATAAACATGCCAGTGTTCCTCTATGCTTGCTTTGAACTCAAGTTCAAATTCTCCGTTGCCAAGGTCTTTATGGCTGAAGGTCCATTTTACGGGATCAAAGATCTGTGGTTGTGGTTCGCTGTCTATCTCAACGACTTGTTCTCCTGAAACCTGAACCGCTTTCTTGTTTACATATTCAGGAACTTTGAACTCAAAAGGGACATAATCGGGCGGTAAGCAGCGCTCATCATTACATACCATGAACTCCAGTTCGCCCTTGATTACGGTTGCATTTCTTACCTCGATAGTCTGGACAAACTCGGCCTTATTCTCGAAATACTTGAGTTCCATTTGGAAATTGGGGTCCATCTCAGTGTGACCCTCTCCTTCAGAAACCGCTCCTTTCAACTTGGCCGAACCCAATTCCTGAAAAGTAAAAGTTGTAGGAATAGGGCCTCCTTCATCGAGGTGCTGTGAGTACAAATGCCAGCCTTTTTCGATAGTGGCCGTAAAGACCAACTTCGCTTCGGTTTCACTTATCCTGTCGGCCTTGAACGACCACTTAACTGGATCGAAGATCTGAGCTGATGAATTAAATACGAACGATGCCAATAGCACCGTCATCATGATTATCCTTGACATACTACAACGTTCTTCTAGCAATGGACAAATTACAATTTGCGAGAATACAAAAATGCAATCTGTTACAAAGTGATCTGTCTCACCATAGACCCAAGATCAATATTCAACCTCATCCGACCCTTTAAGGCCTAAATACTTTCTAATTCCCCACGTACCAAGATACAGGAATGGCGTATCGCAAGCGGCAACGATTGCCTTGAATAGCCAGCCGGCAAAAACCAAGCTTCCGAATCGTTCCCAATCTATCGCTCCAACGGTGCATAGCAAGCCAACCACTACAGCAGTATCTACAAACTGCGAAGTCATGGTAGAAAAGTTATTTCTTATCCACAGATGTTTTCCGTTGGTTATGCGTTTCCAAAAATGAAATAAACGCACATCAATTAACTGAGCTAAAAGATATGCAGCCATAGATGCGCCTACCGAAACAGTTGTGAGACCGAAAACTTTTCTGAACTCACCATCTGAAACTGGCGACCACGATGTAGCTGGAGCAATATCTGCTAAAGTAATTACACCAAGCACGAAAATACTTGCTACGAGACCAGCCATCACTACTCGGTTGGCGCGTTTCAAACCATAGATCTCTGAAATAAGGTCGGTAACCAAAAACGTTATCGGGTAAGGAAGAATTCCAACAGATATCTCAAATGTGTACAGTCCGAACGGACACCAAACGAAGAATTTCTGGAAAATGAGATTACAGGATACAAGTGATGCGATGAAAATTCCCGCTAGGATGAGGTAGATGTAATCGGCCTTATTCTGTTTTTCTGCGGATAGTTGCATGCTAAAATTTACACCGATGATCTACTACAACGTTGTGCTACAATCGATTGTTCTTCATTACTAAGTGAAAGCTACCAACTTCCACCAGCTCCTCCACCGCCAAAACTTCCGCCTCCAAAACCACCGAATCCACCGCCACCAGAAAAGCCTCCGCTACCGCCTCTAAAAGAACCGTAGGAACCTGAGTGATTGCGACTTGCTGAATTCAACAGCATCCAAGCTGCCCAGAAGCCCATATTGTTGACACGCGAATAATCGCGCACCTGTTTGGCTTTGATCAACCATATTAATCCGAACACAAGAACGATGAATAAAAGACTTACTATGGGAGCAGCTGCCCCATCGCCACTTCCACCTTCACCTTTATATTCTCCGCGCGTGGCCAGAATCATGGCATCTGAAGCAGCCGAAAGACCACCAGCATAATCATTCTGACGGAAGCGGGGTTTCATTTCATTTTCGATGATGCGTTTGCACATCGCATCGGTCAGTGTTGCTTCCAATCCGTAGCCTGTGGCAATCCACATTTTACGATCACTCATGCTTACAAGAATCAGCGCGCCATTGTCTTTTCCGCTTCTTCCTACGCCCCATTTCTCGCCTAGCTCAAAAGCATAATCACTGATTTCGTAACCTTCCAAAGACTTGATGATGACAATGGCAATTTGAACAGAACTTTCTTTATCGTAGGCAACGAGTTTCTGCTCCAATTGAGTTATTTCCGAACTGGAAAGTGTGCCTGTAAAATCGTTTACTAAGCGATTGGATCTGGCTGGAAAATTCTGAGAAAAGACCGAAAACGGAATAGCAAAGAGAACGATGAAAAGCAAGTTTCTCATTTGATGATGATTTCGTCTGAGAGTTCGTTCACATCGCCTTTCTGATACGGGAAATGCATGGAAAGCGCTTCGCCAGCCATTGCAATTCCCTTCTGCAATCCTTCTGAAAATTTTTCTTCTTTGAACCGAGAAAGCATCTCCGCTTTGATCCGGTCCCAGAAATCGGGCTCCACCTTAGCGTTTATGCCGCCATCGCCTAAAATGGCGAATTTCTTATCTTGCATGGCCAGGTAGAACAGCACGCCATTCCGAAGTTCCGTCTTGTGCATTTTCAGCTCTCCGAACAGAAAAGCCGCACGGTCCATCACATCTTCCTCGCACTTGTCTTCTACATAAAGACGCACCTCGCCCGAAGTTGCCTTTTCGGCAGCTTTGATCGCCTTATCGAGTTCGGCAAGTCGCGCATCAGTAAAGTATTCGGAAGCTTTCAAATCAGAATTCCACTTTTGGAGCGGTTTCTGCGCCTTTGTCCGCTTCGAAATATTCTTTCTTTTCGAAATCGAACATGCCCGCGATCATGTTATTCGGGAATTTACGGATGTAGGTGTTGTAATCCTGAGCAGCTTCGTTGAACTTCTTGCGCTCAACAGCAATGCGGTTCTCCGTTCCTTCCAATTGCGATTGCAATTCCAAGAAATTCTGATTTGCTTTCAATTCCGGGTAACGCTCTACCACCACCATCAATTTGCTCAACGCAGATGAAAGGCCATCTTGAGCTGCTTGAAACTGCTGAATGCTGCTAGCGTCCAATTTGGATGGATCCACATTCACACTCGTGGCTTTGGCGCGTGCTTCAATAACCGCAGTCAGCGTTTCCTGTTCAAAATCGGCATAGCCTTTAACGGTAGAAACCAAATTCGGAATAAGGTCCGCTCTTCGCTGGTACACGTTCTCAACCTGCGACCATTGTGCGGTTACCGCTTCCTGTTTTTCAACCATGGAATTGTACTGACAACTCTGAAGTCCCATTGAACCTGCTATCAGCAATAAAAAAAGTAGTCGTTTCATTTTGTTTGATGTTTAGACAAATGTAACAAGCCATTTAAGCTTTGTTCAGAGATCAACACTGATCTTTAACACTTTTTGGGTGGATTCAGAAACCTTGAACCGATCATCGAGCCGCATTCCAACAACCCAAACAATTTCGTTGCGGTAGGTAAGAAGCCAGGTCTGTTCTTTTTGAAGAACGGACAACTTTTGATCGATAAAAAAGTCGCTGAGCAACTTCCAGCCTTTCATTCCTAGCGGTCTGAATCGGTCGCCCGTTTGCCATTTTCGGAGCTTCAATTCCGAACGCTGGATCAATTTTGCATCTAGCAGCACAACGTTCTTTTCCGTTTTCAGCGATGTCAATTCCGATCTATCCAACAGCTCAAACGACAAATTCAGAGTTTCGCTTTGCGAAGTAATTTCTTGAACAAGAAAATGCTCACGGTCTTTCACTATCCGATGAGAGTCCGAATGAATTTCCATACCCGAATTTGAATCCATCATTTGCAACAGTTCAAAAACCTGATCGGATGAAAATCCTTTCGGTTCCAAAAACTCCTTCATCAAAGTGAAAGGTGCTTCAGAATCTTTCAATTCGTTGATACTTATCGATGAATCTGTTCCAATTTCAGTCAGCTTCTTTCGAACCCAATTCTTGTAATTGAGATATTCTTTTTCGTTTCGTTCGCACAACAAAAGCAGCTTTTCAAACGCTTTCGGATCAGCGGCCACCAACATTGGAAGCAGGCGCAAACGAACCCAATTCCGTTGGTAATAAACGGTTGCATTTGACGCATCGTCCCGAAAAGGAATGGCATTTTCCATCGCAAACTTTCTGATTTCAGCCTTTATAAATCCAAGCAGCGGACGGAAATATTTTCCCCGCTTTGAAGGCATACCTTGCAAGCCTTTGAACCCTGTTCCGCGCAGCACATTAATCAACAATGATTCAACTCTATCGTTGGCATGATGCGCCAAAGCAGTTGCCCTAAAATCGTGCTCATCCATCAATTCTTGAAAGAATCTGTAGCGTTCGTCTCGTGCCACCATTTGAATAGAGCCGTTCGAATCTTCAGCCAGTTTTTTGGTTTCCACTTTTCTTGAGAAAAACGGAATGTTTCTATCCGCACACCACGTTCTCACCAATTCTTCATCGGCATCAGACGCCTCGCCACGCAACTGGTAATTGCAATGCGCCACGCCAATCGTATAGCCATTCTGATGAAAAAGCGAAGCCAAGACCATCGAATCAATACCACCGCTCACAGCCAATAAAACCGGGCTTCCATCAGTCGGAAAACCAAGTTCACGCATCGATTCGAGGAATCTACTTTGCATGATTGATCAGCACGTTTCGCATAGCTTCTGCCTTCAGCATGCATTCTTCATATTCCTTTCCAGGATCGGATTGAATAGTGATGGCGCTGCCAGTTGGGAAAGTGACCACCTGTTTCTCTTCGTTGTAGAGAATACTTCGGATGATGACGTTAAAATCAAAATCGAGGTCTGGCGAGAAATAACCTACTGAACCAGAATAAAGACCACGGGAAAAATCTTCGAATTGATCGATCAACTCCATAGCGCGGATCTTTGGCGCGCCCGTCATTGAGCCCATTGGAAATGCATTCAAAAGCGCGTTTAAGGGATGTACATCTTCCCGCAATTCGGCCGATACGGTTGAAATCATCTGATTGACATGCTCAAATTCATAAACACCACACAATTCATCCACTTTCACAGAACCTTTTTTTGCACTTCTGGAAAGGTCATTTCGAACAAGGTCAGTTATCATCACGTTTTCGGCCACTTCCTTTAAATCGTTCTTAAGTGCGTTTTTCTGTGCCTCGTTGTCCGATGTTCTTCGATTCGTTCCTTTCATAGGCTGAGAGATGAGTCTGCTTCCATCTTTTCGCATAAAACGTTCTGGGCTAGCACTTAAAAGGAAGCGTTCCCCATCTTTTACGAAACACGAGAATGGTGCAGGAGAATTACGCTGTAACTCCTTGTACAACTGGTAGGGATTCACAACCGTATCTGAATAGCCGTGCTGCACACAAAAATTCACTTCATAGATATCGCCAAATTGAATATGCTGCATCAAGTTCTCAACCTTGTGCGTGTATTCGTGTTTTGATGGCGCTTGCAAAGGTTGACCCAAACGAATTGATGATTCCGACCATTTCGTCCCATCTTCTATAGTAGATGAACCATGACTAAGCCCTATCCATCCTTCTTCCGTTTGCAGGTAAATATGTTGAGGAATGTAGAAATGAAAGTTCGAGAACCCAATAGGATCAGCGTTTGAACTTGTCAGTTTCTCCACAGAATTCTTAAGATCGTAGCTGAAATAACCCAGAACAAAATCATTGGAATGTTGGAGCCACTGTTTAAGTGCAGAAATACCTACGTTGTTTTCAGCTATTATTTCCTTCTGAACACCAATGCCAATTATCCTAGAAAACTTAATTGGTCTTCCTGAAAATTCAACATTTGATAGCGAATCCCATTTCAGTTCCACCACCGTATTGGCAATTGACAAACACCGCTCAATGTGGGATGATTCAACATATTCAGAATAACTCCTACTCTTCCAAGACATTGGGAAATGTTTCGATAAACGACACAACGTTAGCGATCGAAGTACGTAAAATTTGAACCTCGATGTAAAGAAAATCGAGCTTGAAGTTTAAATGAAAGTAGAATTTAACGGTACTTAATGGAAGCAAAAAAGTACTTTTAAGGTTCGAATTCAATTGAATAACCTAATTGATGCTGAAAAGAGAATTTTTACTCATGAAAAACACATACTCCTTATCCCGATTGTTGTTGCTAGCATTTTGCATGCTGGTATTTTCTATAGAAAACGGCCACGCGCAAGGCGTGGTGAACAATGGAGCAAAGATCAACATTGCATCCAGCACTTTTTTCAATATCGATAACGGGGGTTTTACCAATGAATCTGGAGGTGAGGTTACCAATGCTGGAACGATGCAAGTGGAAGGCGATTGGGAGAATAACGATGCCGGTGGCGTTTTTGCCACTAACAACGGAACGGTTGAATTGGATGGTGGGGCGCAAATCATCACCGGTTCTGAGCCAACAGACTTCTACACCCTTTTTGTTGAAGGAAGTGGCCATAAGACGATGAATGGTGTTGATGCCAATGTTTACAACGTGCTGAACCTGAATGACAGAAGCCTTAGACTTGCTAGCAATAATTTGAATGTGGAGAACTCCGCTCCAGGTGCCGTTACAGGTTCTGGAAAGATCATTTCCGAAACCGGTCCTGCAAGTGGTGGATATGGCGTTGTTAGATGGAACATAGGTACAAATACGGGCAACTATGTTATTCCATTCGGAACGGATGCTGCCTCGCCAGCCGACCTATCATTCGGTTACAACATCACTACAGCTGGTGGGCCAAGTTCCAATTACAAGACCTTTGCGACCTACGTAACAGACAGTGAGAATTCTTTTACTGGAACGAACATTACAGTTAACCCGCTGAACAATCAGTGGACTGACCTGCCAACCACGGTTACGAACTTGACGGACGACTACATCCAAGCGGCTCACTACTGGACTGTAGACCGTTTCTGGATCATTGATGAAGAAAACCTAGGCCCATTAGCAGGTGGGTACGCAGGAACCCCAAGATTTGAGTATCAATTCAAATATGCTGACGCAGAAATAGCTGCACCGAACCATATTACCGAAGCGAACCTAATGGCGCAACGTTGGAACCACAACCTGAATAAGTGGGGAGATTGGTTGTACGGAGTTCCTGCTGTGATCACAACGCCAGGAACGAACACTACTGCAATTCAAATAGGATTGGATCCTGGAACGGTAGCTGAAGACCTGTATCCGGTTTGGACACTTGTTGACAATAGTGATCCGCTACCAATTGAACTTGTAAGATTCGTTGCACAATGCGATGGCGATGAAATTCTGGTACGCTGGACTACTTGGACGGAGACCAACAACGATTTCTTCACCTTGGAAAGAAGCTTGAACGGAACTGATTTCGAAATGGTGGATATTGTGGAAGGTGCAGGCAATAGCAACCAACCTATCTCATACGAAATATCAGATTACACCTTATTCTGGAACTTCTTACTATCGTTTGAAGGACACCGACTTCGCTGGAAAAGCTACCTACTCTGATGTAATTGCAGTTGCGGTGAAGGTGGAACAGATTTCAACTTTGTGAATGCGTATGAAGTGAATAACACTGACATCGTAGTTCAGTTCACAGGAAATGAGAATGAAGATTACACCATTTTGTTGTACGATGCAGCCGGTAAGCGTGTGTTAGATTACAACGGTGTATCTGTTGGAGGAATGAACAAGATTCAATTGCCAACAGGCGACATTGCAAAAGGTATCTACATCATCAACCTTACCAATAGCGTGAAAATTTCAGCAGCGGTACTGCTGCACTAAGAGGTTGTGCCTAGAACGAATAAAAAAGGAGAACCGTTCGGTTCTCAGCACTTATTTAATTCTGGAATGTATGTGGCGAACGACCTCCACCCCCAATCCGGAGTCGTCATTCAAACTGGGTACGGTTCATTGCTTTTCGCCACCGTGCTCCTTGAATATCTCTCATCGTACTCGTCTCCGATGCTCTATCAACGTTTCTAGGCAATCGGCTACGAAAGCAGGAGAAAACAAGCAGCTTCTTGGCTCCTTCCTTGGCTTTTTCTTCCACTACTTTATCCGAGTAGGGTTTTATCCATTTATCATCTAAACGAGATTGGAAAGATGTGGTGTACCTGTCTTCCGAGAGTCTCTAGCTTCTGAGCGATCGTTTGGTAGACTCGTAACAGGCAGCCTTGTAACAATACTGGTTCTCTCCCGAAACGCCATGCTCACAGTTGCAGTCGTCACACAACCCTTCATCCTCTTACCTTATCAATTGGCCGAACAGGTAAACCATGATAACTAGACAGAATATGATCGTAAGCATCAAGTCGAACTGCTTGGCGCGCTTTACAAAACCATCAATGTATCCTTCCAATTCATAGAACTGACTAACGAAAACCATCTCAGGAATGACCCACCATTTGGAGGCGATCCGCATCACTTCCTCGATGCACGTTCCAGTGGATGAAGATGCATACTGCGGATACATTGGCACCACAATGATCTTCTTCGGGTTGTTCTTGCGGAGCTTTTCGAGACCTTCTTCTACTGAAGGAGATTGATAGCGCATGGCTATTTCCACTTGATAATTGTGCCCAAGATCAGCCTGAAGCCCTTTTCTGAAGTTCTCTGAATGAATGAGCAGCGGAGAACCTTCGGGTGTCCACATCTGCTTATAGATCTTGGCTGACTTTGGCGCCCGAAAAGGAACGATGATGGCATTGACCAGAATCTTCCTTGCTAACCACGGAATATCAATTACTCTTGGATCGTTAAGGAATTCGGATAGGTACTTGCGTACATCTCCAACGCTTGGCGAGTCGGGTGTTCCGACATTCATGAGTAACACTCCTATTTCTGGTTTCATGGGAATTGGAACACGTTTTTGTTTCGAATGTTCCGATCACATGTGCAATGGGCGATTGTCCGTTGCTGCCAAACAGGCTTCCTTCATTGCTTCTGTGTAGGTTGGGTGTGCGTGCGAAATGCGCGAAACATCTTCGGCAGAAGCACGGAATTCCATTGCTACCACCGCTTCTGCGATCATATCGGCTGCACGGGCACCGATCATATGTACACCTAGGATCTCATCGGTGTTCTTATCTGCAAGCACTTTAACCAAACCGTCCATATCCATACTTGCACGCGAACGGCCTAAGGCGCGCATTGGGAAGGAACCGACCTTGTATTCAACGCCTGCTTCTTTCAATTGCTCTTCTGTCTGTCCAACTGCTGCTACTTCTGGCCAAGTGTAAACTACGCCCGGTATGAGGTTGTAATCGATGTGTGGTTTCTGTCCGCCAATGGTCTCTGCTACAAACACGCCTTCTTCCTCTGCCTTGTGAGCAAGCATTGCACCTTCTACTACATCGCCAATGGCGTAAATGCCCGCAACCTTTGTTTGCAGATGTGCATCTACTTCCACTCGGCCACGATCATCGGTAGGTATTCCAACTTTCTCCAATCCAAGTGCGTCTGTATAAGCTTTTCTTCCAACGGAAACGAGGCAATAATCTCCTTCGAGGGTTGTCTCTTCTCCTTTCTTATCGTCTGCCTTTAGCGTAACGGTCTTTCCTTTGGCCGTAACGGCTTTTACCTTGTGGCTCAAATAGAATTTAACACCTTCTTTTTTCAGCACTTTAAGCAGTTCCTTACCTAAGGTCTTATCCATGGTTGGGATGATGCTATCCATGTATTCCACTACGGAAACTTCGGCACCTAAACGGGCATAAACAGAGCCTAGTTCGAGGCCAATAACGCCACCACCAACTACAATGAGATGCTTTGGAACTTCGGTTAGGTTCAAGGCTTCGGTTGAGGTGATGACTCTTTTCTTATCGATGGTGATAAATGGCAAGGATGCTGGCTTGGATCCGGTGGCAATGATAACCTTATCGGTATCGATGCTTTCGGTTTTCCCATCTGCTTTGGTAACCGTTATCTTGTTTTTGGTCTCGAAACTTCCGACCCCTTCATATACATCGATCTTATTCTTCTTCATGAGGAAGGCGATACCATCGACATTCTGCTTCACCACATCGCTTTTACGGGCGATCATCTGCTTGATATTGACCTTTGGCGCAGGAATGTCAATTCCATGCTCTTTGAAGGTGTGCTTGGCGTTGTGAAAATGTTCGGATGAATCGAGCAGTGCCTTTGAAGGGATACAACCCACATTGAGGCAGGTGCCTCCAAGCGTTGGATATTTCTCTACGAGGGCCACTTTCATGCCCAATTGTGCGCATCTTATAGCCGCCACGTACCCGCCTGGGCCAGAACCGATAACCGTTACATCATACTTTGCCATGTTTCGCTGTTTTTGAACGGGCGCAAAGGTAGGTTTTGAGAAACGAGGAGAAAAGAAAAATGGGAAAATGAAAAACGTTCGAAAACGAGGACGCAGCGGGCTATCGAATCAACATCATCTTTCCAAAGCCGCTTTCTATCCATTTGTCGGCTCCGCTATCGCGCTGTTCGATGTAGTCGCCATTGAGTTTGGCTACCACACGGTAGAGGTATACGCCATTGGCCAGTTGGTCTCCGTAGGTGTCTTTACCATCCCAAGCGTACTTGGTAACGTTGCGGCCTATGTTAATGGTACCTAGCTCATCGTTGGTTATCTCCTTCACCACTTTGCCCGTAATGGTCATGATCTGGATCTTGAAATAATCGGGCTGCTCTGAACCTGTAAGCGTAAATACAAACTGTGTGGATGTGGAGAATGGGTTCGGGTAATTGAGCACGTTGGTTACAGATGCAGCATTGATAACCTCGAAACTGATACGGAAATACTGGTTTCCGGCCGCGTTATCCGATTTATCCTGCCCTTGAACCCACAGTTCGTAAATACCATCGGCATCGAACTCGGCAGGCCACTCGATACGTGCTTTATTGTTAGGTGTTTCGCCCGGAAAGAACTGCATGTTGGTGAAGTTCTGGAACCAGATACGCTTGAGGGTTTCCGATTCGGGTTCTTTGATGAACACTTGGAAATCGGCCGTATCGTTGAGTAGTCGGAACTGGCTTTCATCATCCAACTCTACCACAACGAATGGCTTGGCCGAAACGATGTCTCCATCGAGAATGTGAACACCATCGAAGGTGACATCCATGATGGGGTTGACGTTGTCTCCATTAACGGCAAATTGTACGCTGGCCAAGTTGTTGAAGTGGTACTGTTCCAGTTGGTCGTAGCCGTAGCTCTGGTCGGGTCTGCGCGGGTTTACCTCCACCCAAAAAACATTTCCGCCAAGGAAGTCGAGCGGATCGGTGATAATCGTGTCGAGCAACACATCGCCTGCCAACAGTGGTGCTTGACGCGGATACGGAATGTAGTTGCGGTTGCCCTGCGCATCCTCTATCCAGTAATGTACCAAGAGGCTGTCCATATCGAATTCCGAGATATTCTCGATGGCCACATGGAATTTGAGCAGGTCGCCATCATTGATGGTATCGCTCTCAAATGCGAAAGAGATGTGCGGATTGATGGCGGCCTCTGGCACACCTTCGAACAGCACTTGCCAGCGGTCCATTTGCGGTGGGGTGCTGGCAGCACTGTCGTCTATGCAATAGGCATTCAGTTTTAAACGAGGGAATTGAGCAGCATCGATGGAATTGAACAGATCGAGAATATCGGTACTGAAACCATTGATACCTGTCATAACCACTTCCTCTACTCCGCTTGGCCGCACTCCAATGACGTTGATGGCAATGCTATCGAGCGTTGGATTTTCCTTAGGATTGGAACGAACGTGCAAGGATTTCCATTCTGTTGTTGGCCCAATGTACTTGGTTTGGATGGTGCCTTGATTGAAACAACCGGTCATGGTTGCAGTAAGACTGATGTAATCGCCAATGTTCTCTCCGAATACTTCGATGGCGGTTGATGGATCGCCCTTTTTGCAGAAGAATGCATAGGGAACTCCCGAAAGCGTATCGATGGCTGTTGCGCCAAGATCGTGGAATATATCCAGGACGTTAGCTGGTAATCCGGCCAAGTTGACGTTGAGCCAAGTGGCCACTCCAATATAGTTGCTGTCTGGCACCACATTCTCCAAGAAATTGGCCATGTTGTTCATGGAATTGGCATTGGGCGTTGCCCATTGGTACCATTTCTCTGGCCTTGTTCTACATGGTTCTAACTGCCCTTGCGCCCCGGCTCCGGGAATGAACTGTCCGGTAACGGGGTCGTTTCCAGGTGTTTCCCATGGTTTCAGCGTACAGGCATCCATAACGGCTGTAAGCAGCTGCGGGGTAAATTTCCGCCCGTCACAACCGAGGTATTCTTTCTACCATTATCAATAAAGAAGTTGATGGCCTCTGCCTGCGCCAATGTTGTTGGGTTACCAGAGGTGTATTGATCTTGAACTGCTTCAGCGTTTGCACAAAATCCCAATCGCGTTCTGGTCGATGCGTAAATAATGTTGGTGTGCTCGTCTTTCTTGTACTGGAAATAATGCGCCTGTCCCCAACCGTACTTATCTACTATGTACTGGAAAGATGACTCGCGCCATTTGCAAAAACCGTGGCCGAATCGATACTGGCCGCCAGAAATACCGTGCTATCGGGCATATTCTGTAGCAGGTTCCCGGAGTCAATTGACCACCCACCACCTTGCGTTATGTTATTGAATTCTCGCAGCGGACTGTTGAACAGGTCCGTTGTATCGAGTTCGATACGATACGTTTTCTGCTGGGCGAAAGGGTTTCCGGTAGAGCATTTCAATGTTGGACCTTGATCGGGAATAACGGCAAACTCGTACGGCCAAATTGGAACGATGTCGGGAGAAAGCACATTCACATCCACACATACATCATTGTTCACCTCAGAAAGTTCTTCGATGTAAGGAGGATTATCCAAGGAAACGCAAAGCGTATTGATACCCAAACCATCGATTAGATCGATAGGAATGAAAACCGTTAACGTATCCAGGTAATAAACAGGTGGATGAATGATGGTGAGTGTAGTGTCTGTCTCGCCCGTAGGAAGTTGCCGTCTTATTTCCACAAAGAAAGAATCGGCAAAGGCCGCACCGAGATTGGTGATCTTGATGTTCATCTCAAACTCGGTCATTTCCGTAGTGATCTCTTCTGGTTCGAACCAGATACTTTGCTGGTCGACCATTAGATCCGGCAACTCACGATCGGTAATATTCAGTGCCGGATCGCCATGTAATGTGTATTCAAGATCGTGTAAACGGGTAATGTCGTTGAACGGCTGGGCATTCTCTTTTACAGCTCGTTTTACCTGTTGCCCAATGGTGTTGTAGTAGGCCAAATGACTGACACTGTGGTAGAAATTGGTGCAATAACTATTCAAATAAAACCGGCTTCCCGGCCCCACGGTTGCCAAGAATCCGAGTGCTCCTCCATCTGGCTCCAACACCCATTCTTCAGATATGGAGGTTGGAACGCTGGCGGGTTGGTGGATGTCTCCAGCAAAGCAGGAGTTTGCCATCATGAAAGGATACTTACCGTTGTTGTTACCAAATAAAGACGGGTGGTCGATACTTACATCGAAACCAACTGCCGAACCATGCCCAAAGAAGTTGATGAACTGAACACCGTTGTTGACCAACTGCGTAATGGAATCAACCTGCGTTATCTGAAAAGGTTCCGAACTGGTTTTCTGAAATGTTTGAACACTTGCACCATACAGCGTATCCTCAATAATGGTCTTGTACGAATCCATGAAAGCACGGATCTGCGCCACTTCCGACTCAGTTCCTCCACCCGAGAAATGAAGTACCTTCTTCATCCATAGGTCAATCGGAAGTGCTTCGTACTCCATCATTTTCTGCATGTAATCAGAAACCTGTTGAGGAGCGGTAGCGGCCAATCGGCCTATGGCAATGCCGGGCTCTTCTAAATATGTACCAATGCCCAAATAAGAGGTAAGCATGACATCGCTTGGCGGATAACCGAATGATGGCACCAGAATCTCGGAGAACAGTCCTGCATTATTTCTTGCAATGACATGATTCACGGACTTTCCGATGAGGAAAATGTGCTTCGGAGCAGTAAGCGTACCCAAGGCCCAATCGGCAAACTTGCGTATGGCCAATGGATGTTTGTTGATTCCCCAACCGAACTGATTGTAGAGTTCGTTGACATCAATACCGATGGCGTTATGACCAGATACGTTACGGTATGAAGCATATTGCTGCACTTCGTTGTACATACTCTGATGCCCAATAGCAAAGTAATCCGTGTTGGGGTCCAACGCATTGAAATCGGTAAAATAGACTGTTCCGTTTGCTCCGGCCGGAGTTATCTCTGTAATAGCGTTGGAAGCAATTCTCGCTTCATTCGTCAGATAACATTCCTTCAAAGTACCGTTGTCCGGAATCAGAACCTGGTAATTGTTTGGCGATCCGCCTAATTCAATTCGTCTACGATTGATAAGGTCATAAAGTCGCGGATTGGCCTGTGAATATCCCGTAAGCTGTAAATACGATTTACTCTGTGCAGGGAAATTGGCATTGTCGGGAACAAAGAACTTGGCCGTTTGGCCTCCACCCATATTCGGAATCTGCGGATAGCGCACTTTTACGTAGGCCACCGTGGCCCGGAATGCGCCATTGCTCGGTTGATTATTGATGGAGAACGTGAAGTTGGATGTGGTATTCCCTAACGCAGATGTAGGAACATCAAAGTTGAAACGATAGCCGTTGAAAAGCTCCATCACAGTATCGAAATTGATGGCCGGGCCTTGAATATTGAGGTTCTTATTATCGAACGATTGGCCGACAACGCTTATCTCAACCTCCGCATCTGGACCTTGATCGTAATTGTTGGCCGTGTTCAGATTCCAGAAGGTATCTGTCCAGCCAGCATCGAAATAGTAACCGTAATATCCTTCTCCACCAGAATACAACGGACTGGTACTTCCTCCTGTGGCGCTATACACCTGACCATAGTAATACGTGTCATGCAACTCATCGATCTCATCGCGCAGCACGTACGGAGATGCCGTGTAGCCCGAGAAATTGATATCCGTTTCCACTGTCATTCGGGCATTATTGATGGAACTGTTCCATGTAATGAAATACCGAATGGTATCGTTGATGAGGCTATAGTATGGATTGGCGTTGTTGAGGGGATTATCGAAGTAGACATCGGTATCGAACACACCATCATTTCCTGTTGCGTAGAATTCTATGAAATCGGTGGGGTCGAAGTTGCCATCGGCCTCCCCTTCTACGTGGATGAACTGCTGTTGTCCGCGGGCAAAAACCTGCAGGTTACGAGGGTCGATGCTAGCAAGGCTGAAACCTTGAGCCGCTAGTGCGTCATTCAGTACCTGATAACTGATACGATAAACGCCTTCCTGATGTATTTTGAATTGGAAATGTGGTTGAGAAGCATTCACCCATTCATTACCATACGGCTGTGAAAGGGCGAAAACGGACTGAAGCAAAAGGGCTATCAGTAGAAGTTTCCTCATTCAACCTTCTCCTTTTTCTTGAACATATCTTTATGAATGTCGGCTCTCAGCGAGAAGACATTACTGAACAACGCTACCGATTGGTTACCCACGTCTGTAAGGGCATAATCGATATAGAAATCCTTGATACGAACGCCTATACCAACGTTTGGCTGCCAGGTCCAGACCTTATCGCCATTGTCATCTGTGTAATCTTGAATGTTGGTTGCTCCGAAGCGGATGAAGACAAAATCTGAGTAGAACAACTCCAAGCCCCAATGAGGCTCAATGCTGATCGGGTCGCCTTTTATGAGCACAGAACGCTTGCCATCGAATGTGAAATCGAAGTTGAACTCGGTATACAGGCCAAACTTCTTGTAGATGTCGAAACGTCTCCCCGCCCCTAGTATCATCTTAGGAAGCGTTACCTCCAAAGAATTTTTTGGGATCTCATTACCTGTTTGCAACCATACTTCCTTGGTTGCATCATCCAAGGTAAAATTCCATGCGTTGAATGTTGATGTCACGTCTCGGGCCATCAGTCCGAACTTCCATTTTCTGTAGTCGTATTGCACGCCACCATCAAGACCAAAACCCCACGAATTGGCAAACTTGCCCACGTGTCGGTACACAACTTTCACTGTTCCTCCATAACGCAAACCTGGAATTTTAGGACTGCTACGACCAACGCTGAACATGAATGCGTAATCAGCCGCGGTGAATGAGGTAACCCTATCGTAATCGATATTACCCTCATCATCCAACAATTGGGTAGTGTTCGGAATATCGTCAACTCCGAAGCGGATGAAGCTGAAAGCCGCCTGCGTATGCTGATCTAGAATTGGTGCAGAAACAGCAGCGTAATCGTACTTAGCAATTCCTGCAAAATACTCGGAGTGCATGAGAGAAACCTGCCACTTCTGGTTTGCCAATGGCAATGCGGCCGGGTTCCAGTATCCGCCAGTTACATCGTTTACACTTGCAACCAGACTATTGGCCATTCCCATACCGCGGGCACCCACACCTATGGCAAGGAATTCATTACTGTACTTTGGGGTTTGCGCAATTGCTTGGTTTCCAACGAATACCAAAGCAACTAAAATGAAGGAGACGAGGGAGTGTCTTATCATGCTTCCGTGCGGGGATTAAAGTTATCAAAAATGACAATTACAAAGGTTGCCGAGACGCCCAACGCAAGTCTTTTCCGAAAATTGTGTCGAAGGTAGTTGTTAGCTTTGAACGTCATCGGGTTGAAGATGTAAAATTGAACCTAAATGAGTCGCCAATGGGACAGAAGGTTTTCTTTAAGAATTTAGATGCGCTACGTTTCATTGCCTTCCTATTCATTTTTCTAGGCCACGCGTTAGACACTGATAGCGAACGCATAATGAACTCAGATGTTTACGGCTGGGTAAAGAATTACGTTTACATCTTCGGAAAAACAGGATTCAGCTTTGCCTTTGTGCTATCGAGCTACATTAACACGTGGGTCATTCTTGAAGAGCGACAACAAGCGGGAAAATTCAAACCGTGGCTCTACTATGTAAGAAGGGCTTTACGGATATGGCCGCTCTATTTTCTCGTGCTTTTTATCGGCTTTGTACTGCTGCCACTTGGAATGGAACTCATTGGTAAGCCATACGAAGAGGTAGGAAACCCGTGGTATTTCATTCTGTTTGTTGGAAATTTCTTTCTGATTGAGCATGGCTGGACACATTCACCCATCATAAGTGTTTTATGGAGTGTTTCTGTGGAAGAGCAATTCTACATTTTCTGGCCGTTCTTACTCATTCTATTCAGAAGGCACGAAAAGTGGCTTTTCCTTTTACTACTTATCATCTTTGGAATAACCACCGTGCATTATTACGGCACCGATGTGAATATTTGGTTCCACACGCTTTTTCTGTTGGGAGACATTGCGCTGGGAGCGCTTTTCGCATTCATCTCATTTCATAGAAATTGGGGATTCAAACAATTGGAAAACCTGAGTAAAACTGCAATTGGCGGTGTTTATGCCCTGTTCATCTTCAGTCTTTTGGCCTATCATCAACTCTTTGACAATGCACTTCTTCCGGGCGCTGTGAATCTCATCATAGAGAAGCTTTTTTACGCAATTATCCTGTCATTCTTCATTTTCGAACAGAATTTCTGCCTGAACAGCTTTTTCAAGTTCGGGAATCTTAATACGGTCACTTACTTAGGCGTCATCAGTTACGGCCTGTTCTGTTTCCACGAAATAGGCTTGCTACTGGGAAACCAGGCGCTGATCCGGTTTGGGCTTGAATCTGATATTTGGGCTTTTCTGTTCTTAAAACCCTTGGTGGCATTTGTGATCATTCTTCCATTCTCGCATTGGAGCTGGAATTATTTTGAGAAACCCATCCTTGGATTGAAAAGACACTTCTACACGAAGTAAATTACACTTTTCGGCTTCTTTCCTTAATTTCTTGCCGTTTACGGAATTGCTCGGTTTTGCGCTGAACGGCCAGCTTCTTCTCCTCTTTTTCACCTTCCATATATAGCTGGAGGTACGTAGCCGATTCTTCTGTAAGTCCCAACTCCATGCTTACTTCACTCAGACACTTCAGAATTTCGTACTCGGATGGTTTAAGGCTGATCGAGCGCGCATAATTCAAAGCGCTCTTCAATTCTTTGAAAGCCTCTTCATATTTACCCATTTTCTGTAGTGCAATGCCCACATTCATCATGGTAACGGAAATGCCCCGATAGTGTTTGGCTTTCTTATGCAACGCCAACGCTCGTCTGACCAACTCCAAACCTTTGGCATATTCGCCTTGGTAAACATAGATACCGGCCATACCTGAGAGCATATTGGCTGCACCGTGGGCATTGCCCTCTTCTCTATAATAATCGAGACCATGCTGAAAACGGTCTATCGCTTCCTTGTATCTCCCGAATTTGAAATAAACATGACCAATATTACCTGTAAGTGTTGCTGCCAGTTTATCAGCCCCGACACGCCTTGATGCTGAAAGGCCTTCTTCAAAGTATTCCAAAGCTGTGCGATATTCCTGCAGCGTGCCATAAATAATGCCCATTCCGCAGTAGCACCTGGCAACGGCATGCAGATTTCCCAGACCGAGGAAATTATCGAGTGCTATTTCAAAATGATCCAATGCCTCGGTGTACTCCGCTAATTTCCACAGGTAATTGGCCAATCCGTCATGGGCCATTGCAATGCTTAGTCTATCACCGAATCGATCCGCAAGATCAACCGCTTCCATTCCGTATCGCCACCCCTCTACATAGTCGCTGTTGACATTCTCGTCAATGAGTTTCAATAGAATTGGCAAACGATCCAAAGGGCGCGTAAACCCACTCAATTTTTTCTCTAACTCTATGACACTTTCCAACATGGCCCTACAACGAAAATGGAAGGTGCAAGTTACATCCCAAAGTACATGCTTCGCGTCAGCAAATATGCAGATACGGCAGTTTGGTTGTTTACTAACTTCGTTTCATGAATCCGATCAAGCATTTACCCAATTTCATTACAAGCCTTAACCTGCTTTGCGGTTGTTTGGCCATATTAAGTCTTGCCATTGGCAACCCTTTGGATGCGGCTTATCTTGTAATTGCGGCTGTCTGCCATATTCGATTTCTTTGATGGATTCGCTGCGCGACTGCTTAAGGTATCGTCACCCATTGGTGCTGAATTGGACTCGTTGGCCGATATGGTGACATTCGGAGTTGTACCCGGAATGATGCTTCTTCACTACTTAGTGCAAACAACACAATGGCACGTAACCGGACCGAGTACTTTTCTGGAACACCCATTACTTTTAGTGCCATTGGCCGTGCCTGTTTTTTCTGCTTTACGATTGGCAAAATTCAATGTTGATACTCGCCAGGCGGATAGTTTCCGGGGATTGCCAACCCCCGCAAGTGCACTTTGGGTCATTTCTATTCCGCTGATGATCGAGTACATGCCATTTCATATTTGGTGGCAACCGGAAAATGTGATTGTTGCTGAATGGTTCATCATTGCTTCTGCTATAGGTCTTTCTATACTCATGGTTTCCGATATTCCGCTGCTAGCTATGAAATTCAAATCGTTCGGTTGGAAAGGCAATGAGATTCGTTTCGTATTCTTGATAATTTCAGTGGTTCTGTTGATAATTCTACAGCCGTTGGCCATACCGATCATCCTATCTTTGTACGTATTACTTTCTGTGATAAACAACCTATTCCTATCTAAAAATGAAGTTCAAAGCTGAGATTGATGTAATGCCTAAAAAGGAACTATTGGACCCGCAAGGAAAAGCCGTGAGTTCCAGTATGAAAAATCTTGGCCTGCCTGAAATAGAAAACGTTCGTATTGGCAAACACATTTCTTTAGAGGTGGAAGCGGAGGATGAAGCTTCTGCGAAAGCAAAAGTTGAGAAAGCCTGCAAGGAACTTTTGGCCAATCAGATCATGGAAAGTTTCCAGTTTGAACTATCTGAGGCTTAAGCTACCTCAACACGAAATTCTGGCCGAGGTAAACGCGCCTCACTTGCTCATCATTGGCAAGGTCCTCTGCCGAGCCAGCTTTTAGAATATCTCCTTCAAAAAGAAGGTACGCTCTATCTGTGATACGGAGCGTTTCGTGAACATTGTGATCTGTAATAAGGATGCCAATGTTCTTTTCCTTGAGTTTGAAAACGATCTCCTGAATGTCCTCGACCGCAATCGGATCAACTCCCGCAAAGGGCTCATCCAACAGAATGAATTTGGGGTTGACGGCCAGACAACGGGCAATTTCTGTTCTCCTTCTCTCTCCACCCGAAAGCAGATCGCCACGGTTTGTACGCACATGTTGCAGACCGAATTCATCTAACAGCGATTCTAATTTTTCGTGCTGTTCCTTCTTCGGTGCGCCTACCATTTCAAGTACTGCAAGAATATTATCCTCTACGCTCAGTTTACGGAAAACCGAAGCTTCTTGCGGTAAATAGCCAATGCCTAACTGTGCCCGTTTGTACATGGGCAAATTGGTAATGTCCTGATCTTCGAGGTAAATTTTACCCTCGTTTGGTCTGATCAACCCAACGATCATGTAAAACGAGGTGGTCTTTCCTGCACCATTAGGACCAAGAAGTCCGACTATTTCACCTTGATTAACGTTTATGGAAACACCTTTCACAACCACACGGCTGCCATACTTCTTCTTTATATTCTCTGCTCTGAGCTGCATTAGAATCTGATTCCGGCTCTTACCCTAAAACCCCAACCTCGTGCAGAACCCAATTTAGATACGTTCGGATTATCGAGGTGTGTGAACCTTTTAACGAGGTCAACGCTAACTACCTTGAAAATATTTTCTATACCCACGCTTGCCTCTATATATGGCATCTTTTCGAGGGTGAAGGTTACTTGGTCGTACTGCTCATTTCCAAACTGATCAAGCACCGCATTTCCATCATCGTCCTCTACTCTTCTACTTGGATAATTGAAGATGCGTGGGTCTTCTGTAAGCCCCGGAGTATTCTGAACAGAAACCCCACCCCAAACAGCCTTAACACCCGAGGTCAGACGCCATTTCAATTTCTTCATGAATGGAATCTTATTGAAGAAGAAACCATTGAAGTGATGATAGTAATCTAGAGATATATACTTATCGCTCACAAACTCAAACCAGTTCATCATGTTGAACGTGTTCGGGTCGTGGAAAAAGGTTTGGTTTCCGCGATGAATGAACAACAGAGGAAACGGAATACGGCCGATCATCCAGCCAGCCTCCCATTGCGTATCGGCAAATCCGATGGGACTCATGTAGAACCGCTTGAATAAACGCACACCGATCTTATGATATTCGTTTTCGGCCCCCAGAAAACCGGGAATGGCATACGTATAGTTCACATCCAGAATTGGCCATTTGTTCAACATGGGTACCCGGGACGATCTTCCTTCGTAATACCTTAGGTTAGGCGAATACCTCAACGAAAATCCGATCTCATTGGTCACAACCTGAGTTGGATCCGGAATCGACTGATCAACTGGATCGAATGTAAGTGCGCCAGCAACTTCCCTTCTGCGATGCTCTAGGTTTAAACCGAGCCCAAGACCGAAATCCCATTCCTTGGTGTAATTCAACCTGTAGGAATCGTAATAGATCATCAGGTTGGCAATCCCTCGTCTGAACGAGAGGAAAATATTGTCATCGCTAGCCAATAGTAGCGCTTGTCCCGGCATTTGAATATCCCGTTGAAACTCTGCGGTAATCTGATGATAAGGTCGCTGATTGAAAAAATACGTCACTCCTCCTCCACCTTTCCATCGTTTATCCTTACGATCATCCAAACCGTAGGCCAGATAGGTGGAAAGTCTCCATTTTTCGCTGAACTTCTTATTGGTTCTAACGCTCATCCTGAAACGCCAATGCTCTACAGGGTTGAGACTTACCAGATTGTACAATGGGCCAAAGTCTACTGGGCCTACTTCGTAATAACCGGAAATTAGGAGGAAAAGGATGTTCATTGCCCGCTTGAAAGCTGGCAATTCCTTCATTTCCTTGGTCATGTCATAAACGCCCTGTTCGTTCTTACTCAGATTCTCGTGCCGTTCTTCTTTCCAAAATGTTTCGTCCTGTTCTTTGGCATTATCCAGTACGATAAAGGAACCTGGGGTGGCCCAAACTGAATCTGGAGCCGGCTGATTGACCACAATATCCTTGTAGGTAACCGTCTTCTTACCGTACATACCCATGTTGTTGGTAAGCAGGTTGTAATCAATGGTCATTTGGTCTTTTGTCAGGTGCCAATTGAGTTCTTCCGAATAATCGAATTCCTGTTCAATCTCCAAGGCACTGACGAAGTTGATGTTGGCACTTCTGGTGATGCTCATTTTCACCTTCTTAACGGCATAGGTGGTGTCGTTGGCTATCCAAAGGTCTCCACGGAAAGCAAGGTCGGCCGGATTACGGGGTTGAAACGCCAACTGAATACATTCCTTTCCACTTATATCAACCGTATCAAGAATGAAGTATTTGTAAGATACAGGAGCAATATTGGATATCGGACTCTTGAATTGCTTCTCCATCAGCATGATGGTATTATCATAAATATCGATATCCTGATAGATCTTCTCCATGAAGTAGTCGATCCCTTCCTCATCCATGAAATCCTCGAATCCAACGGTCTTCAACCCGTAGGTGATCTCTTTTTCCGCCTTAGGTTCTTTTCTGAGGAAAACTTTCGATTTGGTTTCGGTGAAATAGAGGGGCAGATACGGTTTACCATTTACGGTTGATGTATCAACGTACTCCCACATAAAGGCGAACTTCTTGAACATCTTACGGTCCATGAATTTCTCGGTAATGTTGTTGATGTCGAGCTGAAGTTTCTCGTACTTATCGAACTGATAGTGGTCGAATCCTTCTTTCCTATTCTGGTCGCGGTGATCTACTACTTTTTGAATGAGCTCAACAGCCGGATTTTCCTTGTTCTTGTATCGACCTCGTTGTGCTTTTACGGTTACTTCCTCCAGCTTTATCTGTTTAGGCTCGAGTGCAAAATCTACCGTGTTGCTCTCTCCTTGCTTCACGGTCTTCTCCATTACTTCATACCCCATAAATGAAGCTTGTACCTTATCGGAACCCCATTTGGTATCCATCTGGTATTTTCCGTTAAAATCGGTAGTTGTACCTACGTTCTTTCCAACAAAAGCAACATTCACAAACGGAAGTGGTTCTCCTGTCTGAGCATCGGTAATGGTTCCCTTAACCTTGGTTTTTTCCTGACCGTATACGGCAGACGCAACAAATAATAGCGCTAGAAATAGGTATTGGATTCTATTCATTAGAATTTCTGCGCTTCTCTCATCTGTGCTCAAATATCGGCATTTGCCTTCGCTTCATTTCGCAAAACCAATGCCGAAACCCAGATACTGATCTCATAGAGAAACATAAGTGGGAAAAACACAAGAATTTGACTTGAAACATCGGGTGGTGTAATTACGGCTGCCAAAATGAGAATACCAACTACGGCATGTCTTCTGTATTGTCTGAGCGAATCGGGAGTTACTACACCGATCTTGGTGAGAAAGTAAATGAGCACAGGTAATTCGAATACCATTCCGCTGGCAAGAACAAGTGTGGCAATGGTGCTGAAATAACTGTTCAGGTCTATCTGATTCAGAATTTCCTCACTTACCCGATAGCTCCCCAAAAAATTGACCGAAAGAGGAGCAATAATGTAATAGCCGAACAGCACACCTAGCGCAAAAAGTACTGAAGTGTAGAACACCATTCCTGAGGCATACTTACGTTCTCCTTCGTACAAGCCTGGTTTAATGAACCGCCAAAGTTCAAAAACCACATACGGGAATGAGATGATAAAACCTGCTATGATGGAAATAATGATATGGGTGCTGAATTGACCTGCCATCGAAATATTGATCAGTTCGAATGGAATCTCGGTGATACATAACAGGTCGGACAGCCCAAATCGATCAGATAGCTGACAGAGCATTCTGTACGTCCAGAAATCACCGTGTTTTGGTCCTAGCAAAAGCGTATCGAAAACGAACGATTTGGAAACGAATGCGATGATGGCAAAAATGAAAATGGACGAGACCGCGCGCACCAAGTGCCAGCGTAAAACTTCGAGATGCTCAAGAAAAGACATCTCTCCATGCTCCATCACTTCATCTTCAAAAACCTCTTCGGCCATGGGCACAAAGGTAATACAGCGTTTGAAGCAAGACGTTGATCATGTCAATGGATTTGAACTTACTTGAGTTCTTTGTTCGCTTCCATATCAAACCACATGGCAAACAGTGTGAATTGACTGAAACTCATGAACGAGAATAAAGCGGCTAATGCGTTCACCTTGGGGATAAGACCCGTAATGAAGAACCAGTAAATGAACATTCTTGCCGTTAGAAGAACGAACGCCAAAAAGAAAATAAAGCCCAAAAAGTAGAAGAAAACCAACGGGTGGAAATTCCGAATGATGTATTTCTCCTTCATTCTCCAAAAGAAAAGCCGTGTTAGAAGCAGCGGAATTGTAAATATGACCTTACGAAGTTGAATACCTGACTTCTCTCCTACATTATACACGGGTTCTACAGGCACATCGCGCACTTTAAGATCGTACACGTTCAGTTTCACCAAAACATCGTTCGGCTGGCCGTAGCGTTTGTACATCTTATCCCAATCTATGAGTTTGAGCGCTTTGGCGTTGATGGCGGTATATCCGGTCTGCGAATCGGCCACGTGCCAATATCCACTTGCCACCTTTGTAAGGAGAGAGAGAACCGAATTTCCGAAATAGCGAACCTTAGGTATCTTCTTGTACGCTTCGCCCGTGAAGAGTCGGTTCCCCTTTGAGTAATCGATCTCTCCGCTGACCACTGGATCCAGCACTGCTGGAAGATCATGTGGATTCATTTGGCCATCTCCGGCCATAACCACGGCCACATCAATGCCATTGTCTCTACTCCATTTATATCCAGTGGCAATGGCACCGCCAACACCCTGGTTCTTCTCGTGTTCAATCAGTACAACTTTTGGATGTTGCTCCAGCATTGAACGGACAACCTCTACCGTACGGTCCGGACTTTTATCATCAATGATGAGCAGATGATCTACAATATCAGGCATGGTATTGATTACCATTGCTATCTGTGTTTCCTCGTTATAACACGGAACCACTACACTGATCGTTTTTCCTTTGTACATGTTGGTCAAAAATAACTAAGTAACCGACCTTGCGTATGTATCTACCTTTGAACGCAGGCTAAAACAGAATCTTGAAACGAGTATATAGCATTTTGGGTTTCCTTGTTGCGCTCTTGATTTTCGCGACTGTGGTGGTTTCCGTGTTCAAGAATGTGAACTTGGGCGAATTACTTAGCGAAATTGGCCCTAAACAAGCAGTAGAGAATCTCGCAATAGGAACGTTGTATTTTTTCTCCTTCGGGATATTGATGAAAGTGGTCTATCAGCATCATTATCGTAACTCACTTTCGTGGTCGGACACATTTCTACTACCATTTATGATGCATCTGTGGACGTACATTCTACCTGTAAAAGGCGGGTTGATATTCCAAACGTTCTTTGTAAAGACCAAATACGGCATTGATCTTTCAAAAGGGTTTTCTGTAGGCGTACTGGTGTTTGCCGCAAGTCTGCTCATAACCTGTGTTCTGGGAGGTGCGCTTTCCGTTCTGCTAGTGGATGTTGTTGCCCTTCAGCTTCTTCTACTTTTCATGTTCGGCACGCTGATCTTCTTTCTTCTCGCAAGCCGATTCGTATCTGAACCTGACGCAACCAAAACCGGCTTTCTTCAAACAATGATTCTCTTCGTTCAGATGGTTCTCGTTCAATTCCGAGATCAATTGAAGGATGTGCGACTATTGTGGAAGCTTATTATCGTCACGCTCCTATCCACACTTATCCATGCCGCATGGTTTTACCATTGTGCGTTCATTCTTGGATTTACACCTAACCTTACAGGAATTGTACTAGCAACATTGGTTCTGCGAATTGTAACTCTGGTGAGAATACTTCCCGGAAACCTTGGCATTCAGGAAGTAATGATCGGTTCCGTTTTCATGGCAGCAGGCCTTGGTTTACAGGAGGGCCTTGCTACCTCGCTTTTGGTGCGGCTCGTTTCGGTTGTATTGGCGGGCACTTTCGGGATTGCTGGTCTTTACGTCAATTTCCGATATTTCGAGACCAATTCATTTGCTGCGCTGATTACTAAACTGAACCATTCTAACGATTGAAATGAGCCATAGCAAGCTGATTCTTTTCGGAGTGTTTTTAGCCGTGCTGCTTACCGCTGTTTATTGGAATCACTTCGATAACGGATTTTACTTCGATGATATTCACACGATAGTGAATAATGAATACATCCGCAGTTTGGATAACGTTCCGGAGTTTTTCACCAATATCGAAACGTTTGGCACCATGCCTAACAATCGAGGTTATCGACCCATGGTGACACTGCTCAACGCCATCGATTATCGCTTAGGCGGAAAGAAGTTGAATCCTGTCGTTTTTCACATTTCCATCTTCTCTGCCTACCTGATTCAAGGAATACTTCTTTTTCTGTTCCTTCTGAACCTCATGCGCAAAGTAGTTCCCGCAAATAGGTTGGAAATTGCCGCTTTGCTGACCACCGCATTTTACATGTTTCATACTGCTCAGGCAGAAACGGTCAACTACATCATTTCTCGTTCCGACCAATTCTCAACGCTTTGTTTCTTGGCCACCTTGGTGCTTTACCAATATCGTGCTTCCAGACAATTCTTGCTTTATCTCATTCCGTTGATAGTCGGCCTTTTTACCAAAGAGGTCACCTTTATGCTTGTTCCTATTCTTGGATTGTACCATCTACTTTTCGAAGAACAAGCGTCCATTGATGAATTCTTATCCCAAACTGGTTGGAAGAAATTCGGTCGATCCGTTGTAGCCGCTCTACCTGCCTTTGTGGTAGGCTTTGGACTCACAGCTTTCAACCTTATATATATGACAGATCCGGCCAGATTAGCTGGCGGCCTTGCGTACCCGCGATTGGATTACTTCACATCTCAATTCCCCGTAGTCGTGCACTACTTGGCCAACTTCGTTCTACCAATTGACCTCAGTGCAGACCCTGATCATAAAGTCACAGCAGAGATTTTTACCTCTGCCAAAATTTTCAGTCTACTTGTAATTATTGCTCTACACGTACTCGCCATCTATTGTGCAACGAAAAAAAAGCTGACCCCTATCGCTTTCGGAATCATGTGGTTCTTTATTACGCTGGCCCCAACTTCCACGTTCAACCCGCTGTATCAGGTATCTAACGATCACAGAACCTTTCTTCCTTATATAGGTCTTTGTCTTGCGGTTGGTTGGAGCGCGTACCTGCTATTTGTCCGTTCCGACAAACCAGTCATCAAAAAATCGATTCTCCTTGCATTTTCTCTGGTCATGGCCGGCCACGCTTATGGTACCTTTCAGCGTAATGAGATCTGGGGAACGGACGATTCTCTTTGGTTCGATGCTGTGTCGAAAGGGCCGAACAACGGACGAGCTCAAATGAACTATGGTCTTGTGCTGATGAGAGACGCAAAGTACACTGAGGCAGAACCATACTTCCGAAAAGCAGTGGAACTCCTTCCGTATTGGCCTTATTCTAACGTTAATCTGGCAATTTTGCGCGAAGCACAAGGCGACTGGAATGAAGCCAGCAATTATTTTGAATTGGCACTCCGATACGGTGGTGCAGACAATCCAGAGCCGTACTATTATTACGCTCGTTCATTAATGAAGCGCGGAGAATTGGACCGAGCAATGGAACTACTGACCAAAGGACATGAGTTAAGCCCGAAGCATGTGAAGATCAACCAGCTTCGAGAGAGTTTAAAAACGCAGGTGCTTTCTCCTGAAGAAAAACTTGCTGCTCAGCTGGAACTGGTAAAAAAGAACCCAACTGCCGACAACTACATCAATCTGAGTCTGATGCAATACAACCAAAAAGACTTTGATGGGTGCATAGCTTCTTGCTACAAAGCGCTTGAATTGAATCCGCAAAGCGCCATAGCGTTCAATAATATTTGTAGCGCACACAACGCCTTAAAACAATGGCAGCAAGCTTCGGAGGCTTGTAAAAAAGCACTCGAAATAGACCCTGATTTCGAACGGGCCCGGAACAACCTGAATTGGTCATTATCCCAACTAAAAAACAATTAGTCCGATAAAGACAATATTCCTTTTTTCAAGCGTTATGCCTTGAACTAAAAGAGGATTGCTCCCGTTCTTTGCCCCAGATTCAAGGTGAAAAATGAACACTTGGTCGAGGTTATTTATCGAATGGGATAAAAACCAAAAAAAAGAGGACTGTACACTTAGGCAAATCCTTATCTTTAGTCTGTAAGGGAAAAATTGAATGGAAATTGAAGTAAAATCAGACCTGAGTGAGGCTTTAAAGCGTCATTTTGGGTTCAATAAATTTAAGGGAGAGCAAGAGGCGATCATCAAGAGCGTACTTGATGGTAACGATACGTTTGTCATTATGCCTACGGGAGGTGGAAAATCTCTCTGTTACCAATTACCGGCTCTCATTTTAGAAGGCACGGCCATCATCGTTTCTCCACTCATTGCGTTGATGAAGAATCAGGTTGACGCCATTCGTGGATTCGGTTCAGAACACGGAATTGCGCACTTCCTCAACTCATCACTCAATAAAAGTGAAGCAGAGCGTGTGCGTGCCGACATCAAAAGTGGCGTTACCAAGCTGCTTTATGTAGCTCCAGAGTCGCTTAATAAGCAAGAGAACATCGACTTCTTTAAAGACGTCAATATTTCGTTGGTAGCAATTGATGAAGCACACTGTATTTCTGAATGGGGTCATGATTTCCGGCCAGAGTATAGAAAGCTCCGGCCAATGATAGAGGCTATAAGTAACGTACCGGTAATGGCGCTAACGGCCACTGCCACACCAAAGGTTCAGCAAGACATTCAGAAGAATCTTGGAATGACTGATGCGAACGTATTCAAATCGTCATTTAATAGAGATAATCTGTTTTACGAGATCAGACCGAAGAGCAAGAATGTGGCTCGCGACATGATCAAATTCATTAAACAGCACGAAGGTAAATCGGGCATCGTTTATTGTCTGAGTCGTAAAAAGGTAGAGGAAATGGCCGAAACACTTCAGGTGAACGGCATTAAGGCCCTGCCATATCATGCTGGGCTAGACGCGGCAACCCGAGCCAGACATCAGGACGCCTTTCTAATGGAGGAAGCAGATGTGATCTGTGCAACCATTGCCTTTGGGATGGGAATCGATAAGCCCGATGTTCGATTTGTAATACATCATGATATTCCAAAAAGTCTAGAAGGCTACTATCAGGAAACCGGCCGCGCAGGAAGAGACGGAGGTGAAGGTGTCTGTCTATCGTTCTATAGTTATGACGATATCACCAAACTCGAAAAATTCATGCAAGGCAAGCCGATATCTGAGCAAGAGATCGGAAAGCAACTGTTGAATGAGGTTGTTTCGTACGTAGAAACTTCGGTGTGCAGGAGAAAATTCATTTTGCACTATTTCGGTGAGGAATTCGACTCTAAGAACTGCAACGAGCACTGCGATAATTGCAAACACCCAAAGAAACAGGAAGAAGCACAAGAGCAGTTGGAACTGGTGATTCAAACAGTACTGGACATCAAGGAGAAATTCAAGTCGAAACATTTGATCAACATCTTTCTGGGCGTCAACTCATCGCAGATCAAATCCTACAAACACGATACACTTCCTGCATACGGAATTGGTGCTGAGAAAGGAGAACGCTACTGGCAATCTTTGGTTCGGCAAGCTGTTATCAATGGCTATTTATCTAAGGATATTGAAAACTACGGACTGTTGAAAGTCACGGAAGCTGGGCAGGCGTATTTGGCCAAGCCTACTCCGTTCAAAATGACAATTGACCACGATTACGAGGCCGCTACCGAAGCTGAAGATGCTATACCGATGGGGGCAATGAAAGGTGGTGGCGCTGCTGACGACAACCTTCTGAGGATGTTGAAAGATCTTAGAAAGGACATTTCGAAAGAGGAGAACCTTCCACCATTTGTCATTTTCCAAGATCCATCTTTGGAAGACATGGCTTTCCGTTATCCGATAACCATGGAAGAGCTTACGGATATTTCTGGTGTCGGTGCAGGTAAAGCCAAAAAATATGGCGAACCATTCTTAGAACTGATCAAAGATTATGTTGAAGAGAACGAGATAGAGCGCGAACAGGACATGATCGTTAAAACGGTTGTGAAGAAATCGAGCAATAAGGTTTACATCATTCAAAGCATTGACCGCAAGTTGGATCTTGAAGACATTGCTGATGCAAAAGGCTTGACAATGAACGATCTGCTCACAGAAATTGAGCACATTGTAAGTTCTGGCACAAAGGTGAATATCGACTACTACATTGATGAAGCCGTTGACGAAGACAAGCAGGACGACATATACGAATACTTCCAAGAAGAAGCCGAAACCGACAGCATTGAAGCTGCATTGGAAGAATTAGGAGAAGACGATTACACCGAAGAAGAAATCCGCTTGGTAAGAATCAAATTCATCTCCGAGTTCGGTCATTGAACCAGAACGAATAAAGCATGTTTAAGAAAGGGTGGCTTTGCCATCCTTTTCTATTTTAGAAAACCCCTAATTGGTAGCTTTGCGGTAATGGGAATAGGTGAAACACGCAGAAAACAGAATCGTTTCCGTAGCCTTCTGAAGGCATCCATCTTCTTTACCTATCTGGTAATAATGGCCGGAGGTGTGGTTCGGATGACCGGTTCAGGAATGGGATGTCCGGATTGGCCAAAATGCTTTGGAAGCCTAGTTCCACCAACCAATGCGTCTTCCCTTCCGGAAGATTATAAGGAGCACTATATCGGAGTTCGGAAAGCGAAAAACGAGAAGTTGGCCAAGATGATCAAACCACTAGGATTTGAAGAATTGGCTAAGCAGATAAGTGAAGACCCAAGCATTTACGAAGAGACCGAGTTTGTCTGGCAGAAAACCTGGACAGAATACATTAACCGATTGGCAGGAGCTATGCTTGGCATAGTTCTTCTCGCTGCATTCTTCGCATCCACGATCTACTGGAAAAAGAGGCGCAAGATTCCTCTGATGATGATCGGAATTATCGTGGTTACAGGATTCCAAGGTTGGATGGGATCGGTGGTTGTGAGCACCAATCTGTTGCCTGGAGTACTAACAGCTCATATGATCTTAGCGTTTGTGCTCATAGCCGGACTTATCTATCTGTATGTAAAAACCGCTCCTGGAACTCGCGGGTTGGCTTCATTTAACATGGACAACACCCTGAGGTACGCTCTCGGAGCATTGGTAATCATCACTTTATTGCAAGTTTTGCTAGGTACTCAGGTTAGACAACAGATAGATGTTGTTGCCAAAGAGCTATCCGATAGGAACCTATGGATCGAGCAATTGAACTGGTTATTCAAAGTTCACAGATCGTTCTCACTACTCATTCTCATTGGAAATGCTTGGATCTGTTACCAGATATACACATATATGCACCACTATTTTGCTGTGTACCGAGCTGGTTTCTACTTGGGAGGATTCGTACTTATTGCTACAGTATCAGGAATAATCATGGCTTACTTCGGAGTTCCAAGCTGGGCACAACCCATCCATTTACTGCTATCATGCCTTATTTTCGGAGCGCAAGTGTACTTGTACTTTGTACTTGGAAGACGCACACGCATTCAAACGCAATCTATGGCTTCCAGTGCAATGTCTCGATAATGTGAAGCACGTCCTGTCTTAGAAAATCAATTACAGGAGCTAACGAATCGTTGTTTGGAGACACATTGAAATACAACGCTCCTCTTAGAAAGTGGTCGGTACTGTCAGTTAAGTGAAACTGAATTGGAGAAGCGGCCTGACTGCCTTCTATACTGTAAAGCATGCCATAAACACGGGTATGGTCTTTAACGACCATGTTCTCCTCAATATTCGATGCCTTGCTTATATGCTTGTTGATCAGGGTTCTAGAATCCTCGAGATAGTCAGCCAAATTCCCAGTAATAGGTTTGTAACTGAAATGTAGTTTGGCTTTGAACTGCGGATATTCAATATTGAACCAGCAAGGATCGGAACCCTGTCTATTATCGGGTAGGAAATCGGAATAATCTGCTGTTTCGAATCCGTAAGGGCAATCGGTTTCAATGCTGTGGTAGCTTTTTTCGGGAAGGTCGATACGTATATAACCGCGTGGTTTTGGTGTGTAGTCATCGTTGCAACCAGATAGTAGCACCACTGCTAAAACACCTGCTACTAAACCAAAAGCAACTTTGCTACTCCGCATGTTCATCAACCGTTTGGTTTCTAGTGACCTTTACTCGTTTGATTCTTCGTTTGTCGACACTTTCTATCGTAAAGTCAAACTCTTCGAAACTCACCATTTGATTCTTGGAAGGAATTTTTCCTGCTTGCTCAAGAATGAAACCTGCTAACGTATCTGCTTCGCCTTTATTCTCTTCAAACCGCACGCCTTCAATCTTCAGTACACGGTAAAACTGCTTCAGGTTGGTCTTTCCTTCAAACACAAAGTTGTTTTCGTCCAATTTCGAATATGCAACCTCATCATCATCAAACTCATCGGAAATATCGCCAACTATTTCTTCAATGATATCTTCTAAGGTTACCAGTCCTTCGCAACCTCCATACTCATCTACCACTATTGCCAGATGCACTTTCTTACTTCGGAATTCTTCCAGAAGATCATCGATCATTTTACTCTCCGGCACAAAAAATGGAGGTCGCATTAACGAACGCCAGTCAAATTCATCTGGTTGATCCATATGTGGCAAAAGATCCTTAACATGAATAACGCCTAGGATCTTATCCAGCGTTTCTTCATAGATCGGCACACGCGAATAACCCGAATCCAGAATGGTGCTTAGCAACTGATTGTAATCGCTTGAAACCTCTATAGCATCAATATCCGGACGCGGTTTCATGATCTGCTTTACATCCGTATTACCGAATTTAACGATGCCCTCAAGTATCTTCCTGTCTTCCTTTTCCCTTACAGAATCTGCAGATGTAAGTTCTAAGGCATGGCTCAACTCGTCAACAGATATCTGCCTGCTATCACCTTTGGCCAGTTTATCAACTACCGTGGTCATTTTAATTAGCGGAACGCTAAGAAATGAGAATAACAGCGATAGATAATAGATCGGAAATGACATGAACGATGCAAATCCAACAGCGTACTGATTCGCATAGACCTTAGGAATTATCTCTCCGAAAAGTAAAACGATCAATGTGATTCCAAAGACCTCGATAATTCTACCAACAGGTACAAGTCCACCTAGAAGATAGTTTATATGCTCAGTAGGCACATTCTTAGAAACCAAATAGGTGGATAGAATGACTATTCCTACGTTCACAAAGTTGTTCGCAACCAGAATTGTGGCAAGTAACTTCTTCGGTCTTTCAAGCAAAATCAGCGCTTGCTTTCGAATACGTTCCGAAGACGCTTCAAGCTCTTCCAATTCGGCTTTTGAAAGGGAAAAGTAAGCCACCTCCGCCCCAGAAATAAGAGCAGAACAGGCAAGCAGTACAATGAGAACAGCTAAACCGAGCATCAATCCTAGTGGTTGCATGCCGGTTAGCAGAATCAGATCAATGAATGTAAGAAGGGGTTCCGGGGGGTCTTCCAACTCAGGAGAGATTCGTTAAACCTAGATCTACCATTTTATTAGAAAGGTAGGTCATCATCTATATCATCCAAAGATGATGCAGGCTCATTAACTTGATTGCTACTAGTTGCAGATTGACCTCCACCAGTTGAAGAACCAGTTCGGTCAGAACTACCACTACCACCTCCAAGCATTGTCATTTCATCCGCAACGATATCCGTTGAGTAACGATCGTGACCATCCTTATCGGTCCATTTTCGGGTTTTGAGTTTTCCCTCCACATAAACCTGATCTCCTTTCTTGAGATACTTTTCGGTTACATCGGCCAATCCGCGCCAAAGGACCACATTGTGCCACTCCGTTATTTCTTGCTGATTACCGTTCTTGTCCTTGTAGCGTTCAGAAGTAGCCAATCGCATACTGGCCACTTTGGTACCGCTTTCAAGTGATCTGACCTCAGGGTCGGCACCAAGGCGTCCGACCAGAATTACTTTATTGACTCCTGACATGTCGCAAATGTTTTAATGTTCAATTCAAATATTCAAAACTTCTGCGTCAAATACAAAGCTTGAGCTTTCGAGATACCTATTTATCAGTCTTGGAAAGGCGAAATTACGAAGATCGGCAAGCGAAACCCACAAATGATCTCCACTTGGTCTACATGCATGCTTTACAAGAATAAATTGGCTATAGATCCGCTGATGAGACAGGATATGTTTGAACTCGGCAGATATCGAAATAATAACGTCATCTGAATGGAGCGCAGCCTTTTCAACCAATTTCAACTCAGTAAGCGCTTGGTCTGTTTCCAACAGAGGAAACTCATACAGTCCTTGCCAGATATCGCCTTCTCCTCTCCGTTTTACCGGCAACTTGCCATCAAATTCGCCTACTATGTAGTAGAAATACCTGTTCCGAACCTTCACTTTTTTGGATCTAACAGGCAGTTCAGCTTGCAAACCTTGAGCGTTTGCTATACAGTTTGAATTCATTGGGCAACTTTCGCATTTGGGTTGCTTTGGCGTACAAACCGTAGCCCCTAACTCCATTACTGCCTGATTGTGGTTACCTGGATGATTTGTATCAAGCACACAATTCGCTAGTTCCGTAATATGCTTCTTTGTAGAAGTTTCATCAACAGAATCTGTAATACCAAAGAACCTTGCCATTACGCGGTAAACATTACCGTCTACAGCAGCAACTGGTAAGTCATATGCAATTGAACCAATTGCAGCTGCGGTGTAAGGACCAACTCCTTTCAAGGACAATAGATCCGCGTAAGTACTTGGAAATTCACCTCCATAGCCACGAGCTACAAGCTTGGCAGTTGCATGCAGGTTTCTAGCCCTGGAATAATAGCCTAAACCTTCCCATAGCTTCAACACCTCATCTTCAGAAGCATTGGCAAGGTCTTGCACCGTTGGGAAAGTTGCCACAAACCTTTCGAAAATATGGCGTGCCCTGATCTACACGTGTTTGCTGTAGGATGATCTCCGACAACCATATATAGTAGGGGTTGCCCGTTTCTCGCCAAGGCAACTGACGTTTATTCTCTTCATACCATCTCAACAACTCACTGTTGGGAAACGACTTATTGTTCTTCATTTTCACGGCCTCAAAAATAACTGGTCACAATTACCTCAATTAAAATATTCGATTACCTTTGCACGCCCTTTTAAAGAAGCACTAAACAGCTCAAAATCAAGCACTAATGACAAAAGCTGACATCGTTAACGAGATTTCAGAACAGACAGGAATCGAAAAACTTCAGGTTCAACATACCGTAGAAGCTTTCATGACCTCGGTAAAAAGTTCCCTTTCAAAAGGAAACAATGTTTACCTCAGAGGGTTCGGAAGTTTTATCGTAAAAAAACGCGCTCAGAAGACAGGTAGAATCATCTCTAAGAACACTACCATCGTTATTCCAGAGCACAACGTTCCGGCATTCAAGCCTGCTAAGACATTCGTCAGTAAGGTTAAGAAGAGCGTAAAGTAAGTTGAAGCTCCCTCAGATAATATTGACCCTAGTGGCGATTGCTGTTGCAGCTATTCTGTACTTCACTCCTATTTCTCCTATTGCAGAAAAGGCTGAAGCTGACAGTGCGGAAACTTCTCCAGCAGTAACATATGTCATTATGGACGATATTACGGAGATCAAGAATGAGCTGGATAGCGCTGCCTTGGCCGATGTAAATCGCTGGGAAACTCAAAAGGCAAACGACAGCTTGGTGGTATTCTACGATATGCTCAGAAAGCCTGTAGGTGCCGCGTTCTATGCCTTAAAGAAAGCCGAAGCCGAAGGGACAGCAGAAGCATGGACCGAAGCAGGTGAGCGCTTCCTTCTTAATGCGAAATACCTAGGCGACCAACCTCGGAAAACCAGTTGGTACGCACAGTCGAGAGAGGCGTTTGAAAAGGCCGTGGAGTTGGCTCCGGAAGACCTTGACGTGAAAGTAGACCTAGGCGTTTGCATGATTGAGGGAGCATCTTTTCTTGGAACACCTCCAATGGAAGGAATAGGCATTCTGAAGAATGTAGAACAACAAGACCCCAATAACATAAAAGCATTGATCAACCTTGGCTACTTTGCCATTCGTTCCGGGCAGTTTGATAAAGCGGAGGAACGATTTGTAAAAGTGCTATCAATTGACAAGCAATTTGCTGATGCGTACCTATACCTGGCAGATCTTCATGAGCGCCAGAAACTATTCGCCAAAGCGATAGAAGACCTTGAGAATTACAAGTCACTTACCGAAGACCCACAACGGATCAAGGAAGTGGATAATTACATACAAGAACTTAGTAAAAACATTTAAAAACGTCTGGACATGCCTTGCGGAAAGAAGAGAAAAAGACATAAGATGGCCACTCATAAGCGCAAAAAGCGACTTAGAAAGAATCGCCATAAGAAGAAGAAGTAATCAGCCTTTGAGATAAGGTTCACAGGCCGCCTCTCGCGGCAGTGTTTACATCACGATTTTGAACAACGGGCTGCATAGCCCTTGTTCTGTTGTACGCTATGCGGTAGGCGGGCCATAAACTTGCTATCCGTGAATTACGACCTGGTAATCTCATCGCAACCCTCAAAGGTTGATATTGCCCTTTTAAAGGACAAAAAACTTGTAGAACTCCACGAAGAGACTGGAAACAGCGCTTTTCAGGTTGGAGACCTATACCTCGGCCGCATTCGGAAAGTGATGCCGGGACTCAATGCTGCGTTTATTGACGTAGGGTATGAGAAAGACGGTTTTCAACATTATCTCGACCTCGGGCCTCGGGTACGCTCCATGATGAAATTCATTGAGCTTACGCGTGCCGGAAAGTTGAAGTCGCCCATGTTGGAGCGATTCCGACTTGAAGCCGAAATTGAGAAAACCGGCAAGATCAACGAGGTCCTTAATCAGGGCATCGACATCTTGGTACAAGTGGCCAAAGAACCGATCTCAACCAAAGGTCCGCGCCTTACCACAGAACTTTCCTTCGCTGGAAAATTCATGGTTCTTGTGCCTTTTTCAGATAAAGTTTCCATCTCGCAGAAGATCAAAACGAATGACGAGAAGAAGCGACTGAAAGACATCTTCAAAGACATTAAGCCAAAAGGATTCGGTCTTATTGTTCGCACCGCTGCGCAGAATAAGAAGGTTAAAGACCTTGAGGACGACCTGAATGATCTTGTAGAGCGTTGGGTTAAAATGGTGGAGAAGGTGAAAAATGCCAAGCCACCTACGCGTGTAATGGGAGAGCTAAGCCGCAGTTCATCCATGCTTCGAGACATGCTGAGTTCATCTTTCGACAACATTATTGTCGATAGCCCGGATGTGCATAAGGAAATAACGAAATACCTCTCTGCATCTCCAGAAAAACTCAACAAACTCAAACTACACAAAGGTCCTCAGGCCTTATTCGAAAGTCTTGGACTGAACAAGCAGATCAAAGCTTCATTTGGTAAACACGTAACGTTTAAAAACGGATCGTACCTTGTAATTGAGCATACCGAGGCGTTGCATGTTATTGATGTTAACTCCGGACCAAGAACCAATGCCCAGAATGATCAGGAGACCAACGCACTTGAAGTAAATCTGGAAGCCGCTAGAGAAGTGGCGCGTCAACTGCGCTTGCGAGATATGGGCGGGATCATCGTTATCGACTTCATTGACCTTCATAAGGCCGAGAACAGAAAAGAGCTATACAATCTGCTGAAAGATGAGATGAAGGACGATCGTGCCAAACACAACGTTCTGCCTCCGTCCAAGTTCGGTTTAGTGCAGATAACCCGTCAGCGTGTTCGTCCGGAAATGGACATCAAAACCAAAGAGAAGTGCCCCAGTTGTGGCGGTTCTGGCGAGATTGAAGCTTCCGTTCTGTTTGATACAGACATAGAGAATAGTGTAAGTTTTGTGATGAATGAGCAGAACGAAAAATCGATTACGATCAAAGTTCATCCATACATCGCATCTTACCTCACCAAAACCGAAAGCTGGTTACCATGGTCCAACAGCATTGTGAAAGGTTGGAAGAAACAGTTCAGTGGAGATATAAAGGTTGAATCTTCTACCAACTACCACTTTATGGAATATCATATTTACAACAGTCGTGGCGAGGAAATTCGACTTAACTAAACCGAACCTCACCAAGAAACTTGCGCGCTTTGCCGATATCGGCAAGTTCTCTAACTGCGTTGAAGTTCCTATGGCGCACGAAGTGACAGACTTTGCTCTGAAAGGAAACTGGGCAAAAGATCACTTCAACAACCAAAATCCAATAACACTGGAGTTGGCTTGCGGAAAAGGAGAATACTCTACCGGGCAGGCAGAACTTTATCCGAACAGGAATTTCATCGGTGTGGATATAAAAGGCAACCGAATTTGGATCGGTGCAAAGCATGCCCTGGAAAACAACTTGACCAACGTTGGTTTTCTCCGAACGCGCATCGACCATATTTCCAATCTGTTCGGTGAAGGTGAAGTAGATGAGATCTGGATCATTTTCCCAGACCCTCAATTGCAGTCTAACCGAGAAAAAAACCGACTTACTTCGGCCAATTTCATTGAGCGTTACCGCAAGATCTTGAAAAAAGATGGTATCGTTCAACTCAAGACCGACAATTTGCCGCTCTTCGAATACACGCAGGAAGTGATAGCCGAACTCGGACTGACAACCCTCTGCGAATCGACCGATGTGTACGCAGACCTGGAAAAAGGTGAGAACACATTCCTCTGCGCACGTGAAAAGGAACTTCGCATACAAACCTATTACGAAGGCCTTTGGCTAAAGGAAGGCAGAAAGATCAACTACATCGCGTTCTCCGTCTGAACCAGTTGCTATGTCGCCTGAAGCCAAGACACCGCAATCAAAAAAGGAATCTTTCTTCCAAGATGTTTGGGATGTTGTAAAGCTCATTCCTAAAGGGCGAGTTACTTCCTACGGAGCCATTGCAAAATACCTTGGTAGTCCTGGCGCAGCAAGAATGGTCGGTTGGGCTATGAATGCGTGTCATGCATCCGTTCAACCGATTCCAGCGCAGCGAGTGGTCAATCGCATAGGCATGCTTTCCGGGGCCGCCCATTTTGCTGGCCCCAACCTTATGCAAGAACTTTTAGAAAGCGAAGGCATTCGGGTTCAGAACAACCAAGTGGTCGATTTCCAAAAACACTTTTGGGACCCAATGACCGAACTTGGCTTGTAGAAAAAATGGGAAAAGAGGAACCTGGAAACGGTAGCAACCACTTCAAGGCATAGGCACAGACTTTCTACCCTTTTTTCGTTTTTCCTTTCTCTTATTTCTTGCTTTCCGCAAGGATGTATGCTGCAAGATCCTCAATCTGAGAATCGCTCAGTTTTTCCTTCGAATAAATAGGCATGTATTGAGGAATATGTTCTTTAGAAGCAGTTCCGTGCCGAGTTATCCAATAAACCGAACCTCCATTGCTCTTCTTAAAATAACTGGCCAACCATTTGAAATCCTTCTGGTCCTTTCCAGTTCCGAATAGTGTTCTATCTGTTACTGTTTTCTGAGGAGAATGGCAGTGCAAGCAACTCTTCTCGTAGATCCATTTGCCATTATCCAAGTTACCCTCCTCGCCCATCTTGCGCTCCTTTTTCGGAATCTCCTCCACAAACGTGGCAGGATAACCTTGCAAGTACTTTGACTTGATCAAACGGATGTTCTGCGCTTTCTGCTCGGCTGTTTGTCCGTTGGCCGAAATGCTGGCCAGTTCTGCTTCAGAAAGGTTCAGATCTTTCAATTTCAATTCCATTGATGTCAGATAATGTAACACTGCTTGCATTTCTTCCTGCGTAAGCATTCTACCAACAGAACACTCCTTAGAACACAACTGTATGGCATTCACCAGATCGTGCCGAGCAGGCTCTATCAGTTCCTTACCGTATTTCCGTTCATGATCACCATTGAACCAACTTGTTCGATTTGTTATTCCATAGAATGTGGAGCCTGGTAAATAAGGCTGATTGTTCTCAATTGAATACTTCAAACGACTGTCTGGATTGTTATCATCTGCAAATGGCGCTTCAGGCTGAATGTTGTGGCAATCGATACACACGAAATGCTCAGATACTCTATTGGTTGCACCACCATTCTCATAAGCACCACCTAGGTTGATGATATCTTTTCCCATACCAACCTTTTCCATATCCATCGTTCCGATATAATGTTCAGGAGCTTCATCACCCAAGGCTATGAGAATACTGCTAACGGCCGTATCCCTGTCGTACGGAGTTGGTTGTAAAAATTTGCTTGTAGCAAATCCGGTGCAGGCTATAAATGCAATTACTACTGTAGATCTTCTAAACATGAGATTGGTTTCTATAAGCTCCAATTTTAACGAAAATGATTGACAGTCTTTCAATCATAGTTTCATCACTACATTTGCATTTAGAATGAGTCTAAATAAGCAAAGCATAGAAGAGGCCCTCAAGGCCGTGAAGTCGCCAGCAGGTAACGTAAGCATTATCGATAGTGGTGAATTGAAGAATATCCAGGTTTTCGGAAAGGAGATCGACATCGACCTCGAGGTCAAAAGTCCCGCACTCAACATCCGCAAAAAACTCGAAGACGACATCAATGCCGTACTTTCCAAGGCATTCGGAGAACTAAAAGTGCGCATCAACATCGCTGCCAAGCCCATTCAGCAAGGACCACAAGGGCCGCCCACACTCAATAAAGTAAAGAACATCATTGCCGTGGCATCGGGCAAAGGAGGAGTAGGCAAAAGCACCGTTACCGCCAACCTGGCCGTAGGGTTGGCAAAACAAGGCTTTAAGGTTGGATTGATAGATGCCGACATATACGGACCCAGCATGCCGCTCATGTTCGATATCGTTAGCGAGAAACCGAAAGTCACGGTAATCGAAGGCAAGCAATATATGTTGCCTGTAGAAAGTTATGGCGTAAAGGTGATGAGTATCGGATTCTTTTCAGACCCTACGCAAGCCATTGTGTGGCGCGGGCCGATGGCAACCAAAGCACTCAAGCAAATGTTCGGTGATGTGTGGTGGGACGAACTCGACTACCTCCTACTCGACCTTCCTCCAGGAACCGGAGATGTACACCTCACCATTGTGCAGGCAGTACCCGTTACAGGTGCTGTGGTGGTAAGCACGCCTCAAGAAGTCGCTTTGACAGACGCTCGAAAAGGTGTTGCTATGTTCCGCCTGGAATCTATCAATGTTCCCGTTCTAGGCCTTATAGAAAATATGGCATGGTTCACCCCTGCCGAATTGCCACAGAACAAGTATTACATCTTTGGTAAGGATGGCGTAAAAGGATTGGCAGAGCAGATAAAAGTGCCATTGCTCGGACAGATTCCTTTGGTGCAATCCGTACGTGAGGCTGGAGACGCAGGAAGACCGGCATTGCTGCAAGACACTACACCCGTTGCACAGATATTCAAAGATCTGGCAGCAGCTGTTAACCTTGAGGTTGAGAAAAGAAACAACACACAGGAAGCCACCAAAAAAGTGGCCATTACCACACGTTAAGAGAAAAAGATGGACAACGAATTACACAAAAAGGTGGAGAGCGCGCTGGAAAGTATGCGCCCGTTCCTTGCTGCCGATGGTGGCAACATGGAACTGGTGAACATTACCGATGACATGGTTGTGCAGTTGCGTTTATTGGGCTCGTGCAAGAATTGCGACATGAGCCAAATGACACTGAAAGCAGGTGTTGAAGAGGCCGTAAAACGCGTTGCTCCAGAAATAACTTCAGTCGAAGCTGTCAGCTTCTGACAGTTTCTCGATTACATGACTACGGTCAAGGTTTTCAGCAAATAGGAAACTACCTTTGCCGCCCACAGAAAAAAGTATGTCCAGTACACTAGAAAGTACCAAAGAGATAACCATCCTGTTTGCAGGCGATTCCGGTGACGGAATTCAACTCACAGGAACGCAGTTCACCGACACCAACGCTCTTTTCGGTAACGACCTGAGCACATTCCCCAATTTTCCGGCAGAGATACGTGCCCCGCAAGGAACCCTGGCCGGAGTTTCCGGATTTCAGGTTCACTTCGGTAGCGTAGAAATATTCACTCCTGGTGATGAATGTGATGCGTTGGTGGTGATGAATGCTGCTGCGCTGAAAGCCAATATCAAGAGTCTGAAAAAAGGCGGCATCATCATAGCCAATACAGATGGTTTCGATGCAAAGAACCTGCGTTTGGCCAAGGTGGAAAGTGGCATCAGTCCGTTAGAAGATGGCTCGCTTTCCGAGTTCAAGGTTTACCCGATAGAGGTTACCAAACTCACCAAAGAGTGTCTGAAAGACAGTGGCTTGGGAACCAAAGACATCGATCGAACAAAGAACATGTTCGTGTTGGGCTACGTGCTTTGGATGTTCGATAGAACGTTGGACCCAACCATCAAATACCTTTCAGAAAAATTCAAGAAAAAACCTGAAATCGTTGATGCCAACGTAAAGGTGCTTCGTGCTGGTTACAATTTTGGCGATACCACCGAAACACCTACTACTCGTTTCAGTGTAGACAAGGCCGAAATGCCTAGCGGAACCTACCGCAACATTATGGGTAATCAGGCCACTGCATTAGGCCTAGTGGCTGCTACGCAGCGTTCTGGTTTGGAATTGTTCTATGGTAGCTATCCCATTACTCCAGCCTCGGATGTATTGCACGAACTGGCAAAGCACAAGAATTTCGGTGTAAAAACCTTTCAGGCAGAGGACGAAATTGCCGCAGTGGCTTCTGCCATTGGAGCATCGTTCGGTGGAGCGCTTGGCATCACCGCATCAAGCGGACCAGGAATTGCTTTGAAAGGCGAAGCCATTGGTTTGGCGCTGATGCTGGAATTGCCTTTGGTGATTGTGAATGTACAGCGCGGTGGACCTTCAACCGGGCTTCCGACCAAAACAGAACAGGCCGATCTTTTGCAAGCTGTTTACGGTAGAAATGGAGAAGCGCCCGTTGCTGTAGTTGCAGCAGCTACTCCGGCAGATTGTTTTAACATGGCTTTTGAGGCATGCAGGCTAGCAGTTGAACATATGACGCCTGTGTTCTTCCTTTCTGACGGTTATCTGGCCAACGGAGCGGAGCCGTGGAAATTTCCAACGGCAGAGGAACTTCCATTGTTCAAAGCAAACTTTGCAAAGCCAAGCGATCTGAAAGACGGTGAATATCTTCCGTATGAAAGGGACGAAAATCTCGTACGAAAATGGGCCATTCCTGGAACATTGGGATTGGAACACCGGGTTGGAGGAATTGAGAAGGAAGACGGAACTGGTAACATCAGCTACGATCCAGACAATCACCAGCATATGGTGAATACAAGGGCACAGAAAGTGGCCAACATTGCCAAAAATGTTCCCAAACAAGAACTCGAATTAGGAGCAAAGACAGGAAAGGTTCTGGTTCTCGGATGGGGCTCCACGTATGGAGCCATTAAAGCAGCTGTTACCGATCTGATCGCTGAAGGGCATTCTGTTTCGCATGCGCATCTAAGGTATCTGTTCCCTTATCCGCAGAATTTTGAAGAGGTTCTGAAAGGATTCGATAACGTCTTGATACCAGAAATGAACATGGGTCAGCTTCGCATGATGATCCGTAGCGAATTCCTTATTCCTGCCATCGGCTTGAACAAAGTGAAAGGCATTCCCTTCACCAAAGGAGAGATCAAAGAAAAAGTGCTGGAACTACTGAATTGATATGAGCGAAGTATTGAATGGCGCATTGACCGCCAAGGATTTTGAGACGGATCAGGAAGTAAGATGGTGCCCAGGTTGTGGCGACTATTCTATTCTGAAACAGGTACAAAAGGTAATTCCCGAACTGGGCGTAAAGCGCGAAGACGTGGTTTTCATCTCTGGCATCGGTTGTAGCAGCCGTTTTCCGTATTACATGAATACGTACGGCATGCATAGCATCCATGGTCGTGCCCCAGCTGTTGTAAGCGGTCTTAAAGCCACTAATCCCAACCTGAGCGTTTGGATGATAACAGGCGATGGCGATGCACTTTCCATCGGTGGTAATCACTTGATCCATCTTCTCAGAAGGAACTTCAACATCAACGTGTTGTTGTTCAACAATCAGATCTACGGCCTTACCAAAGGACAATACTCACCAACTTCGGAAGAAGGAAAGACCACCAAATCAACCCCAATGGGTTCCTTGGATCATCCGTTCAATCCGGCTGCATTGTGCTTAGGTGCCGATGCAACTTTTGTGGCCCGAACAATGGATCGAGACCCAGTTCATTTGCGCGACATCCTTTCTAGAGCGAATGCACACAAAGGAACTTCCATGGTAGAGATCTATCAGAACTGCAACGTTTTCAATGACGGTGCGTTCTTCGGCATGACAGACAAAGCAACCAAAGCGAATCAAACCTTATTTGTTGAGCACGGGAAGCCCTTGGTGTTTGGCGAGAACAACGAATTTGGAATCAAACTGGACGGATTCATTCCTGCAATTGTGAGCATGGATTCCGTGAGTGAAAATGATCTTTGGATCCATGATGAGACAGACCGAACCAAGGCAAATATTCTCGTGCGATTCTACCAAGATCCATCGTTAGAAGGAAACTTCCCTCGTCCGTTCGGAGTGTTCTACACAGAAGAACGTGCTTGTTACGAAGATCTCCTGGTAAATCAGGTAGAAACTGCGAAAGAGAAATTCGGTGAGGGCGACCTCAACAGTTTACTTCGCGGTAAGAATACTTGGACGATCAGTTAGGAACAAACTCGATCAAACGGTCGTTATTTGAGCTCAGATCAGTCACATTGAGTTCGTCTTCGTCCAGTTTATCAATTTGGTAAACACGAACCTGATTATTGCCAGATAGCGTAAGTTTTGTGGCCTTATCGGACAAATCCCAAGACCCGTTGACTGTAACGTTATCGCCTCCGGCAAATACTTGGTAGTTCTCCTGAAAAGAACTGTTGCTGTCGAAGGAAATACGGTAGTTCACACGGGTATTCGTGTAATCGGAGGTAACGTCCTGGCCATCCTCAAAAACAACCTCGATCCTCCACTCTCCAAGAATATCGGTTCGTGCCTGTTCTTCCTTGGTTGCGCAGCCCAATGTCATCAACACCACGGCCAGTAATACGATCATTCCTCTCATCATAATTTCGTTTTAACAAAGATACTTACCCACAATTGGTACTCTTCGGCCCATGCCGAACGCTTTTCTACTCACTCTTAGTATAGGAGGTGTCTGATATCTTTTGTATTCGTTTAGGTTGACTAAACGCAGAATCCTATTGACAAGTTCAGGAGCATGCCCCATGGCGATGATCTCCGCTGGGCCTTTTCGGTGTTCGATGTACTCTAGCAGGATCTCATCAATTTCATCATACTCAGGCAATGAGTCAGAATCCTTTTGATCCGGTCGCAACTCGGCACTTGGCGCTTTGGTTATGATATTCTCAGGAATAAGCTCTCCATTCCTATTTATCCAATTTGCCAATTCATAAACCTCCGTTTTGTACAGATCGGCAATTACCGAAAGGCCACCGTTCATGTCACCGTAAATAGTGGAGTAACCAACAGCGCATTCGCTCTTATTGGATGTGTTCAGAAGGATGTTCCCGAATTTGTTTGACACAGCCATTAAAAGAACACCTCTGATACGTGCCTGGAGATTTTCTTCAGCCAAATTGAACGGCAAATCACCGAAAACGGGCTTTAACTCATCTCGAAAACCTTGGAACAGATTTTCGATGGATACGGTCTCGTACTGCGTTCCAAGATTTTTGGAAAGTTCAATGGCATCATCAACCGAATGCTGCGAAGAAAACCCGGAAGGCATGAGTAAGGATCCGGACGTTTTCGGCTCCTAGTGCCTTAGCGGCCAAATAAAGAACCACGGCAGAATCAATTCCACCGGAAAGGCCAATAACGGCTTTCGTAAAACCGAGTTTCAAAATAATCTTTGATACCAAGCACAATTGCATCATGAATGCGCTCAATCTTATCTCTTATCAAAATGGCCGCTCAACCTCGCTCAACTCACCGTTAAACAGAAAGTGGCATTGTCTTCTTCGAAATAACCCAACTCATGATCAGCTTTCCATCCTGCAGCCATAGCCAAAAGATCCACCATCGAAAATGAGTTCCGTTTGAGCGCCTACATGATTGGTGTACAGAACCGGCAAACCATACTTTTTAAGTTCGTTTCTAGCACGCGGATACGATCCTCGCGGTGCGAAAAATCGAATGGAGAAGCCGCAATGTTCACCATTAGCTGCGGAGCGTGTTTCATCAACTCGTCCATTGGGCTTACGATGTAAAGCGGATCTTCCACGTTCCATAGATCCTCACAAATGGTCAACGCGATCCGTAGACCATTTACTTCAACGATCTCGAAGTCTCGGTTCGGCTCAAAGTAACGGTACTCATCAAAAATATCGTAGTTCGGAAGCAGAGTCTTCTTAACCACTTGAGTGATCGCACCATCTCTAAGCACAAATGCTGCGTTGTAGAGGTCTTTTCCGCTAACATCTGTATTGCGCAAAGGAGCACCTACAATAGCGGTAATTCCATTGCAAATAGTGGCAATCTCTTCAATAGTTTCCTCACATCTTCGAATAAAATCCTCGAATTCAAGAAAATCCCTTGGCGGATAACCACAAACAGAAAGTTCAGAGAAAACAATCAGTTCAACTCCATCGGCAATGCCAGCAACCACCTCAGCCTTGATCTTTCGGACGTTGTCCTCAAAATTCCCTATGTGATAGTTGAGCTGAGAGAGTCGTATCTGCATGGTAAAAAAAAGCCGGAGTCATAAGGCTCCGGCAAAGTTATTCGTAGTGCTTGTAATCAGAAGAGAATTCCAACATTTAATGCTACGTGGTGCAGGTTGGCATTCATTTCAAAGGGAACTTTCGCACGATTGTCATCATATTTATAGAGCCCCTCATCGTTATTCACTTTATCAGCATCTGGATCACGCATCAGATCAATAAATCCATTGTGATAGGAAACGCTCACAACAAGTGAGGTGTTACCAGAAAAATTCCATTCAAAACCAGCTCCAATTCTCAACTTCACATTGATGAACATGCTTTGATTGTATCTGCCAATGAAACTCGTTTCACCAGCAGCAGCAAAATCTTCTGTTATCACATTTGGTGTAACGGTAGTGTCCAACCCGGTTATTACCAATTGTCGATCATCCCGTGCTCGAGAAGAAGCAAGTATGGATATGTCTGCACCAAACTGACCGAAATAGGTAAAGTAACCGATCTCGTTGGTCATCAGTTTCAGTGTAATGGGAAGATTCACATAATCATACCGATACGTACGTGTCAAAAGTCTGTACTCGCTTTTCTCTGTCTGATCAAAATACCGTACATCGGCATTTGCTCCGAAGTCAAGTGAAGCTCCACTCATTTTATGCTCCAATCCAAAACCAATAGCGTAGTTATTTGTAAAAGCGTATTCGGCCATCATTCCATACCCGAACTTCATCTTGGCCTTATCCAGATCAACACCTTCTGTGTTCGGTTGGAAAAAATCCACCGAAGGTGATAGGTTGAACCCGATTTTGAACTTCTTTCTGGTTTTAGGACCAACCGCTTGGTCTTGCGCCATTGCAAGTTCACCAACACTAAGGATCAATACTGTTAGAAGTAGCTTTTTCATAATTTCGACCGCTTCAATTGCGTTCGCAAAATTACACGAATAATCGGGCATGAGAATTACGCTTACTGGAGCCTTTGTGCTCCTCCTCTTTCTTCTTAGTGGATGCCACAACGATCCGTTGGATGTAGATATCAGCACTGTGAATGTTGAAATTACATTCAAGCGGTTGGATCAAGACCTTTTCTCGCTCAATCCGGCAGCAGGGCAAACGAATACAGCTGAACTTTACAACGAATACGGTCAATTCTTAGTCGATTACTCAGAAGGTGTTTTGAGAATTGGCAGCCCCGAATCGGAATCGTACAGTTATGCTGTAGCTCAATTCATTACCGATGAGAATATGAAAAGCCTGTATCGGGATGTTCAGGACGAATTCAACGATGTTTCAATCATAGAAAACGAATTAACCGATGCTTTTAAGTTTTACCGGCATCACTTTCCAGACAGCACAATTCCCGATGTTGTTTTCAATATCAGCGCACTGAATTATGCCGTAGTAGCTACCCAAACCACCTTGGCCATTGGCCTTGACATGTTCTTAGGTGCCGACTACCCAGTTTATCCATTGGTCGGGCTACCCAAATACATGTACACGAACATGAAGCCCAACCAAGTGGTACCACAGGCTATGAAGGGTTGGGTGCAGTCTATGTACGAAACGGATGCGCTACGCAACAACCTACTGGAGCACATGATTTTCGAAGGAAAACTGCTGTACGCAATGGACGCCCTACTGCGCGAAACAGAAGATTCTTTAAAAGTTGGCTTTTCACCTGAAGAAATGGCTTGGTGCAAAGAATATGAATCACGTATTTGGGCCCATTTGGTAGACCAGGAATTGCTCTACACAACCGAATACATGGATATTAACAAATGGATAAATCAAGCACCATTTGTGGCGGGAATCCCGAAAAATTCGCCTGGTAGATTAGGCCAATGGGTAGGCTGGCAGATCGTTCGTTTTTACATGAAGAACAACCCGCAAATCCCCATCACAGAATTGATGACCAACCAGAACGCTCAGGAAATTCTGGCCAAGTCGAAATACAAACCCAAACTTTGAAATGAGCAAAACGTCAGAAATTAGATTCAACGTAACGTTGGATGAGAATCAGATTCCAGAAAAAATAAACTGGCTGGCCACCGATGCAGGCATGGACAAAGAGCTTGATAGCAAGGCGATCATGATATCGGTCTATGACACTGATTCTGAAGAAACACTTCGGATGGATCTTTGGACCAAGGAAATGCGCGTTGATGAAATGAAACGCTTCTTCCATCAGACCATCGTATCAATGGCCGACACGTTACAACGAGCCACCAACGAAGATAAAATGGCTGCGGATATGCGCGACTTCGCACAACATTTTGCGCGCGAAATGTTCGAATGATCTCCGATTTGGGGAAATTCATGTAAGTCTAAGCACGCGAACGGCCTCAGTTTAATTTGAACAATTGACCCTTCGCGCATATATTTGTGTGCTTAGAGAAAATCGTATCGACCAAATACTACGTATCTGATGATAACCTCAACCCCGATCAAAGGAATCTTCCTTGCACTACTTGCCATTATTGGTACCACAGGAGCTGCACTGGCTCAAGCAGAGCCCGACCCCCTGCTATTCAACAACGGAGCCATGTTCTATATTAATGGCGATGCTAACGATTCTGCCATTGTTTATGTAGATGGTGGCGTGACCAACAATGATAGCATCATGGTAAATCTTGGTAAATTCATCATCAAGGGAGACTTTATAAACAACGGACAAAGCGGTGGTTTCGATGTTTTCCCTTTGAACATTGAGCCGAACGATGGCCTTTTTGAAATCTACGGAGATTGGGAGAACAATGGAATTTACAATGCCGGACAAGGCAAGGTCAAATTCATGACAACCGACTCTATTCAAGGAACGGTTGCTACGAGATTCCACGATGTGGATCTGATAGGAGACATCCGCAGAATACAGGATGGAGTCAATGCCGAGATAGGTGTTAACGGAACATTGAAATTGAACATTGGAGAATGGGCAACCGATTTTGATACGTTGTGGGTATTCAATCCATCGACTGGCGCAATTCAAAGAGACGCTGGTTGTGATACTTGCGGTTACGTTTCTAGTTTGCAGGACGGGAATTTGGCAAGAGTTGTAAACCAAGCAACGGTTTACAATTTCCCTGTTGGATCAGGTCTTGACATTTCCCCTAATCAGTTTGAGCGCTATCGTCCAGTAACAATTGAACCAACAACAGCTGCTGTTGATACGTTCCACGTGCGTTTCGTGAACAGAAATGCAACGATCAACAGCTTACCGATTCTTAATACCGACACCACTATTTGCTACGTTAACCCTTGGTGGTATCACCGTATCAACAAAAGAAGCGGCAGCGTTGCTACTGCAGATATCGGCCTATACGCTAACTTTTGGGAAGGCGATGAGAATTACAATACAATTGCAAACTGGAGCGTAGCAAACAACGAGTGGGAAAATATGGGAAACACGGCAGCTGCCACGTTCCCTAACTTCTATCAGGTTGTTCGATACGATTGGGACGATTATCAGATCTACCCTGAAGATGCTTACATCATGGGATTCAACGTTCCTTCTGAGCCACCTGTTGAAGGAGATACTGCTCTTTGTGCAAGTGTTGCTTCAACCTACACGGTTCCAGAAAATGGTTCAGATTACGACTTCCAGGTAACGGGCGGTACAATTGTCGACCAAACAGACTATTCTGTAACCATTATTTGGGACAATGATAGCCTTGCTGCTGTATTCGGAAACCTGTCAATAACAGAAACGGTTCCGAACAATATCAATGGAGGCTGTACAGGTCTTACTCGCAACTATTCGGTTGAAGTTTGGCCACTTCCGGTTGCCAATTTCTCTATTTCTACAGACACCACACTTCCAGGTGGGATTTTCGTCTACGATATCCTTGGAATGGTTGATTCCAGCTTGTTGACAAGTGAGTGGAATTGGGATTTCGGAGACGGAACTACGAGCTCCGATTCTATGCCATTCCACACGTATGATGAAATCGGCACATACGACATCACACTGATTGTAAGAAGTGGTCTTGAGTGCTTGGACACATTGGTCATTCCTGTAGATGTTGTGGAGGGGTTGATTGTTCCTAACGTTTTCACTCCTAATAATGATGGCTGGAATGATGTGTTTGACGTGAGAACAAGTGCCGTTGGACCATTCAAGATCGAGATATACAACCGATGGGGTAACGTGGTTTTTGAAACCGTTTCTCCACAGATTTCTTGGGATGGAACCACAGCAGCTGGCGTTGAGGCATCAGCCGGAACATACTTCTACGTCATATCCAAAGCAGAAATGACTACTGGAAACCCAATTAATAATGAGTTGGACAACTTCAACTATAAGGAAACAGGTTGGCTGCAGTTGATTCGTTGATCTCAGCTATTCGATAAAATAAAAAAGGCTCCTAATAGGAGCCTTTTTTGTGCCTAAAACTTCGTTCCAAGGTCCGAATTGAGTGAATCGATATATTCCAATAGCTCCGTTTTACCAGCCGTACTTTCTGCAGAAGTAAGAAACTGAACAGGAAGCTCTTCCCAGGTCTCAAGCATCTTTTCTCTGTATTTCTTCAACTTACCGTCAATCTCGCTGCGTTTCAACTTATCCAGCTTTGTAAAAACCATTGCAAACGGAATATTCGACATCCCCAACCACTCCATGAATTCCAGATCGATCTGTTGTGGCGTGTGCCTAACGTCAACCAACACAAAAACACTGACTAGGTTAGTACGCTGAAGGATGTAATTCGAGATCATCCGTTCAAATTTCTGCTTCTGTGCTTTTGGCACTTTCGCATAACCGTATCCAGGAAGATCCACCAGATACCAATTCTCATCTACAAGAAAATGATTTATCAACTGCGTTTTCCCAGGCGTAGAACTCGTCTTGGCCAATTTCTTCTTATTGACCAGCATGTTGATCAACGAAGACTTTCCAACGTTGGAACGGCCTATAAATGCGTATTCAGGTTTATCCGCTTTGGGGCATTTGGCAACATCTGAGTTGCTCATTACGAACTGAACGTCTTTCACCATCATATAATTTACTTTGAGGCGATGACCTTCTTAAGCCAAGGTGCCAAGATCTGATTGAATTCGGCAGGATGCTCCATCATGGGGGCGTGTCCGCATTGATCAATCCAATTCAACTCCGAATTAGGTAACAACGAATGAAATTCTTCAGCAACCTGCGGAGGAGTAACTCCATCATTTTTTCCCCAGATCAAACACACTGGAACCTCAATACTGGGCAGATCATCCTTCATATTATGACGAATGGCCGATTTAGCAATTGCTAACACACGGATCAATTTGTTTCTGTCATTGATTATTCCAAAAACCTCTTCCACCAGTTCGTCTGTAGCATTCTTTGGATCGTAAAAAGTTGTTTCAACTTTCTTTCGGATATATTCTTTGTCCTCTCTCCTCGGAAAGGAGCCACCAAAAGCATTTTCATACAACCCTGAACTACCCGTGAGAACAAGCGCCTTTACATTTTCCTGATGAGCAACGGTGTAAACCAACGATACGTGACCTCCCAGTGAATTGCCTAGCAAGGACAGATCAGTATAACCCTTGAATGAAACAAACTCATCGATGTATGCCGCTAATTCCCTTACGTTGGTCTTCAACAACGGCAATTCATAGATAGGCATTATCGGAATTACCACTTTATAATCGGTGGAGAATTCATTCAGAACATCCTTGAAATTGCTTAGCGCCCCGAACAAACCATGAAGCACTAGAAGAACAGGGCCTTCGCCCTGCTCAATATATCTATGTCCTGATTCTTCCTTTACCACTTTCCGTTAAAGCTGCCCAAAATTAACCAAAAATGAAGGGGGCGATTATCGTTTTAATCAAGGCGAATAAACACCTTTATTAACATTACTACCACATTTTACCACCTATATTTCAACTTCAATTCAGCACAAATAATGCTGTATCGTAACCTTTGTGTAATTTCGAACTATAAAGTTTTCAACAGTTGTGGTAAACTGTGGTAAATAGTGGTAGATAATCCATTACTTTACCTGATAAATCCATGCGTAAGTGACCAACATCATTGGGACATATGAATGCAAAGTGGACGCCAAGGGCCGACTCATGCTACCTACAGCATTGAAGAAGCAGTTGCTGTCTGAACTTCAGAGCAACTTCGTTTTAAAGCGAAGCATGTTCGACAAGTGCATTGAGTTGTACCCAATGACAGAGTGGGATGCTAAGATGTCTATCGTTAACAGACTCAACAGGTTTGTGCGAAAGAATGTCGAATTCATTCGGTTGTTCACTGCAGGGGTTAAGATCGTTGAGCTTGATGGCACTGGCCGATTGCTGATTCCCAAAGATCTGATGGGATTCAGTGAGATACGCAAAGACATCGTTCTCTCTAGTGCTGGTACCTATGTGGAAATATGGGACAAGGCATCTTACGAAGAGAAGCTTAGCAATCCTGAAACAGACATTGCCACACTGGCTGAAGAAGTCATGGGCAGCCTTAATAGCGGGGCTGATGAGTTACCATGACCCCGTCCTGTTACAGGAGTGCATTAGCGGCTTAAAGATCGATCCCGATGGGATTTACGTGGACCTCACCTTCGGAGGGGGTGGGCATTCACGAGAGATTTTAAAGCAATTGAAAGGCGGACATCTGTTCGCTTTCGATCAAGATAAAGATGCACAGATGAACCTCATAGAGGACAGCCGTTTAACGTTCATTCCGCACAACTTCAGATACGTGCGCAATTTTCTGAAGTACTTCGGAGCCTTGCCCGTGAACGGAATATTGGCCGATCTGGGCATTTCATCCTTTCAAATAGACGAGCCAACTCGAGGATTCAGTACGCGAGCAGACGGGCCATTGGACATGAGAATGTCTGAGGGCATTGAACTGACTGCAGCCAAGGTCATCAACGAGTATTCGAAAGAAGAATTGGCCCGAATATTCCGAGAGAACGCGGACTTGAAAGAAGCTTGGAAACTATCAAAAGCAATTGAAGCCACTCGAAGTAGTGCTCCAATTGAAACAATCGAACAATTCAAGCAGGTCTGTCTACCGATGGCTCAACGTGGGAAAGAAAACAGCTTCCTGTCTCGTGTTTTTCAGGCTATTCGGATTGAAGTAAATGACGAGATGAACGCGCTGAAAGAAATGCTTACGCAGATGCCGAACGTGCTGGCAGAAGGCGGAAGATTGGTGGTCATCTCGTACCACTCTTTAGAAGATCGACTTGTAAAGAACTTGATAAAAAGCGGCAACACAGAGGGCAAGGTTGAAAAGGATTTCTATGGAAAACCGCAGGTTCCTTTTGATGCCATTACCAAACGGCCTGCCTTGCCAACAGATGAGGAAATAGAAAGAAACCCACGCGCCAGAAGCGCCAAACTGAGAATAGCAGAACGCATACAATGAGTTCCGAAAAGGAAAATATCGCCAAGCAAGACAACATTGCCAAACGAATAATGGGCGTGTTGGATGGTAGTTTCCTGACCAGAGACAACATGGTGAATAACATCCCATACCTACTGTTCTTATTCGGAATTGGAATCTTCTATATCGGCAACAGTCATTTTGCCGAAAAGAGTGTGATACAGGGAGAAACACTCAACAGAGAACTGAAAGAACTGCGATCTGAATTCATCTCCACCCGATCGGAACTGATGTTCGTGAGCAAACAAAGTGAGGTAGCGAAAGCAGTGGAGCCAATGGGCATTTACGAAAGTGTTGTGCCACCAAAAAAAATAGTGATCAAACCAGAAGAGCAGGTTGAGCAATGAACCACGATAAGCAAATAAAGAAACGCGTGTATCTGGCCTATGGGCTGATGTGCCTGTTTGCGTTTGCAATAGTAGGTCGTGTTGCGCAGATACAGTTTTTGGAAGGTGAAAAATGGAAGGCTAAAGCCGAAACACAAACAACCAGATTCAGAGAGATAGAAGCTGCACGTGGAAATATTTTCGCATCAGACGGAAGTCTTCTGGCAACATCGAAACCTATCTATGAGATCCGTTGGGACGCCAACATTCCATCTCTATCAGATGAGTATTTCGATGAACACATCGATCAACTTTCGGCACAGTTGGCCAAGTTATTTCAAGATAAATCTGCCTCAACATACAAACGAGAACTTACTCAGGCCCGACTGAACGGAAGTCAATACCACTTGATCAAGAGAAATGTTGACCACACAGATCTGAAGAAAGTGCGAGAATTTGAAATTTTCAATCTAGGCAGATACAAAGGTGGCTTGATCTATCACCAGAAAAACAAGCGCGCAATGCCCTTTAAGCAGTTGGCCGCCAGAACAATCGGTTACGACCGACCTGGCTTCAGCGTTGGATTGGAAGGTGCGTATTCCGAAGAACTTGCCGGTGTTGGCGGTAAGAGATTGATGCAAAAAATTGCTGGCGGCAATTGGAAACCTTTGAATGATGTGAATGAAATAGAGCCAGAAGACGGTTCTGATCTCATTACAACCATCGACATCAACATACAAGATGTGGCCGAGCACGCATTGCTTATGCAACTCGAAAAGCACAAGGCTCATCATGGCTGTGCCATTTTGATGGAAGTAAAAACCGGTGAGATAAAGGCCATCGCCAATCTGACTCTTCAGGAAAGCGGAAATTATGACGAGACCTACAACTACGCTATTGGCTCTACCACAGAACCAGGCTCAACCTTCAAGCTAGCAAGCTTGATCTGCTTGCTGGAAGATGGATATGTGGACATTACGGACAGCGTTGATATCGAAGGCGGTATCAAGAAGTACTATAACGCCACCATGAAAGACTCCAAAACGGGAGTGTACGATAAGATAACCGTAGCGAAAGCATTCGAGATCTCCTCCAACGTTGGCATCTCCAAACTTGTAAATCAATACTACCGCGAAAAACCAGAGAAGATGGTTGATCGCTTGCGCGAAATGGGTCTTGACAAGCCGCTCGGATTGGAGATAAAAGGCGAAGGACAACCTTCTATTCCGTCACCAAAAGACCCTTCGTGGTCAGGCATCTCTTTACCTTGGATGAGCATTGGTTACGAAGTTCTTCAGACACCATTACAGATTCTTGCTTTCTACAATGCGGTGGCAAACGATGGGGTAATGGTTAAGCCAAAAATGGTGAACGCCATAAAGAAACACGGCAAAATTGAGAGAGAATTTCCAACAACTGTTCTCAACGACCGAATCTGTTCCATTGAAACGGTACGGAAAGTAAAGACCCTAATGGAAGGAGTGGTTGAGCACGGAACTGCAAGTAATCTGAAGCACGCCAATTATAAGATCGCAGGTAAGACTGGTACAGCGCAAATTGCAAAAGGCGGAAGCTACCATCGCGAAAAGAGCTATCAAGCGTCTTTCGTTGGCTATTTCCCAGCCGACAAACCGCGCTACACGTGCATTGTAGTGGTGGATTCGCCCACCAGCTCTGTTTACTATGGAAACCTCGTTGCCGGTCCAATATTCAAGGAGATTTCTGATAAGGTCTATTCAACTCAGGTCAAAATGTTGGAGGAAGTGCAAACGGATCCAGCTTTGGCAGATCACCTAATTCCTTTCTCCAAAGTGACAGACAAATCTGGTCTCACCACCGCGTTGAACGAACTTGAAATTGAAAGTGAAATAAAAGACCCAGATGCGCAATGGGCAGAAGCATCGCACAGTGGCGACACCGTGCAGATACGGGCCAGAGAAGTTATTGAAAACCTTGTGCCACGCGTAGTTGGAATGGGCGCAATGGATGCCCTTTTCCTTCTTGAAAACCAAGGACTGAAAGTGAAAATGATCGGATCGGGAGTTGTACGTCAACAATCGATCATTCCCGGAACCCGCGCTTTAGAAGGTCGCGAAATAGTAATACGTCTATCATGAAACTGCTGAAAGACATATTGTACAAAGCTGGCATCGAGGAAGTGATAGGCTCTACAAACGTGGCCATCGAGAACATCTGCATCGATTCCCGTCAAGCAAAGAAATTCTCGCTCTTCATTGCGGTGAAAGGAACTGCTATGGATGGCCACGATTATATCTCAAAGGCCATTGAGCAAGGTTCGTTAGCCATTATCTGTGAGGTTCTCCCAGAAAATCTGGTTAAAGACGTGAACTACATACAAGTGAAGAATAGCCGCTATGCTGCTGGAATCATCGCTTCGAATTTCTACGACAACCCATCGTCCGATCTAAAGTTGGTGGGAATAACAGGAACCAACGGAAAAACCACTACTGCTACACTTCTTTACGAACTATTCAGAAACCTTGGCTATAAAGTAGGACTGATATCAACGGTTCGGAATCTGATCAACGGAACTGTGGTGGCCGCAACCCACACTACACCGGATCCGGTCAATCTTAACAAGCTCCTAGCAGAAATGGTAGAGGCTGGTTGCGAATATGCTTTCATGGAAGTGAGTTCGCATGCACTAGACCAACATAGGGTGGCTGGAATCGAATTCACAGGTGCCATTTTTACCAATATCACTCACGATCACCTCGACTACCACGAGACCTTCGACAACTACATAAGAGCCAAGAAACTGCTTTTCGATGGCCTTTCGCCAAAAGCATTTGCACTTACTAATGCAGACGATAAGAACGGTGCAGTGATGGTGCAGAACACCAAAGCCAAGGTTGTTACCTACGGTTTAAAATCGATGGCTGACCGAAAGGCAAAGATCCTTGAAAACAACCTTACCGGGTTGATTCTGAATATCGATGGACAAGAAGTGATCACACGGCTCATCGGCTCATTCAATGCGTACAATATTCTAAGCGTTTACGGTGCAGCATTGGAGCTGAAGGAAGAGAAACTCCAGATTCTAACTACACTCAGCAACCTTCATTCTCCAGACGGACGATTCCAGTTCTTTAAAACAGAAAACAACATTCTTGGAATTGTAGACTACGCCCACACGCCTGACGCATTGGAGAACGTGCTTTCTACTATTCGCGAACTAAGAACAGGCACAGAAAAACTGATTACGCTAGTAGGCTGCGGAGGAGACAGGGACAAGACCAAGCGCCCCGAAATGGCACGGATTGCAGCTGAGGGGAGCGATAAGCTCATTCTGACTTCAGACAATCCGAGAAGCGAAGACCCGCAGACCATTATCGATGAGATGAAAACAGGTCTCGACCCAGTGCTTATTCGAAAGGCGGTTACTATTGTAGACCGTGCCGAGGCAATTCGAACCGCGTGCATGCTAGTGCAGCCAGGAGACATCATTCTAGTGGCCGGAAAAGGGCACGAAAAATACCAGGAGATCAAAGGCGTGAAGCACGATTTTGACGACATGCAAGTACTCACCACCAACCTTAAACAGATCTGCTGATGTTGTACTATCTGTTCGATTTCCTTGAAACACATTATCAACTGCCAGGAGCGGGAGTATTCCAGTACATCTCATTCCGAGCAGCTGCAAGTATCATCACTTCTCTGATCATTTCAATGCTTATTGGAAAGAAGGTGATCCAATACCTACAACTGAAGCAAGTAGGTGAGATTGTCCGAGACCTGGACCTTGCGGGTCAAGTAGCCAAGCAGGGAACACCGACCATGGGCGGAATCATCATTCTTTCCTCCATTCTAATTCCAACTCTCCTCTTCGCGCAGCTTCATAATGTGTACGTGATATTAATGCTCATATCCACGGTATGGCTCGGCCTCATTGGTTTTGCAGACGATTACATCAAAGTATTCAAGCGAGACAAGGAAGGTTTGGCCGGAAGATTCAAGGTAATGGGCCAGATCGGTATCGGGATTATCGTTGCCTGCACACTCTATTTTAACGAAGATGTAGCTATAAAAGAGCGACTGGTACGTGGTGGCGAAACGATTGAAACAGTGATAAATGGAAAAACCATTGAACTGCAACGAACTCCTGTTTACGGAGACGCAGAGCACTCATTGGTAACAACAATTCCGTTTGTAAAAGACAACGAATTCGACTACAGCTCGCTCTTATTCTTCTTGGGCGAAAAAGCAACGGATTGGGGTTGGTTGGTGTTCATCCCAATTGTGATCTTCATCGTAACGGCAGTTTCCAACGGAGCTAATCTAACCGATGGTCTGGACGGACTTGCAACAGGAACTTCTGCTATAGCAGGCGTAACCTTGGGCATTCTTGCTTACGTGTCCGGTAACATCATTTTTGCCGATTACCTCAATATCATGTACATACCTGGTTCGGGCGAACTGGTAATATTCATTGCCGCGTTTGTTGGTTCTTGTGTTGGCTTCTTGTGGTACAATCAATACCCAGCTCAGGTTTTTATGGGCGATACGGGTAGCTTGGCACTTGGCGGCATCATCGCTGTCTTCGCGCTAGCAATCAGAAAAGAACTTCTGATTCCTATTCTCTGTGGCATTTTCCTCATGGAAAACCTCTCCGTGGTGATGCAAGTGAGCTACTTCAAATACACGAAGAAGAAATTCGGAGAAGGACGCAGGATCTTCTTGATGTCTCCATTACATCATCACTTTCAGAAAAAAGGTATGCACGAAGCCAAGATCGTAGGCCGATTTTGGATCGTTGGAATCATGCTCGCAGTACTAACCGTGGTAACCCTCAAACTCAGGTAATGGCAGAACGTCTGGTCATATTGGGTGGAGGCGAAAGCGGTGCTGGCGCAGCTTACTTGGGTCAGAAAAAAGGCTTTGAGATTTTCCTTTCAGATAAGGGAAACCTGAAGGAGAAGTATGCTCAACATCTTACTGAATGGGGAGTGGAATTTGAAACCGGAAAACACTCGGAAAGGAAAATTCTGAATGCCGACCTGGTAGTGAAAAGTCCTGGCATTCCAGATGCTGCGCCACTCGTACAAACGCTTCGAGGAAAAGGCATTCCAGTTATATCTGAAATTGAATTCGGCTTGCAGTACACAAACGCCAAAACCATCGGCATTACTGGAACCAACGGCAAAACCACCACTACGTTACTCACGCACCACATGCTAACCAAAGGCGGACTCAACGCTGGATTGGCCGGTAACGTGGGCAAAAGCCTTGCTTGGCAAGTGGCAGACACAGAATTCGACTATCTGGTTCTAGAACTGAGCAGTTTCCAACTGGACGGAATGTTCGATAGCCGAATAAACATAGCTGTGCTTTTGAACATAACACCAGACCACTTAGACCGCTACGGAAGCATGGATAAGTACATCGCTGCGAAATTCCGAATAGCACAGAATCAAACAGAGGATGACGCTTTCATCTACTGCTCAGACGACTTGAACATAGCCAGTTCATTGACCGATTCGATCAGGGCTAAACGTTACCCGTTCACACTTAACGGAACAGTAGCCGAAGGTGCTTACCTAGAAAACGAAAATCTCAACATAAACCTCAATAACTCAAATCTAACCATGTCCATACACGAACTTGCACTACAAGGCAAACACAATTCCTACAACTCAATGGCCGCAGGAATTGTGGGGCGCCTCTTGGAGCTTCGAAAAGAAACTGTCCGAGAAAGTCTGAGCGATTTCAGCGCTGTTGAACACCGACTCGAATCCGTTGGCAAGGTTCAGGGTATCGAGTTCATAAACGACAGTAAAGCCACCAACATCAACTCTACATGGTATGCACTTGAGTGCATGAACCAACCCGTTATCTGGATAGTAGGAGGTGTTGACAAAGGCAACGATTACAGCATGGTAGAAGATCTGGTCCGTGCTAAAGTAAAAGCCATTATCTGCCTTGGTACCGACAACGAGAAGATCCATAAGGCCTTTGAGGGAATCGTTGAGACCATAGTTGACACACAATCGGCCGAAGAAGCAGTAAAGACCAGCTACTATCTAGGCAAAAAAGGAGATGCTGTTCTCCTATCTCCCGCTTGCGCCAGCTTCGACCTTTTTGAGAACTACGAAGACCGAGGGAGAAAATTCAAAACGGCTGTCCGTTCACTTTAAACCGACCAAAACCTACAAATCCATGAAAGATAAAACCTGGAATAAGCCCACCGTTTCTGCCGATCAGGAGATGTTCAATAGTTTGCTTGAGTTGAGGAAGCAGATCATTGAAGAGAGCGTTTCGGATGTGCAGAGTACCCGACATCGGCAAGAGCTGATCGGAAAGTGGAACGACATTGAATTCATAAACGATAGTAAGGCCACCAACGTGGATCTTACATGGTATTCCTTGGAGAGGTTGCAAGGTACCGCTGTGTGGATTGTAGGTGGTCTACAGGACGGACAGGATTACAGCATGTTGAAAGAACTTGTGGCAGACAAGGTTAGAGGTATTGTTTGCCTTGGGCGAGAGAATAGCCGTGTTTTCAAAACCTTCCTTGGTTTTGCAGATGTGATAGTTGGCGCAAGCTCTGCCGATGAAGCCGTGAAAGCGGCAACTGCTTTGGCACAACCTGGCGATAAGATCATCCTTTCTCCAGCATGTTCCAGCCACGATCTTTTTGATAGTTATGAAGATCGAGGAAACCAGTTCAGCAAGGCTGTTAAAACCTTTATTGAATCCAAGAATTAATTGCCAATTAGAAATGAGGAATTAGAAATAAATGGCGAAAGAGGACAACATCATTCAGAATAAAAGCTTCGAGTTTGCAATTCGGGTGGTGAACCTATATCGGCATCTAACTGAAGAAAGAAAGGAATACGTGTTATCGAAACAATTGCTCAGAAGCGGAACCTCAATAGGTGCTAATGTGGAAGAAGCAATTGGAGGCCAGACCAGAAAGGACTTTGGATCAAAAATGAGCATTGCTTACAAGGAGGCCCGAGAAACCCGCTATTGGCTCCGTTTAATGAAAGCCACGGATTATTTGAACGAAAAACAGGCGGATTCTATGCTTCATGATTGCGAAGAGAATTTGAGAATACTATCAACCATAACTAAAACCATCTACAAGAAAGGAACTGAATCAGGAGGCAATTCCTAATTCATCATTCCTAATTGCTAATTAAAAAATGAACTCACTGTTGAGAAAATATCTGGAAGGGGACATGGTCATTTGGGCCGTGGTGTTCCTCCTTTCCCTTGTTTCTGCAATGGCAGTTTACAGTTCTACTGGTACGCTTGCGTATCGTTATCAAGGCGGAAATACCGAATACTATCTTCTTAAACACTTCTCCATTATTGTGCTTGGTTGGGGCATGATGTACGCCATCCATAAGGTACCGTACACGTATTTCTCACGCGTAGCGCAAATCCTTATTTGGATATCTATTCCACTACTTGCCATTACGCTCATTGCAGGAACATCGCGTAATGAAGCAAGCCGTTGGTTGACATTACCGATCATCAATCTTTCATTCCAAACTTCCGACCTGGCCAAAGTTGCTTTGATCGCGTATTTGGCACGCGTCCTTTCCAAACGTCAGGAAGATATGGACGATTTCAAGGAAGGCTTCCTCCAGATCATTTGGCCTGTTCTATTGGTCTGCGCACTCATTTTGCCAGCCAACTTCTCCACTTCGGCCGTGCTATTCACTTCGTCACTCATCATCCTCTATATTGGTAGAGTTCGATTCAAATACCTGGCAGGTCTTGTGGGAGCAATTGCCTTAGCGGGAGTCTTTGTTGTGCTCCTTTCTTTTGCTGTGCCAGTAGAGAAAGTACTACCGCGTTTCGGAACATGGAAAGCCCGATTGGAAACCTACATATCAAACGAGGAAACTCCAGAACGAGCCGATGCCAACTACCAGACCGAACAGGCAAAGATCGCCATTGCCAATGGCGGTATTGCGGGTGTTGGTCCAGGCAACAGTTCACAACGGAATTTTATTCCACACCCATATTCAGATTTCATCTTTGCAATCATCATCGAAGAATGGGGAATAGTTGGCGGAATGGGTATTCTATTCCTATATCTCATTTTGCTTTTCCGCGGTTTACGCATTGCACACAAAGGCACAAGCACCTTCGGTACGTTACTGGCCTTCGGGGTTTGTTTTGCTTTGGTATTCCAAGCATTGATAAACATGGCCGTGGCCGTGAATCTCTTTCCGGTAACGGGGCAGCCGCTTCCGCTTATAAGTATGGGGGGAACCTCCATTTGGTTCACTTCTATTGCAATTGGAATGATACTCAGCGTGAGTCGCGCAGTAAAGGAACCTGAAAACGAATTGGCACATGTCTAAGCTTCGGGTCATCATATCAGGAGGCGGAACGGGCGGACACATCTTCCCTGCCATTGCCATTGCCAACGCGCTGAAAAAACTGCGATCGGATGTAGAGATCCTTTTTGTAGGAGCGCTTGGTAAAATGGAGATGGAGAAAGTTCCTGCTGCCGGATACGAGATCATCGGGCTCAACATAGCTGGAATCAACCGCAGCAACATGGTCAAAAACCTGGCCTTCCCATTCAAGTTGATCGGAAGCCTTTTAAAATCGTTGAAGATCATCCGCAATTTCCAACCGAATGTTGTTGTAGGCGTGGGTGGTTTTGCAAGCGGACCTGTAATGTACGCTGCCAATAGCGCGCGTATTCCAACGGTTATCCAAGAGCAGAATTCCTACGCAGGAATAACCAATAAACTACTTGGAAACAAGGCGAGCAAAGTATGCGTGGCATACGATGGCATGGAGAAATTCTTCCCAAAGAATGTCATCATCCGAACAGGAAATCCGGTACGGCAGGACATTTTGAATCTGGAAGGCAAACGTCAAGAAGGCATCAAAACCTTCAACCTCGACCCCAACAAGAAAACCCTCTTGGTGATCGGTGGAAGCCTGGGCGCACGCTCCATCAACTTGGCGGTCAAATCTCACATCGAAGCTTTTAAAGCTGCCGATATACAAGTGGTTTGGCAAACTGGAAAACTCTTTATTGAGGAAGCCAAAAAAGCTGTGGTTGATGCAAACGCCACCAACTTCTTCGTATCCGATTTCATTTACACCATGGATCAGGCCTATGCTGTGGCAGATGTTGTGCTATCGCGCGCTGGCGCTAGTTCCATTTCAGAGCTATGTATCGTTGGTAAACCATCGGTTCTGGTTCCATTTCCGTTTGCAGCAGAAGATCACCAGACCAAAAATGCGCAGGCGTTGGTTGACCACGATGCTGCCATACTTGTTCCCGACAGTAAAGCTGGAGAACTTGCCTGCAACGAAGCGCTTCGCTTATTGAACGACTCTGCCGAGAGAGAAAAACTCAGCAGCAACATCCTTAAACTGGCTTTGCCAAATGCAGATGAAGTAATTGCCCGTGAAATCCTAAAGATCGCTACCAAAGCATGAAAGGATTGAACCACATACAAGCGGTATATCTGATAGGGATCGGAGGCATTGGCATGAGCGCGCTGGCCCGCTATTTTGCGCAGCTAGGTAAGCGTGTTGGCGGTTACGACCGCGTTTCGACCGAACTCACCAAGGAGTTGGAAAATGCAGGAATGGCAATTCATTATCAAGATGACGCAAACGCAATTGCTGATGCTTTTCTTGATGCCGAAACCACCTTGGTAATCTACACTCCAGCAGTACCAAAAGATCATTCGGAGTTGATGTTCTTCCGCAACAACCGTTTTGACGTACTGAAGCGTTCTGAGGTTTTGGGAGAACTTTCCAGAGCGTACCGAACCATTGCCGTAGCCGGAACGCATGGCAAAACAACTACCAGTTCCATAGCAGCGCATTTACTGCGTTGTTCTTCTCACGATTGTAACGCGTTCCTAGGCGGAATCAGTTCCAACTACAACACCAATCTGCTTACTTCCAAAAGCAGCGATCTGATGGTGGTTGAGGCCGATGAGTTCGACCGTTCATTCCTCACCTTATCGCCAGAAGTGGCTATTGTAACTTCTGTTGATGCCGACCATCTCGATATCTACGGATCATCCGATGAAATGCTGAAATCCTTCATCGATTTCACCGAACGAATTACCCCGAATGGAAAACTCATCTATCGTTTCGGGCTTCCTTTCGAGCATTCAGACAGATCCACGTTAACCTATTCACTTAGCGAGAAGAGCGATTACTATACATCCGGTCTTTCCATTGAAAATGGTAAGTACCAATTCAACCTGCATTCGCCACGGGCAACTTACCGTAGCATAACGTTCGGAATGCCTGGGTTGCACAACTTGGAAAACGCAGTGGCAGCATTTGCAGCTGTAGATCAATTCGGACTGACCGAAGATGAACTTCGCGTTGGTTTTGCTACCTACAAGGGTGTAAAGCGCAGATTCGAAGTACACATCAACACCGACAAGTTGGTTTATATCGATGATTACGCGCATCATCCAACCGAAATTTCAGCATGCATCGGTTCTGTACGCGAGTTATTCCCAGGCCGAAAAGTGAAAGGATTTTCCAACCTCACTTGTTCAGTCACACACAGGATCGCATGAACGAGTTTACCCAACAGCCTTTCGCAGTTGGACGAGGTAACGCTTCTCGGAATCACCCAGCACGCGAAAGAAGCAATTCCGGGAGTTACATCAAGCGCATTATTGGAGCGCATATCGAACCCAGTAAAGAGCTGGTAAGTAAGCAGGCTGCTGTAGATGCGCTTTCGGTAGCTGAGTTGGATGTGTTGCTTACACCATGGGCGCAGGAGATATCCGATCGGTGGTTGCACCATTCCGAAACTGGCGTCATGATCGAAGCGGATATTGAACATAGCGTTGATATTGATAGCCGTGATGTCGGGCTGTTCGTTTCTCTGGCTTTCAGCACTCGAATCAGATGTCAGCTGCCGTGTTCCAAACTCAACATTCAGGTAGACCATAGCAACGGAAATTTCTTTGTTACCAAAGGCGGCGTGCCCAAGTAATCTGGAGCAAAGGTGATAGTCTCGTTGGCAAACCAATTAGTTCCATTCCTATTGCAGTGTACAGGCGTCATATTTTCGCCAATCCATCAGTAAAACGTGCCGAAGTGTTCACCAAGCATGGTGGAACCTTTGCCGTAAAGGTCTACCAACGCGACCCTGTTCTGCGCATTTTCAATTCAGAAGGGAATCGTTTTACATCGACCGCGAAGTGGCATCATGCCAACAAGCGATAACTACACCGCACGTGTACCTGTTGCAAGTGGCTTTATTACCGATAGGCAGCACGTTATGCAACGCTACAACGTGGCAAACATGAGCGATAGTCTGAAACAGATTTCGAACCTCGATGAGCTGTTCGAATTGGCAACTTTCATCCGCAACAATGAATTCTGGCGAGCTCAGATCCAGCAGATCATTGTAGAACCGAATGGAGAACTAACCTTGGTGCCAACCGTTGGCGATCATCACATTCTTCTAGGCCACACAGATAAAATGGAGCAGAAATTCAAGAAGCTGCTTCTCTTCTATCACAAAGGATTGAACAAAACCGGATGGGATCAATACTCCCACATCAACCTCAAATACAAAGACCAGGTCATCTGCACCAAAAAGAACAGTTAAATGGAAAATTCAGACATCGTAGTAGGACTTGATATCGGAACCACCAAGATCGCATGTATCGTTGGTAAGCGTGATGAGAATGGAAAGATCGAGATTCTCGGTATCGGCAAATCAGAATCGCTGGGCGTTAGTCGTGGCGTGGTGGCCAATATCGATAAGACCGTTCAGGCCATTCAAACGGCTGTTGAAGAGGCCAAGAATAAGACCGGGGTCGATATCAAGTACGTGAACGTGGGCATTGCGGGCCAGCACATCAAATCGTTACAGAACCGCGGCATTTACATGCGCGATTCCTTGGATGAAGAGATCGGCAAAGAGGATGTGCGCAACCTCATAAGAGACATGTACAAGTTACAGATGCTTCCTGGCGAAGAGATCATTCATGTACTCCCACAGGATTACATCGTTGATAACGAACCGGGCATCAAAGAACCTGTTGGCATGAGCGGTATCCGATTGGAAGCCAACTTCCACATCATCACCGGTCAGATAGCAGCCGCAAAGAACATCCATCGCTGCGCGTACAAAGCAGGGCTTTCCGTTACCGAATTGGTTCTTGAGCCATTGGCATCGGCAGCTGCGGTTCTTAGCGAAGAAGAGAAAGAAGCTGGTGTTGCGTTGGTAGATATTGGTGGTGGAACAACCGACATCGCCATCTTCCAAGACAAGATCATCCGCCACACGGCAGTCATCCCATTCGGGGGTAACATCATCACCGAAGACATCAAAGAAGGCTGCACCATCATCAAGCATCAGGCAGAATTACTGAAAGTGAAGTTCGGTTCAGCCCTGGCAACAGAAGCAAAAGACAACGAGATCGTTTCCATTCCTGGGTTGCGCGGGCGCGAACCACGAGAGATCAGCCTGAAGAATCTGGCAAGCATCATTCAGGCCAGAATGGAAGAGATCATCGAGCACGTTTACTACGAGATCAAGAACTCAGGCTACGAGAAAAAACTCATCGGTGGCATTGTAGTAACGGGTGGTGGATCCAACCTTCGTCATCTTCCACAATTGATGGAATACATAACCGGAATGGATGTGCGTGTTGGATACCCGAACGAACACCTCGCTCCCGGAAATCCGGAAGATGTTACCAGCCCGATCTTCTCAACAGGTGTAGGCCTTGTAATGAAAGGGCTTGAGTTCAAAGACGATCTGGCTGCAAAAGGACTTACAATAGATGATTGGGCAGAAGGCCGCGAGCCATCTACCATTCCAAAAACAACACCTAAAGAAGAGGAAGTGGAAGAAGAAAGCTCTATTTCTCAAGCTGAGGAAGTGGCCCGCGAAGTAGCAGAAGAGAAAAGTGGGAACAGTCCATTCTCAAGTCTAAGAAACTTCGGAAAGAAACTGGAAAGATGGATGAACGAAGGAATTGACTGATAAGAAACAACAACCAATGAAACCCGCTGAAAGCACTACGCTAGCAGCAAAAACCCAAATAAAAACCCAAATAACTAACCATAAATAGGAGGAAAAATGGCTAAGGACATGATGAATTTCAATCTCCCCAAAGAGGAAAGCTCGATCATTAAAGTGATCGGAGTTGGTGGAGGCGGCTCAAACGCTGTCAACCACATGTACAAACAAGGCATTAGAGGCGTAGACTTCGTGGTCTGTAATACAGATCAACAGGCGCTCGACATGAGCCCAGTGCCAAAGAAGATCGCATTGGGATCGAGCCTCACAGAAGGCCGTGGCGCTGGTGCACAGGCCGAAGTAGGCCGTAATGCGGCCATCGAAAACCTCGATGACATCAAGGACGTACTCTGCAACGATACCAAAATGGTATTCATCACTGCCGGAATGGGCGGTGGTACGGGAACAGGTGCCGCCCCGGTCATTGCAGAGGCAGCACGCGAACTTGGAATCCTCACTGTAGGTATCGTAACCATTCCATTCGGTTTCGAAGGCAAGAAACGTAAACTGCAAGCAGACCTCGGTCTCGAAGAATTGAAAAAGCACGTTGATACGGTTCTCATCATCTCTAACGATAAACTGCGTGAGATGTACGGAAACCTGAAACTCAGCGAAGCTTTCGGACAGGCCGATGACGTATTGACCATTGCTGCCAAGGGTATTGCAGAGATCATTACCGTAGAAGGTTACGTAAACGTGGATTTCGAAGATGTTAGAACCGTAATGACCAGCTCAGGCGTGGCCATAATGGGTTCTGCAACAACTTCAGGTCCGGATCGCGCCATTAAGGCTGTGGAGCAGGCTTTGGCCTCTCCGCTACTTAACGACAACAACATCTACGGAGCCAGCAACATCCTCCTTTATATCAGTTCTGGCTCTGATGAGGTTACCATGGACGAAGTGGCCGAGATCACCGATTATATTCAAGAAGAAGCAGGTATGGATGCCGATGTTATTTGGGGTAACGGCACCGATGAAGACCTTGGCGATCGACTTACGCTTACTGTTATTGCTACCGGCTTCTCTGGAGAAAAGTTGGAGAAAGTAACAGGCAAAGAGAATGTGGTAAGACACGTACTCGACACGCACCGTCAAGCACCAACAGCTGCACCTAAGACAGAACCGAAGGCCTCCATTCCTTCTGGTCTTACTGCACGTCCTAAGTTGATGAATGAGCGACTTCGTCCGGCAACAGACCTGAACAACGACTTCGACAATACACCGATCAACGAAACGCCAACATTCCAAGCTCCAAAAGAAGAGCCGCTTATCAAGCACACCTTGCTGCTAGATGATGAAGAAGAGGAAATACCAACCGCCTCCACCCTCATGGCATACAAAGTGGATGAGAATGACGAGGAACTCAATGCCATCATCAATGCCGAAGCTCCAGAGATGATCGGGGTGAAGGAAGGCGAGGAACTTCCAATGTACAATGAGGAAGACGATGATGAGTATGACGATGATTTCGGAATAACCACCGAAACCGAAATGGTTGTTTTCGAAGAAGAGGAAACATTCCACCACGAAGAAGACGAAGTGTCCAACATCGAGGCAGAGACAGAAACCGAAGAGGAAGAAACAGCACCGTTAATGCCGTTCAGCCTTTTCAAACAGCCTATTGCCAACACGCCTGTAGCGGAAGAAGAAACAGAAACGTTCAGAGCCTTTAGCGAACCGAAAGATGAAGAACCGAAGACGGACAACATCGTTACTACCGAAACTCCTACCGAATTCGAGTTTGAGGTAAAGAAGGAAACACCTGTAGCAAAGGAGGAGAACGTTACCATGTTCAACCTGTATGACGAAACCCCAGAGGCTTCTTCAACAAAGGCCGAAACCGCGCGTCTTACCAACGAACCACAACTCCTTACCCGCAACGAGCCTACCGATAGTTTCGATACGGAAGAAATGCAGCGCAAGCAGTTGGAGCGTTTAGAGCGCTTGAAAGGAATGAACCGCAGATTCAACTCACCAACCAACTGGCTGAATTGGAGAACGTTCCGGCTCAAAAGACGTGTGCAACGTCAATTTGATAACATGCCTCATTCTTCAGAAAGCACGGTTACCAAATTTGAGGTAACTGGTGAAGAAACAGACGAGAATGGTAACAGACGTGGTGGGCTCAGCGACAAATAACGAGTTCTACATAAATCAGTAGATTAAGAAAACCCACCCGCCGCATTCACTATTTCAGGGAAGCAACTCCACAAGGGGCTGCTTCTTTTTGTCTCCTACGTATATTCGTACAACATGAAAAACAGAAACTGATCTACGTACCCGCCATCACGCTCTACTGGCCATGGCATGGTACTCCACACCATCATCGCCTAAGCATTCTGGTAGCAGGTGTCATCTCAACTGCTGGCGAACCGCTCATCCGTTTTCTGCTCAAACTCCAATACAAGGGAAAAACAATGCAGGGCAGCGGCTGCATCCCTTACCATCTTTGGGCTTGAGTTTCTTCGGAGTGGAACATCAGCGCCTTTGTTCCCATGGTGGCAGACGAGGCGCGCAAACTCTCCAACGTTAATACCGAAGACGTTATAAGCAACATTCGGGCCCCATCCAAATAGCACAGGACTACATCAACCAAACTTACCGAAGCACCCATAGTGCTCGAGACCGAACTGAAGAACCTGCTCACCCATCTCTTCGATATTTCGGCCTAGGCACAGCGTGGCCAATATGCGCTCGGTCAACAGGCGATATCTTCATTGCCTTCTTCGCTATCACCTTCATCACCTTCTTCTTCCTAAAGGACCAGCTTAATCGTTCAAGAACACGCATCATGACGCTCATACCTGATGAGTATGAAGTGCGCATTGGCAAGGTGCTGCACAAAAGCAAAGAACCGCTTACGCGTTACTTCATTGGTGTCATTATGGTGAAGTGGGCTATCGTAATGACCATCGTTTCCGCAGGGCTCAGTACTGCGGGTATCGACAACGCCTTACTCATCGGATTCATTGCGGGGCCGTTCAATGTCATTCCGTACGTAGGTCCTGTATAATTGGCGCAGGCGTAGGTATCACCATTGGTATCAAGCACCAACTCGGCAGGGGCTTAACCTCACAGATATACCAGCCTAACGGGGCAAATGGCCATCGTATATGCTGTAGCCCAACTATTGGACAATATTGTACTTCAACCGCTTATCTACTTCGCAGAGCGTCAAAGCCCATCCATTGAGATCTTCCTTGTCATCCTCATGGCCGGAAACGTGGCCTAAGATAGCTGGTAATGATCTCGCCATTCCCACCTACAGCATTGGCCGCGTATTCGTTGGCGAGTTCTTCAACCAATTCAAAGTAGTGAAAGGCTTACTGGGGGAGGGCCGATCAATGAATCACAACCTTCTGCACTGCAAATTTACTTCAGTTTCTACCAGAAGTAGATATGTCCCAACGTCTTGCAATGTAAATCAGATTGGATAGCTTTTGTTGCTGATGAGAAACGATGCTCATCGATTATTCTGCCTGAAATATCAAGTAAATCTATACCCAAGCATAATCCATGTCTGAACTCAGGTTGAAAGTTCCTTCACTTGGATCTGCAAACTTAACTGAACCGACTGGATGAAAATCACTGACACCATCCAAACATCCCCCACAATATTTGAAACCGATACACAGGGCAGTTCATTCGTCAGCTCAACGCGATAATTCACCTGCTCACCACCCAAACCACAGAATCCGAATAACTCAATGCCGAGGCAGGGAGCTTCCATCAGGCTCCATATTCACAGGGTATTCACGATAAATGTGATAAAACGGAATTGGAAGTGACGGCAACGGGTCGGATATCGCATCTAGCTCAGTTCTGCGCTGGTTCCTGTATTGACCATCGTAAGATGAATACTGATACGCATCCTTTCTGCGGCAGCAACAGCCGAATCATTACATCCAGACCTTGTAATCTCACCCGGTAGTAATTCACCCTACCTGACTGGGAGGTATTAGATGTCCAACATCATGAACAAAGCCTGTTTCAATAGTTGTTACGGTTCCCACCTCCACAAAGGCCCCGATTCAGCTGTCCCGTGCTCAATGATATATTCCACAAAAAGAGGGAACAGCATTCGTATCCAAAGTAGGCTCCCATGCCAGCGTAACATTGCCGGTCGAATCCAAACTGACACAACGGACATGGGACTTGACACTATATGAATCACCTAGAACGGTCACCGCCATGTTTACTATTCTAATGCCATTTGCCGGACAGAAATCATCATTGAATTTGAAAAATGAAAATGGTAGGTACTGGAAGTGGTCATAATCAAGCATTCTGTATAACATGGTTACACGAGGTCTGCCAGTTGAAGACCGTACTCAGCACGGTTGAGTCACCTACCGAAACGGGCGGAGGTCATCAAGGGTCGCACAAGGAACAATCCACATCCACTGTTCATCGGTGAATCCACTTCCAAATTGACTTCCAACAGCCTCAAACGTCATTTCCTGAGGCAGCAACCCAATGAGCTCGAATTCATGGCGTTCAAAGAAAAACTCATCGCATCACCCGCCGGCACACTTACCTCAAAACCACTGGCGCTAATAGGCTCGTCCAAATAGGATTACTAACTACAGAGCAGCATTCTCCGTGCTACAAGGCAATATGATGAGCGAATAGCCGATCACTCGAAATGCGAACCCCACAACGCCATGCGTCAACGGCTGTGACAATCGACCACCTACCTTGAAAATTGGGCGGACTATCGTATTCAACGCATCCGCTGGATACCGTTCCACTGCATCATAACCGATTTAACATCGGACCCGGCAACGAACATCGAATGTATATCCGGCACTATACGGGATAGGTATTCCATTTCGCCCAAAGCAGGAACGAACACATAACTGGAGTGAATCAAATCCCGATCAACCCCCAACGCAGAATAATATCGTAGTTCACTTCCTGAGCAACCAACAGAAGCAAGTGTCTCAACGAATTGAGGGCTGGAGTCATAACACGGATACATCTGTCTACTTTCAAATGGAAACATGGTAGCCAGGTATAATAAACCCTCAGAATTACTGGCATCGGTCAGATTGTCGACCTCATTTCTACAACACCGACTGTAAACAACTGTGTAACCGTTTGTAGGCGGAACACCAGTAATGGCTATTTCCATTCGTCTTAAACAGGTACTACGGAAAGACAGGTCGCCCCCACTTGCCAAACTGCAAGGAACACTGTATAACGCATCAGTTAGCATCTGCTTTTATAAACAAGGGTCAAGGGTATCTGCACACCCACAAAACAGGTGATTCGTAATAACGATAAATTTGACCATTTGTCGAAACAATGGTATTCTGTACTGAGCAATCGTGGAACAGTTTTACATAGAAAACCATCTTCCCAGCATCGGGGCCATTATCAATGCACTCCCAATGTATCTCACCACCCACAACATGTTCGGTCTGTGGCTTCTACCAGAAATAAAAGCTGAAAAGAAATGTGAGTATTGACCTTATCATTGAATTTGGTTCCGATCAGTCAATTTACGGTCCTGCTGCACTCTTTCTAAACAAAATGTTGCCAAAAATTGCAGTTTGACTCCGTGCTGGCGCGCATTCAACTTTTTGCGTAACGTGTGCCCATCATCAGATTAGCCACCAAACCCAAAGCTACCCGCCCTCATTCGCTTATATTTGTGTTGTGGAATCGTTTAAGGACATCAGCACAAACTATCAGGAGGTCTCCGGCTCTGAGAAAGCGTTATCCTATCTCCTATCTTGCCTTGTTCGGGTCTGTAGTGCGGTCCGATTTCAATGCACAGACCAGCGATGTGGATATTCTCATTGATTTGATGGCGAGATGGGCTGGGAATTCTTTGACCTCCAACAAGAATTGAAGCAATTGCTGGGTCATGACGCATCTGGTATGCAGGCGTGCACTCAAGCCACACTACTGGGAGCATCATTAAAGAAGAGGTGGTCAATGTCGGTACGGCTGCCTACATCATTCTGCAAGATATGGTAGAGGCGGTCCAGAAAAATACTGCTTCTTTACGCGATGGGCTTAGTTTTGAAGGCTTTGTTTCCGATGGCAGAACGCGCGATGCCGTTTATCATGTAACCTGATAGTTCTTGGCGAAGCGGCAGGAAGGATGCCAGAAGTATACGTACATGACCCCCATGCTCGCGCAAGAGTTCCGAAGGATCTCTTGTGTGGAATTAAGTACGATCAGTTTGTAACTGATCTTAAGAACAAAACCCAAAATACACTGAGCGCACTTCCACGGACTTGAGAGAAAACCTGAGCACCAATTTTGTCATTCCGAGGAACAAGGAATCTCACATCAAGAGAGACGCTTCCTTCCCCATGCTCGCGCAAGAATTCCGAAGGATTTCTTGTGTGGAACTAAGTACGATCAGTTTCCGAACTGATCTAAGCACAAAACCCGAAAACTACCTAGCGCACTTCCACGGACTTGAGAGAAAACATTGAGAACAAAAACCGATATTTATGCCATGTTGGGTTTTCGTCCTTTTTCCTCCTCTGAGCACCTGCCTTGTTTACTCAGTCCGCACCCTGAGCCCTACAGAGGCAGCGGCTTCGCAGCAGTAGATAGAATACCTTTGTTTCGTAAGTTTGAACTGGATAACGATCGGGAATGAACACGCTGCCGCAAACAGAACCAAAAAGCTGCGCAGAGGCCATCTGCCGGAAGAATGGTGTGCAAGCATTGTTCCTGTTCGGTTCTGCTTTGCAGCATAACCTGCCAGAAGATAGCGATGTGGACCTTGCCGTGGTATTCAAAGAAGAACTGAGCCCATTGGAGCGTGGTGATGCCTTTTTTGAAGTACTCCGTTCGTTGGAAATGCTATTGAACAGACGGGTCGATCTTGTTTCGTACAACGTTATCAGAAACCCGATCTTCAAACAGGAAGTGGATCGCACCAAAGTACCGTTGTATGCTGCCGCATAAGCGAATTCCGAAACTGTTGATGGACGTGGAGTCCATCATTGAAGAACTGGAGAAGATACTGGAACATCACCGAAGGGATTTCAACGATTTCAGTAGCAATTTCATTTCTGTAAGGGCTGTAGAACGCGACCTGATGATCATTGGTGAGGCGGTCTCACAGATCAGAAAACTGGACAAGGAGCTTCCCATTTCAAGTGCCGACCAGATAATAGGCCTGCGTAATCTGATCGTTCACGCCTACGATTCCATCGACCCTGCCGCCTTGTGGAGAATTCTGATAAAGGACCTTCCTATACTCAAAGCTGAGATCGGAGCGTTAAAAAGGTGATTTGTTTTTCACCAGATGCCGTATCCGAACTGATCTTCAGCACAAAACCCAAAGTACACCTAGCGCACTTCCACGGACTTGAGAGAAAACTTTGAGAACAAAAACCTACTTTTCTGCCATGCTGGGTTTTCGTCCTTTTTCCTCCTCTGAGCACACTGGCTACAGATTCGGCTTCCAAGGGCAGGAGAAGGGATGATGAGTTGCAAGGGAACGGCAATAGCGTCAATTACAAGTACAGGATGCACGACCCACGAGGGTTATAGGTTCTTTGCAGTTGACCCTTTAACAAAAAGTATCCTCACTATAGTCCATATAGCTTTAGTGGCAACAAATTGATACACAGAGTGGAGCTTGAAGGATTAGAGGATGTTAGCTACCAAGATAAAAGAGCTGATGGTGTGACATATCAGGTTGACATAGACAAGCAGAGAAATCCAAATGGTAACTTAACGAATACTGTTGAAATTGAGAACGGTACTCAACAAGGAACAGCAAACGGAATGACTAATCGGATACAAAGTGTCTTGAATCAGTATTCTTGAATAAACAGGCTCATCAAGATGTTGTCACGATCAAGCATGACCGGTAACTCCCGCACAAGGAGTGTTCTGGGTCAGTTTCGCAGCGACAATTAGAAACCAGTTTAACCAAGATTATGGAGTTCGGGTAATGGCCGAGGCTTACTGTCTGCCGTGGGACCTGACTAATATTGATGTGTCTGTTCAGAACGCTATTGACAATGGCAATGGTGGCTGCTGGTACAGCTCCAGCAGAATGCTACTCGAGTTTTAATCCTCAACGGAACTGCAGCTCTGCTGCCACGCAATAGTGAAGCCGATCAATACGGAATGCCAATCCGAATGTTTTTAGTTGAGTAGCGACAGCTCCGGAATTTTAATCAACGAGGCATCGGACTTGCTGGCCAGTACGAATTGTACTTTAATCCTACAGCTGATGGTTCTACGCGTAGTGGAAACAGTATTCCGAGTAATATAGTACAGTGGAATCAGGCTACACTATGCTGACGGCACCGCTCTTGGCCCATTACGAACCGAACCTTATTAGGTAATTATATTTTTGTTTTATGCTTAAAGTATTTTTCGTTCTGTTTTTTCTGGAGGTGTTTCGTTGGCGTAATCACAGTCTTTAGAATTGTAAATAAGATCTGCTGAAAGATTTTCAGAGACTGGACCAAGAGCGAGTCAGAATCGTTTGAATTTCAGGGAGTGACTGGGCAGCGGCTGGTAAGTGGATTTCTATGGCAACCGCCTGCTTCTTGTGCGTTACAGCTCAGATAATACCGTGACTTCTGTTGAGAGGCTACGCTGATTCTTTCGTAATGATTCCTCTTTCACTGAAGATCTTTGGGAAATCTTCGCCTTAGCGTCCTCCAAGAATACTTAGTTCACTATAGAGGAAGATATTGTGAATTAGCTGAAGAGAAAACTGCTACAAAATGCGGAATAATGAGATATGGGGAGCCGTTAGGGAACCGGGAAACTATTTGCCCAGATACTCAACCGGTTGAGCAAGTTAAATTCAGGGAAAATAAAACGATCGAAAAATAGAAACTGAAACAGGCATCTTTGAATAGTTGTGAGGAAGTCTAATCATTTGTGTTCGGCAAAACTCCCTCGCCCGGCTAAGTGTTCCAATGGCACGCGCAAGAATTCCGAAGGACTTCTTTGTGTGGAACATAACACGATAAGTTTCGAACGTATCTTTAGAACAAAAACCCAAAATACACCTAGCGCACTTCCACGGACTTGAGAGAAACCCAGATCCATCAGCATCATTGTCCCGTTCTCTTCAACTCCTCAGAACCCTCCCCGATCTCAACAAGGAAGCAATGCCAGATGTTCCGTCATCACTTCCGATCCCCGTTACTTTTCGCAATCCGTTCAAATGATGCGCAGTACTCAATCATAAAGGTCGTTCGGTAAGCACCGAAGCAAAACACACAATCGCGCCAACATATCCACCCGAACCGACTTCCGTTCCGAACTGAAAGCTTTACTCACCAACTGCAACCTTTATTGCACAGATAAACTTCGACGAAGTTGCTGTCGTTGCCCGCAATACGCGCTACGTTCAGAAAAGTCGTCCTCACCACCAATGCTCAATTTAGACGCATCCTGCACCAGTTGCTCGGCCTTTTTCAACAGAAGCTCCAACTCCGGCTGCTTAAGGTCGGCAAGCAGGTCTGCCGCATTCTCCACCTTCATCATCATATTCAGCGCCTGTAAATGGCTGGGCCGCCCCACGCCACCGTAAAATGTCATTCGGTGTGCATCCTATCGCCTCACATAGCCGTTGCATCATGCTATCCCGCACCTGCACAAGTCCAGCGGATTGTGTCAGCGTTCGCACTCGCGGTCCGTAATCCGCTTGCGCAGAAAGACTTTCGGACTTTCAGGCTCCTTTTCTTATCAACCTTCCAATCTCAGAATGCAACATGGCTTCACGTGTTTTAAATGACCACACTCTCCAGACCGACCATCTCTCCGCTCAAACGCTCTGAAATAATTATTTTCAGTCTCTTCCTCCTTCTAATAGTCATTTTTACATCCTCTTCGTTAGCTTCTCACTACCTTGGTCTGTTCAATAATGGCTACAGGCGGTTAGCCAGTTATTTTGGTCATCTACTATATTCTTTCAATCAATATATTCTTTAGAAATGACGTCTTATTTATTACCTTCATCGTACACTATCTTTCCAGACAGCATATATATTCTTTTCGTCCGTTTTCGTATTTCTATCGTCAGCATTCAACTGAATGATAGCACCTTATAGTAACACGATGAATCATTCACCGCAGCGTGCAACACGCGCCATTCGTATATTCGTCATTACCCCAAAACAGCAACCCCATGCACCTCCTCACGTTTTTCATTTTTCTTTTTCCCCTTTATCCTCTCACAGAGTCTCTTCCAACGCACGTACGGAACCACATCGGCAGAAGAACGCGCTGAGATGGTCATCCTCCCGACCACAGCGTCATAACCATTGGCGACCGCTGATGAGACCTCCACATTCCAGCGCACAGGTTACCTACTTAAGGTAGATGCTGATGGCAACGAGGAATGGACGCGACAGATAACAGGCAATGACGATATCTACGGAACCACCATCTGCCAACTTCCCAACGGAAACGGTGCTTACAGCAGGCTGTTTCATGCTGTACCAACCGAGAGTACGGTCTTATGATTGCTACGTTCCAATCAGGAAACGGACTAACACCAGTACCAGAAAACACTTCGCCAAAAGGCATCATTAAATTGTAAAACCCTTCAGCATGACCAGGCTAAGAATCATTAAACTTGCCATCCCCTAATGAACATGGCTCGCTTCATATTGGCTACGGTAGCTGCTTGGTCGATCATCACCCTGCAGGTGTGCTATGGCACGAAGTAATTTCGAGACGGTATAACGAGGGGTATTCCGGCATAGAGCGCATGCAAATGCCCGTGGCGTATTTCCTCATTACCCACGCCATGCGCGCCATCGTATTCGTGTACGTGTACCACATGCTTTACAAGGCGGAAACCACTTACCAAAGGTCTTAAATTCGGTTTCCTTATGGGAATCCTCACCGGGCTTACCGTAACCAGCTACTATGGCGATTTCAACATCACATCGCCATATTGGGCCATGCTCGAATTCACCTACAATATCGTTAGGCCTTATTGCAGGTTGCCGTGGCCCTTATCGGAGAATGCAACCGCGAACCGATCTCTTGAGAGTCGCAAGCCTCAAGTTCCAACATAAGCTCCATTATTCCAGCTTCTAACTCCTGTCTTCTCTAGCCCCCTCAAAACATAATGTCACCTGCTTAAAGCATCAGCAGAAACCGATAATACTCCACCTTCTCCACCACCAGCCCATTCCTCCGAATAATTCTCCACGCATCCGTTTGTCTGTATGTGGATGACCAAAGAATCCCCAGTTCACCAAACTAATAAACCGGGCAAGGTACTCTTGAAACAGCCCCCTCATAAATGTCCTCCATAATGATAACGCGGTTTGAAAACACGCTTTGCTTCGCGAATGAGTCGCCCTCGGCATTGGTCAAGGATGGCATCGCGACCAACTGGCACACATCGAACTGCTTTTATCCGTAAAACGGGAACTTCTCCCCGTCATAAACCTCAACAGCCACATCCTCAAACAGGCTTTTATTCTCGATATCCAAAGCCGAAAGCTGCAGTCCTTCATTATTTAGAAGCTTTACCAGTGCCCCATTTCCTGCTCCTACTTCCAACACCTGCAAACTCCCACTTTGTCTTCCTCTGGAGCGCAGCGAAGGACCCTCTATCCTTCTCATTCAGCAACGGCAACAACCGTTTCCGCTTCACTCCTGCCCTACGCAATGCCCACTTTCGTTCCAACCTCAAGCAACACATTCAACTCAAACAGCAACCACGCATAAACAGGCACATATTCCAAAGCGATCAGCCACATATTCTCTCGAAAAGGTTCTGTTTCCTGAATGCCTGATACGAAAGTGGAACCGAGCATCAACCACAGCAACGCAAAACCGATACTTGGTAAATGGAAGGAAAGTCGCCAACACGGCCACGTACCACGGATTCACTGTAGTGGCAAATGCATAATAAAGGAACCATAAGAAAGAGCATCAACTTCGGAAGTCCAGACACTTCTTTGTCCTTAACCAGTAGTGCAATGAGAAGAATAAAAGAGCAACCAAACGCGGTAGCCAAACAGCCGTCACGCCAATAATATTGTAGCCCTTATACCAGAATCCAACTTCCCGAATGATATAAAAGAAACTCGCATTGAACTCGAAATTGGCGAAATAGAGCTGAGTGAGGAAAACGTATTCTGAAGCGTATCGGGCGTCCAAATGGAACATGTTGCAGCGCGACTGTAAGAATCGCAACTGTGCCAAAATCGCGGTCCTGAACCAACCTAATCGCTTGATGTAGAACGGAAGGGAAAATGATAGGCAAAAGCTTGTCCCAACGCTCGCAAACCAAAGGCAATGGCAGACAGAACGAGACCTTCCTCAGCCCCTCCTTTCCATGAGGGGAGCTTTATAGCAATCAAAGGCTGGCCCGAAGCACCTCAGCTCCCTCCCTTTCGGGGGAGGGGTCAGGTGGGGCACTTTTCTCCCTTGGGGAGATACCGAAGGCAGAGGGGTTCTTTCTCCCTCCTTGGAGGGGTTGGGGGAGGCCAACCACAAACTCAGTAGCAAGAAGAAAACCATAAAGACCTCTCCATGCAGATTCCCAGCAAACTCAAACGATCACCAGCGGATTCAAGGCATAAACATCAGGTTCGCCTGCCATCTTCCACGCTTAAAAGCTTCCAGATGAGAACCATCGAGCCAAACTCGCTAGCAACACTAACACCCGAAGAACAATAATGGAAGAAAGCACTGGGCCATTACCCAGCCACACACTAAACGCGAATACCGATTGCAAAACAGGCGGATAGATAGAATAATAGTCGGTGAATTGAGCTGATGCAGCATGTTTCCAAAATTGTTCAGCCTGTGTCCGGACCATTCTGACGGAAGCATGAGTACGGAGAAATCCCCATTCGTCAACATGCCATCCCAGATGTATCGGGATACATCATCAGACAATTCGGGAAAACCAACAAGTAAATCGCTCGGAACACCATTCCGGTAACATCATCCGTCTCCACTTATCTCACGATCACCCACTGAATCAGGAAAAATCAACCAAAGCCCAGCGAATGACAAGAGCACGGCAGACGAATTGAAGCGGTCAATGCCATGACTGCAAATGCCAAATGCCACTGAAAGGCTGCAAACATCAGCAACCTATGTATCCAACGCGGCAGCATTAGATTCTAAGAAACTATGCTTAATGGTGTAAAACGTGTAATGCCCGTGAAACCAAGGTCAGCAGCACGTGAAACGGAATGAACGCGTAATAGCCAACATGAATGGCCCAAATAATTGCGCCTAAGAAATAGAGCGCCAAAAGTGCTTCAAACAATACGATAAAAGGTGGCCGCGATACAACATATTTATTGGTCAGTCACATGCGACTTCTTCCCTACAATATTGTACTTCGGAGTTCGATGAAGGGCGAACGGATGCCCAAGTATCCTCCGAAACCGCAATGGCATTGTGCGAAAAGCCCCATGGACAGACTCAAAAATCGGAAAAACAGTACGAACCAAGTTGTTGCACTCCACGCATTGGCGTGCCTCTGACGGATGGTTGTCCAAAGAATCCTGGACAGGAAGAAAAACTGTGGAGGAAGAACACAGCCGCATACTTCATCAGTTCACTTGCTAAACCTGTTTCGGCCATAAAATAGAGCAACGGCACGCCGATCACAGCAGCAAGGAAAATGCAAATGAAAATGCTGGTGCTGGAACAGGTGAACAGTGCATGGAACTTGACGTGCAGCGGCAGATCAGCCTTCATTACATTCATAAATTTCTGCGAGCCACTTCCGCCCCGCCCTGTTCCAACGGTATTGCTGCGAACGAATGGCCTGAATGAATGCAGGAATTTCCGCTGGCGAAGTCTGCTCTTCCAAGTACTTCATCTTCCAACCAGCAAGCTGCGCGCGATAGCTCGCATCAGCATCTTCAGTAAAGCGTATCGGCACTCCAACCGCCAGATGTTCGATACATGTCCTTCCAAACTCCTGCCGTTCCATTGAAGTTCATGAAATCGCCATTCGAATTCCGGCCACGCTGCTCAATGGTGAAATGCGCATCCAAGGCCATCGAAAGCAAGCGTCAGCAAGTTATAATCGCGGCTGAGATGTTCCATTTCGTCTGCACCAACCATCTTCTCGTCTGGAAATACGGCAAGGTCTTCATCAGAAAAATCCTTCAGGAAGAAAATCAGCATCAAAAATGGCAATGAATTCACCTTCGCCAGATTCATTCCGTACGACAGCGCTCCAGCCTCTGAAACCTACCCGCTCATCTCTTCTAATATGCTGAATATCCAAGCCTGTTTTCTCTGCAGCTTCAGCTACGATATTGGCCGCCACTTCCACCGACTCATCGGTGCTGTCATCCAACACTCTGAATCTCAGTTATCCAACGGATGTAATCCAATTGCGCCACACGTCTGATTAATCGCTCCACTACATACAAATCATTGTACACAGGTAACTGAACAGTGACGAATGGCAACTCATCAGGCAATTCGTGTTTCTTTTTCTCCCTTTCGCTTCGCACGGAGACAGCATCGTCAAATGCCCTGCGCCAAACTGTAAACCAGAATCGCCAGTAGACAAAACGATATAAAATGGACCAGAAGAACGTAGCCGAGAATCGCAAGAGCTGACTGACCATCCCCAGCCCCTCCTTTCCAGGGGGAGTTAAAGCGGCTCCTCAAACGCCTTATCAAAGAACCAACTCTCCCCTTGAAAGGGGAGTACCGCGTAGCGGGGAGGGGGTCATTTCCATCATTCAAAGGTATTTGAAAAGGGTAAGAATGATCTTGTAACCTGCACCAATCGTCCCTTTATCGTGCCCGAGACTTTTGACTTCGATGCGGACCGGTAATCGACTGGAACTTCAACGCATCGCAATTTCTACGGCTGCTTTCGATCTGCATTTCCACGGTCCAACCGTAGTTCCGGTCAACCATATTCAGTTGTAGGAGACTCCTTTCGTACCGAATGGCAATGAAATGGGCCGAGGTCAGTGAACTTCACTCCGTAGAACAACTGGAAGTAAAACCGTACAGCCACCTCAAAACCTGTTGCGGTGAGACTTCCGGCCTGACTTTCCTAATGCTCGAGAACCGATGACCATATCAGCCTTCGTTATCTAAAATAGGTTTAACAACCTCTGGCAATTGCTCTGCAATCAGAATGGTCACCATCGAGAAATACAATAATGTCAGGTTTTATTTCCAAGGTACATGAATTCCGATTGTCAGTTAATGCATTTCGTAGCCTTATTTGGTTGAAACACCACTTTGGCTCCAGGTAGCTCAGCAACTTCACCTGTTCTGTCGCAGACTATTGTTCGCCACCACGTATTCCGAACCCATTCTTTGGGAATCTCATCCAACACCAAACCGATGGATTGCTCCTCGTTGTACGCGGAATAATAACGTCAATGATTGCTCTCTGTAGCCATGCGGCAAAGATGCTACGTTCAGTGGATTCAGTTTGTGAGTTCGCTCACTGCTGTTGCTTGACTTCATCAGCGCTTCATCGCAGTTTTGATATTTCGGAATTCCTCTTCGCGTTGCAGTTCACTGCCATCAATTTCCATCACGGTTGTTCCAATGGATGCATCGTCAGCAATCCAACTTTCTTGGCAAATGCCGCGTTCTCAAAACCATCATCACGCTCAAACTGGCATTCGGGTTCCGTTTCATCGGTCGGCCCAACGCCACGCCAAAAAGCTTTGGCGTTGATTTTCGGTCAGCAACGATGGCAATGCGCCTTTGGCGTTTTTTCCGAGGCTGCTGGTACCGTCTCATCCGCCCATGCGGCAATACTTCGCGCAAAGTGATTTTCTTCTTTAATTGCGCGTTCGCGAGAGGTGCAACTGCTTCTTCAACGTCCCGCTTTCGTTGCTCTTACATCGAAAACGCATGAAGAACATACCGCTCAAACCAAAGTATTTTGGAATGATATTAATGAGTCGCAGCACGAACATCTCAGGAGAACTATTATACGTTTCCAAATATTCAGCAAACCTTTATCGTCCCATTTCGGTTGGGCGAAAAGCCTTCCAGCTTTGCCAACTCTTCAGGTGAAATGAGAAGCGCTCCAGCAAAATAACTTGCGCGACTGTTGTTCAGCACGCCATCAGCCGTGGCACGCGGCCAAGGCGTCATCAAGGCGCGCCTCCGCTCATCTCCAAAACTGGTAGCCGATTTCCTTTGGGCATAGAGAAATGCCTTCGTTTCGGCCATCTTGGCATCGATCAGAATCTTCTTCGTCTTCACAAAACGGAACGAATGTGTGTCAATTCCGAAACTCACTGAGGTCGTTCTCCTCTACGTTGCACCCGAATTTATTCAGTAGAATATTTCTGCAACACTTCCATGAAATGCTTCCAGTTTCAGGCAATTCATATTCTTCCTGAAGCGCCGCTTCCCTGCCCAATACCTCAAAATAATTCTCGTGCATCTCTTGATACGAGCGCAACATGGGCAAGTAGAAATTCTCCTGCGTTAAGTTATATGTGCCTGAAATCTGCGCGATGGTACTACAGGTGCCGAAACCTTGAGTGGTGCACTTGCACAATCTCAATCAATTTGCCCTTATCAATACCGAACAACTCCAAGGGAAGTTCTTCCAACAAACGCGAGTTCAATATCTCCCAACAGGCGAAAGCTGCTTGTCCAGTTTCCAGCGAAACAAGCCATCGTGGCAAGTACATCAAGCGAGTTGGCCAACGTAGAAATCTTCTCAGCTTTCGGATACTTTTCCCTTTCACCTCATTTAAATAAGAGATAAGACAGTCCAGACTTCTCCGCTAATCTGCGGAGAGACAATTTTTACGCATGGAACGTTTGAGTTTCAGCCCAAAAATGAGAGTTTGATATTTTCTTCTGCTCCGTGACACAATGCAAACGGACAAATATACGATTGACGATGTTGCGAAAATCAATTTTTAATGAAAATTCTCAATTAGCGAAAATTCGCTGGAAATTGAATTTCATTTTTATCTTTGTCGCAAATTCAAGGATAAGGTCAGAACTTACTGTTGCCATGGAAGGCGTTGAGATAAAAGGAGAATTGAATGCTGATATGAGAAACTTACTCCAGAAGCCATTGCGTTTGTGGTGAAACTGCACCGTGCTTTCAATGGTCGTAGAAAAGAATTGTTGGAAGCGCGTCATGACGTCAAGTGGGAAATCGACAATGGAAAATTTCCTGACTTTGCCACAGAGAGGCCCACATCCGCGAAAGCGAATGGACAGTTGCTCCACTTCCAGAAGACCTGCTGGATAGAAGAGTCGAAATCATCAGGTCCAAATAGCCGATCGTAAGATGGTGATTAACGCATTGAACTCAGGCGCCAAGATGTTCATGGCTGATTTTGAGGACAGTACCTCCATCTTGGGATAATAACGTTGGCGGACGCATCAATCTTCGTGATGCCAACAAGCGCACGATATCTTACGAAAAACCCAGACAACGGAAAGAAAAATATGCGTTGAACGATACAATTGCAACGCTACTTGTTCGTCCGCGCGGATGGCATTTATTGGAAAAAGGATTGACGATCGATGGCGAGCCATGCTCTGGCGGCCTTTCGATTTCGGTTTGTACTTCTTCCATAACGTGCATCAATTGTTGGAGAATGGAAGCGGACCTTACTTCTACCTACCAAAATGGAAAGCCACTCTGGAAGCACGTTTGTGGAACGATGCTTGCAATGGCGAAAACGAACTGGGAATTGAGCAAAGAACGAATAAAGCGACTGTTCTTATCGAAACGATTCTGCTTCTTCGAACTTCATGAAATTCTTTGGAGCTGAAAGACCACTCTGCGGGCTTGAACTGCGGACGTTGGGATTACATCTTCTCGTACATCAAGCGTTTTAGAAATCACCCGGAATTTATCGTTCCGAACAGAGACCAAGTAACAATGGCCTCTCCATTTATGGATGCCTACTCACGACGTTATCCAAACCTGTCACAAACGGAACGTTCACGCCATGGGCGGAATGGCTGCCTTCATTCCTATCAAAGGAGACGAAGAAGCAAATGCTGCGGCCATCGCCAAAGTGAAGGCCGATAAGCTTCGAGAAGTGAAAACGGCCACGATGGAACATGGTTGCGCATCCGCATTGGTGAAAGTGGCCATGGACGTATCTGGATGAGTTCATGCCAACTCCGAACCAAATAGACGTGAAACGCGAGAATGACGCGATCACTGCTGCCGATCTGATTGCCGTTCTCAAGAACCATCAGCGAAGCGGGTGTGCGGAAAATATCAACGTTGGTATTCTTTACTCGAAAGCTGGTTGCGCGGAAACGGGAGCTGCCGCTGCCATCTACAACCTGATGGAAGATGCTAACTGCCGAAATTCCGGTGAACGCAGGTTTGGCAGTGATCCAACGGCGCTGGAAATGGAAGACGGCCGAACCGTGACTTACGAAATGGTAGAAGGTTTCATCCCTTCAGAGCTTGAAAAATTGAGATAGCTTACGTTGGAACGGAGGCTTCACACCAACGGAAAATTTGAACCTCATGTAACCGAGCTTTTCAAGAAGCTGGTTGCAAACTGAGGAATCTGAGGAATTCCTTACCCCAAACGCATACAATTACATCTAATAATAACTATTGACATAAAAATGGGAAATCAACCTAGTTATGTTTCGGTTTCTAGAAACAGTTCAAAAACTCAAAGCAAAATATGGTACTGCTTGGGGAGAAATAACCCTGAACATGCAGCTCGCATGTACACACAAACCGTTTTAAAACGGGATTGATATTGCAAAATACACGGCAGCAATCATGTGAAGACATGGCCTATTAAGGATGCAGACCATTCTAAGTACACGCAATCATTAAAAAGGCACGGGTTTGTGGCGCAACAGACGATTTATCGCTGTGAAGAAACATCACAAACAACCAAAGGAAGATACATCTACTTGTCTGGTTGGATGGTTGCAGCGTTACGTTCTTGAGTTTGGTCCGCTTCCGATCAATCTATGCACGAAAAACATCTGTGCCTAAATTGATTGCAGAGTATCTATGATTTCTTGAAGAAGCAGATGCAACAGAGTTGAATGACCTTTTCCGCAGAAAAGCGGCAGGGTGAAAAATGTTCAAGCATCTGATTGACAATTTTGAAACACACGTTGTGCCGATCATTGCTGATATCGATGCAGGTTTCGAAACGAGGAGGTTATCACCTTCTTACCAAGAAAAACGACGAGGCCGGTGCTTGTGCCATCCAAATTGAAAACCAAGTTTCTGACGCAAAGCAGTGTGGTCACTGCGATGGTAAAGTAACTGTTCCGCATGAGGACTTCATCGCGAAGCTGAACGCCATCCGTCTTGCATTCTGGAGTTGGGTGTAGAGGATGGAATCATCGTTGCAAAAATTTCGATTTTGAAGGAGCTAGCTTGACGCAAAAAAAATTGCCTGTGTCTTTTGGAGCTACATGACCTTCCTTCTCAATATTTGGATTTCGTTGATGCAGAAGAAGTAAAGCATTGATGAAGTGAAGGATAATGATGTATTGCTAAAGCGCAATGGCAAGTTGGTCCGCCCTGTACGTTTGCCAAACGGTCTGTACAGCCAGAGCGGGCACTAACATCGACCGCGTGGTATTGATTGTGTAACTGCTTTGCAGCACGGTGCATCTACTTTGGATTGAAACTCCAACCCAGATGTGGAAGCAATTGCAGTAATGGTTAACAGAATCAAAGAGCAAGTGCCGAATGCTAAATTGCGTACAATAACTTCCGTCATTCAACTGACCTTGAACTTCCGTAAGCAGGCATACAAGCGTTGGGAAACTGCAGGAAAAGACCTTTCTGCATACGATGCTAACGACCTGATGAACGCGAAGTATGATGATTCTGAATTGGCAATTGAGGCCGATCAGAAGATCAAGACTTTCCAAGCAGATTCATCAAGAGTGTCTGGTATTTTCCACCACTTGATCACGTTGCCGACTTACCACACAACTGCTCTTCACATGAACGACCTTTCTGCAGGTTACTTCGGAGAAGAAGGCATGTTGGCTTACGTTGGTGGTGTGCAGCGTCAGGAGATCCGCAAAGGTGTTTCCTGTGTCAAGCATCAGCGTATGGCCGGTTCTGACCTTGGCGATGACCACAAAGAGTTCTTCGCTGGAGACAAAGCCTTGAAAGCAGGTGGTGCTAAAAACACAGCCAATCAGTTTGAATCAGCGCACTGATTGAACTGAACAGTTCAACCCCTTTTTCAACAGAAGCCTCGATCATGACGATCGGGGCTTCTTTGTTTGTGTAAATTCGGTTTACGAAACGTTGCCATGAAAAGAATTCTATCCCTTTTGTTTTTACCACTGAGTCTTTTTGCTCAGAATGACCTGACCTTAACGCACCAAGCCGTGTTCTTTGACAAGGAAACCTCGAAGGCAGAACAACTTTCTCTTCTAAAGAAATATGGTCTGCCAGATGTTGAGGTGATAAGTTCATTGACCTATAAGCCCGTGATGTTTGTGCCATTCGGCTGGGTTAATTCAGAAGAGTTGTTGAATGAATCTGTAGTTGAGTTCATTAGCCCGGTTCACACCAACGAAAAACATCAATTCGTAACCTACAAACCAAATTTCTTCGTGCACTTGCATGATGAGGATGATTTTGAGTTGCTCCTTCGCGAAGCAGAAAAACTGGAAATTGAAGTAGTCGGTCCGCACCAGTTCTTTGACGACATCATTGAACTGAAAACCACCAAATTCGGAACAGACATTTTGGAGGTTATCAATACCCTAAAAGCTTCGAACCTATTCAAAACTGTTAGTCCGAACTTGATGCATACCGTGAGCGATTGCTCCGTGAATGACCCACGTTACAATCGCCAATGGCACTTGAAAAATGATGGTTCGTCTGTTCAAGGAAATGGAACAATTGGAGCAGATATAAACGTTGAAGCTGCTTGGGAGATCACTACCGGAAGTTCTGATATCAATATTGTAATTGCAGATAGTGGAATTGATACCTTACATCCGGAGTTGGAAGGTAAATTATTGCCTGGCTACGATGCAATGGGAGATGGCACCAACGGCTATCCAACTCCGAATTATGATAGCGATGGTCATGGAACATCGTGCGCTGGTATCGCGGCAGCAAACACCAACAATGATATTGGCGTTGCGGGAGTTTGTCAAGATTGCAAGGTTATTCCAATCCGAGTGTTCAACTACGAAGATATCCTTGGTTCGGTTCAGCCTTGGTCAGAAACAGCATTCTTCCTCAACTGCATGGGCTGGCAGAACGAAAACGATGTAGATGTCTCGTCCAACTCGTGGGGTGTTCCAGATGCCTTGCTGGGATTGTTTCCAGGTTCCGATACGCTGATAAATGCAGTAATAGCTGAAGTTGTAGAAACCGGCCGTGATGGTTTGGGCGTTCCAATGCTATTTTCCAGTGGTAATGATGGTATTACTGATACCATTCCGATCTGGCCTGCGCGCTACGAGAAAACAATTGCCGTTGGCGCTACAAGCATGTGCGATGAGCACAAGACCCCAACTTCGTGCGATGGCGAAAGCTGGTGGGCCGGAAACTGGGGAACAGGACTTGATGTGAGCGCCCCTGGTGTGCGTGTTGCAACGATAGACATGTTGGGTTCTAACGGATTCCACAATACAGAATACTTCAACACCTTTAATGGGACTTCTGCAGCCTGCCCAAATGCGGCTGGTGTGATGGCACTTGTATTGTCTCACACGCCTTCTCTTCCCGAATGGTTGGCCAGAAAAACCTTGGCCCTTACAGCAGAAAAAGTTGGCGACTATGACTATTCTACATGGAAAGAGGCTGGCAAATGGAGCTATGAACTTGGATACGGTCGGATAAACGCATATGAGGCCGTTACGTATGGCGCTTCAGCTGTGAGTGATGCTGACAGTGAACTTAGAGCAGTAATTGAAACGCATGCAGAACAAATACATTGCAATTTGAGGAAAATGCTGCCCGCAGTTGGCAGTTACTTGACATGAATGGTCGGATAGTGGCAAATGGCACCACGTTCAGTTCCATAACCGTGAATCACAAGGGATTGGCAAAAGGAATCTACGCTCTACGAGTGCAGAACGGAGATCGGTTTAATGCGATAAAACTGCTTATTCCTTAAAACAGGCCGTGAATATTGGAGTCTATCTGGGTAATGATCTTACCTAGATCTTCCGCGTCTTCAGAGAAGTTGTTGTCATCCACTTCAACCACAAGTAACTTACCTTGGTCGTAAGTACTGATCCACGCTTCGTAGCGCTCGTTCAATCTTTTAAGGTAATCTAAACGGATAGTCTCTTCGTAAGCGCGGCCTCGTTTCTGAATCTGATTGACCAACGTTGGAATAGAGGCACGCAGATAAATAAGAAGGTCTGGTGGCCCAACGAATTCATTCATCAATTCGAAAAGCGAATTGTAATTTTCGAAATCGCGTGTTGTCATCAGTCCCATGGAATGAAGGTTGGGTGCAAAAATGTGTGCATCCTCAAAGATGGTTCTGTCCTGAATTACGGTCTTATTACCATTCTTGATATCCATAACCTGACGGAACCTTGAATTGAGGAAATATACCTGCAGGTTGAACGACCATCGCTGCATTTCTTCATAGAAATCGTTCAGATAAGGATTATCATCCGCAGCTTCATATTGCGCTTCCCATTTGTAATGTTTTGATAGTAGGCCGGTAAGCGTGGTTTTCCCAGCTCCGATATTCCCTGCTACCGCTATATGTTTAAGCTCTGACATTGGCGACCAAAAATACTAATTCGATGTTCGCACCCAAACCATTTACCCTATAGGATTCATAGAAGTTTCCCACCGTTCCGATCAGTTTAAACGGTATACAGAAACACCTTTTTTTCCAAGAATGAACAGGTGCTTTTTTTCTATGCTTATTGCTGTGAAATCCTGCACGGGCAATTGAATTTCAATCTGCTCAAAACTCAACGTATCGTATTTGATCAGTTTGTCATCCATTTGAAGAAAAATGCCGTTGCCACGCACGTTTATCTGCCGAGCGCCTTTAATCGGAATCAACTTGGTGTATGTTCCGAATGAATCGAAGACAAAAACTCCCTGATCTGGGTCGTTCATGTACAACCAACTATCGAATTCAACCATCTGATTTGGATTGATATCAGCGCCAACCAGTTGATTGATGTTGGACACTTCGTTTGTTACGTTCAGCCCTTGATCGAACCGTACTAATCTGAAACTGACCGGGTCATAAACCCAGAAACCATTATCAAACGAAGTGCAGGCCAACCTTGCCAATTCCAAACCAAGACTCATAAGGTTTACATTCTCACGCGTAGCGCTCAATGTATTATCTAAAAAAGCAATCTGACTATAATCTGGATAGAACAAAAGAATCTTCAACGGATTACGAGTATCAAGAAGTTCAATTTCGCCTCTACTGAGATCACTGAATTGATACATCAGGTCACCTTTTTCAGAATAAAGGAAGAGTTCGTCATGTTTGGTTACATAAACCCTTCCTATGTGGTCAGTGGAAAGCATATTAAACTCACCCGGAATAAATCGATCATACTCCAGTTCTTGAGCACAGGCAACCTGAGCCCACATTAGAATAAACAGCAGTATGACTGAAAAGAATCTCATAGCAACTAAACTACGCATTGCTTTCTCTTTAGCGTCATGGACATGTTGATAATTACGATTAAGCTCAAACACGGTCGTAAGCGTAATACTTACTTTTGACCAAAATTATTGTAGATGAAGCTAAACGGAATACTATCCATTTCCGGCTATCCCGGATTATTCAAACTTGTAAGCCAAATGAAAAGTGGCCTTGTTGTAGAATCGCTTCTTGATGGGAAGCGTATGCCAGCTTATGCCACGCACAAGATCTTGGCTCTGGAAGACATCAGTATCTATACGGATGAGGATGACGTTCCTCTTTCGGAGGTATTTACATTGATTTTCGATAAATCGGGCGGGAAGCCCGCACTTGACGCGAAGAAAGCTTCGGTAAAAGAGCTGAGCGATTATTTGGCATCTGTTCTACCGAATTACGACAGAGAACGAGTTTACAACTCAGACCTCAAGAAGTTATTTCAGTGGTACAATCTTCTAGCCGAAAAAGGTCTTTTAGTGAAGGAAGAAGAGTTGAAGGAAGATAAAACAACCGCCAAAAAGGCTGCGGCTCCAAAATCTGCAAAGCAAGAAAAGACAGAAGCTCCTAAGCCAAAATCAGAACCGAAAGGAAAGAAAGGTTCTACCAAGAAGGTTAAAAAGTAAAAGGGATGTTTAAAGATATTGCCATCCCACAACGACCAGCTAGAACCTATCTCTCCGAGGAGTTTGTGGTTGATAGTTGGGAATCGCTACAGCCATTGTTCGATGAGCTGTTGGCGCGCAAGATCACAAACGGTTCTGAGCTTGAAAATTGGATTCTGGACCTAAGTGAGGTGGAAGCGGTTCTGAGTGAAGAAACTGCGTGGCGATATATCAGAATGAATATAGACACCACGAACCAGGAGTATGAGAATGCGTTCAATTTCATGGTAACGGAAATCGACCCAAAGGCGGCTCCATATTCCGATAAGTTCAACAAAAAACTTCTAGAGTCACCATTCTGCAACGATCTTGATGAGAAGAAATACGAGATTTTCTTGCGCAGCCTCCGGATGCAGATAAAACTCTACCGCGAGGAGAGTATTCCGCTGTTCACCACGCTTCAACAGCTACAGCAGAAATACGGAGCCATAACAGGCTCTATGAGCATAGAACAAGAAGGGAAGACGCTAACCCTTCAGATGGCCAATAGTTTCTTAAAGGAAACCGATAGAGACCTTAGAAAGACCATTTTCGAGAAAGTTAACGAAGCACGTCTTTCTAAAGCCAAAGACCTCGATCAACTGTTCACGGAATTGGTAAAGTTGCGAGATAAGGTTGCAAAACAAGCAAACTACGCCAACTACCGAGATTACAAGCTAGATGCACTGGGAAGGTTCGATTATACTGCTCAAGATTGCTTCACATTCCACAAGGCAATTCAAGCAGAGTGCGTTCCGTTGATTAACAAGATCGATCAGGATCGAAAAGAACAACTTGGCCTAGACTCGCTGAAGCCATTTGACACAGATGTTGATCCATCCGGAAAAAAAGGACTTAAGCCATTTGGAACGGAAAAGGAATTGATTGAAAAATCGATCGTAGCTTTTGGAAAAATCCGACCCTATTATGGCGAATGTCTGGATATTATGAACTCGATGGGTCACCTTGATCTCGGTTCACGGTTAGGTAAAGCGCCTGGTGGTTTCAACTATCCGCTTTACGAAATAGGGGTGCCTTTCATATTCATGAACTCTGTAGGGTCGCTTAGAGACCTTGTCACTATGGTTCATGAAGGTGGGCATGCCGTTCATTCGTTCTTGAGCAAAGACCTAGAAATAACTGCTTTCAAAAACCTTCCGTCAGAGGTTGCCGAGTTGGCCAGTATGAGTATGGAACTATTATCGATAGATCAGTGGGATATCTTCTTTGATAACGAGGATGATCTTCGAAGAGCCAAGAAAGAACATCTGGAGAAAATAATGGCGGTTCTTCCTTGGACAGCCACCATAGATGCTTTCCAGCATTGGATCTATGAAAATCCGGAACACACTGAACCTGAACGAGCAGATAATTGGATAAGAATAAGTTCCCAACTTGGCAGCACGGTAGTAGATTGGACAGGATATGAAACTGCCAAAAAGTTCCAATGGCAAAAGCAACTCCATCTTTTTGAAGTTCCTTTTTACTACATAGAATACGCCATTGCCCAACTTGGAGCGATTGCTGTATGGCGCAATTACCGCACAAACCCAGTACAGGCGTTGGATCAATACGAAGCCGCACTTAAACTTGGGTATACCAAACCTATAAGTGAGATCTATGCAACTGCTGGAATAGAATTCAGCTTCTCTCAAGAATATGTCAAAGAACTGATGGCGTTCGTTTGGGACGAGTATTCAAAGCTTTGATTGAAGCATTGATATGAAAATAAAAAAGGGAGCTTATTGCTCCCTTTTTTAATTCCTTTACGTCAGTATTATCTCAGAAAACATAACCCACACCGAGGGTCAGACCTTGTCTGAACTGCACGCCTCTGGAAGAATACGTTGATATTCCATCGTTCTGAAAATTAGGAACAGCAATATCATAATCATACAATAACTGCCATTCCAACGAGGCCTGCAAGTATTTATTGATCTTGAAAGAAATCCAAGTCTGCCAGTTCACATCCACATTCAAACGGTTATCATAAGCATAAATAGGATTTCCGGAACCATCAGTACCAATAAGTGAATTCTGACTTCTAGTTGCAGGATCATAATATGTTCCTTGCGTAGGGTCATTTTCATCTATGGGAGTTGCTACGATATTATCTACATGCTCGTTATCCAGATAATTCCCAAATAACTCCACTTGAGTTTTAACAATCACGTTTTTGAATACCTCTTTCTCCAGGTTTGCACGGAAATACCAACCAAACTCAGCCCGGTAGACATCAGTAGGGTTTTCCAAACCATAGGCTGTGGCTCCTTCTCCACCACTCTTCGCTTCATAAACATTGGCCGCAGGGTTAACAAAAGTGAACTTACCCGCAACAGGTGAAAGATACATTTGAATCCAACTGACAGGCTTGTATGTTATACCAGCAGATAGCGTCAAATATGCAGGTGCAGCAAATTGAGAAACCAAATCTCTAGTGTTTATCAGACTAGGATTGAGTGTGTCAGTACCTCTGTAGTTATCAAAACCACTAAGCAATTGAGTCCTGAAATCAAGCAATCCTGATGCGTACCATTTTCCGTTCTTCTCTATCTGGTAACTTCCAATAGAAGTTAACTGAAAGTTGTCTTGATTCTTTCGGAAAGGGAATTTATTCAGATTATCGCTGTACTTCTCTTGTGGGAAAAGCGCTATACCGCCTAACGCCAGAACAAGGTTGTTATCCCAAGCAAATTTATTTTTGCGATAATTTGCGTGAACCAAACCAGTAAATGCGACAGCAAGGGAATTTTGGCCACCACCTGCCCAACTTTTAAGATAAGTCTGTCCAAAGTTAAGCGCTGCTGAGCCCCCTATGTCCCAGACTTTCGTTGAATCGGCAGCGGGTTTAAGTGCTTTCTCAGCTGCCGTAGCAATGTCTTTTGTAGACATGTCCTGAGCAAACACCGTTGAACTGATAGCAGCAAAAACTATAACTGCCGTAAGACATATTTTTTTCATCTGACAAATTTTGTGCGCAAAAGTAGGGCAATCAACGTGAAAACAATTGACTTAAAACAAAAGAATGGGCTATCTACAAAAGCAAAAAGGCCGAAACTAATTGAGTTTCGGCCTTTAGCTCTTTTCTTAATTTACTATCAATATTCCCAAAGATCATGCTCTAGGATGAATATCTGCTCCTTGATCTTCTCAGCCTCTAACAACTGATCTATACCGTTAAGCATGTAATCTGAAATCTGACGATCGTAAACGTTCTTCTCTTTATAGATGTACGATCCGAACATCCGCTTCCAGAAAATATCCTCCAGCGTTCTTCTTTCGGCATCATTCTGACGGTTAAACACCTCAGCACTGGCAAAGATGTTTCTTGCCTCTGGAAAGTAAATCCAGAACATTGGTTCCTTACCTCGAATTTCACCAGTTGTTCTATCGATGTTATCTGCTACAGGCTGTATACCTATAATTCTAACATCAAGAATCGACTTTTGTCGGTCGAAGAACCAATCTTCCTTCAAACGAAATTCCTTCACGTTTGATGGGTCAAATGGCTCGTCTACTACTTGCATCTTCATCTCGTAAGGAGGCTCTGGATCCTCAATATAAAGAGTGTCAATGAAGTTCAATTTTCGTTCGATTTCAGCCTTCGTCAAAGTCATGGTGAACTCGTCATCTAGTGCTTCGTACGCGGTCAAACTACCTTCTTTTACAGCCTCTAGAATAACCTGCGTTAAACTTCTTCTGTTCTTAATTGCTTCGGTAGGATAGTAGAGAGGCTGATTTATCTTCTCCCGAAGATCCAACTTCCTCCAAATTCGCGTTGCCCACATCACATCAGCTTCACGCAAGTGTGTATAAGGGATCACCTTTCTAGTTGGATAATGTTCTTTCACATAAACACCATCCAACACATTCTGCGCAGATAGATCAGTTACTGATGCCCCAACGGCACCAAGTATAACTACCAAAATGACAAGCAACTTTTTCATGACCTTCATTTATAAGTTTAACTAAACCAACTAGTTCAATTTCAAACTAACTGGAGATAGTTTCTTAGGAGTAACGCCAGCAGCAGGTCGATTATTTTCATCCAACATAACTGCTGATATGTTTTCGATATAAATTCTAGAACCTTTCTTCAATCTGCTTATCTGACTTAACGCATTAGCAGGTATTGAGCTACCGGTAACATTAGTCGTTATAAGGTCTGTACCGACTTGATATACCAAGTCAAACTTGGTCACCTTAAAGAACAACTCGAAATCGAAGTTCTGCATCTTCGGTATCACTGTAGGAGCGGCAGCTAATCTATTAGCTGAAACTAATCCTTCCTCAACACCTGCAATCGTAGCAACTGGTGGTGGAACATCCTTAACGCGGAAATCAAACTCACCCATTTTACGTTGCTTTCCATCAACCTCAGCTGAAACAACAACCTTGGCAGTACTTCCACCTGCAACTTCTGCAATATAGTTCCCTTTTCCCGCAGCTGCATCTGGCCTAAGCGTACCACCTTGCAAAGACGGTTTAACAAGCTCAGGAGCTACACCTGGAACAGAAACGCTAATCGGATTCTTAACACCACGATACAATACGTTCATCTTAGTTGGTGACACAACCACACCCGACTTCATAACCATGTACTCGCCTTTAAACGGGTAAGAAGTGTAGCCACCTCCTCCAGGATTTTTTATACTGATAAGACCTTCATAAGTCTTCAGCCCTTCACTAGATGCGCGTGCAGTGTAAATCCCTACTCCGTCTTTAATTTGAATAGCACTTGTATCGCCATTACTAATCGTCATTGTGTTTGTATCAACCTTTCCAATCTCGATTTTCGGATTCTGTGTCGAGCTGTAAGCAGCAACAAATATTTCAGATTTGAAATCATCTCCCTGAAAGACCAAATTCGGTGCAATGACTCTAGCCGTAATCTTATCGAACTTGAAATCGCTCGCATCAACTTCCCTGTACAGGTACTTTACCACATCCGATTCGGCATTTCTTACATCGGTTTGAATCTTTGTAAGATTTGTAATGACTGCTGCCAAAGGAATATGATAGAAATTAGCTAAATGCCAGCTTTGAAATTCAGAAGCGCTAATTCTAAGTGTGGTATCCGTATTGAAATTAAGCTTCAGTGCATCGATAATACTCCTCCCTTTGATGGGGTCCAAATGAGCAATCAATCCATCTTTGAAAGTGGTAAGTTTCGTAGCTAATTCAAAAGCTGTATGTTCGCCTTCTTTCAACTTGCCTTCATCACCACCGATCATGATATTCGTTGCGATGTCATAGTTATCCTTTGAATTAACATTCTTGAGTGCAAAAATGGAATCCAATATTATTTGGTCTCCTGACTCCTTAAATTTGTTGATTTCAACCGAATCAAGTTTATCGGTCCTCATGATCAAGTACTGCTTAAGGTCCTCGATATAATCTACCATCTCTTTCGAAGACTCCTTGACCTCCATCGCTTTACTATGCCATTTACCAACTTTCTCCTTATTCTCAGCATAAGCACGATCAAACTTGTCATATTCTGACTCGTTCTTATTAGCAAAGTTCTTGTTGGTAACGATAAGGCTATCGTTGATCAGAATAAATGAGTTGAGAATTTCCTTGGATACATTCAACGCGAGTAACGCGGTGAGTACCAAGTACATCATCCCAATCATTTTCTGCCTTGGTGTTTCTTTTCCTCCTGCCATTCTTGTTCAGTTCAGATAATTTGGTTTAGAACTACGTTAGAATTATCCCTGAGGACGATTCATAGCAGAAAGCATATTACCATAAACAGTATTCAATGAACTGATATTTTGCGCCAATTGCGCAACCTCATCCTTATACTTCTTGGCATCATCCACCGACTCATTAAGTGTGCTCATCAGGCTATTCATACCTCCATACAACGTATCAGATGATTCTAAGAACTGCTTGGTCCCCTGCAGTTGCATCTCATACTGCGTATTGAGCTGAGTGATGTTTTCGGCCATCTTCTTCATTTCCGAGCCAAAATCTACTCCTTCGCCATCAACTACCATGGCGCCAAGTGAGGCAGATGCCTTCATGTAAGCATCAGAAAGACCTCCAACCGTCTCAGCAGCTTTCTTGACATTTCCAACATACTGCTCAGTTGCAACAGATGCATCAGTAATGTCACTCATCTTAGCCACATTATCTCCTAATGATCTAAGATTGTTCCCAAGACTTTCAATCAGTTCTGGACCGATTTTAGCTTCTTCTAGCAGTTTATCTAACTCTTGAGATGGAGAAATGCTATTCTGGTTGTTGCCACCATGACCCCCATGACCACCTTCCCCAGGAATGCCAGCCAACTCTGGGTACACCAAACTCCAATCTGGATCCTCATGAGGCTTTTCAAAAGCAGAAAAGAAGAAAATAATCGCTTCAACAGACAAACCAACTACAAGCATCGGCCCAGCACCAGGCCAATGTTGTATCTTGAACATTGCTCCAATAATTACAATTGCCGCTCCGAAGCCATATAGCTTCGCCATGAAACTTTTCCACTTTTTCCCTTGCATGACTTAATTTATTTTAGGTTTTACTTGATTTCGATGTGATTAAAAATCAGCCTTATCTCTTCCCAAGAACGTCATTACCGTTCTAAATCCGACATAACACTTAGCTGTATCTTGATACTCATAAGTACG